>DATECU010000395.1:0-4017 GCA_035286745.1 Vicinamibacteria bacterium | reverse complement strand
CCCCCCGAGCCCCCGCACACGAGGCGGCCCCGCGGCCACCGCATCGGACCCCGCGTTTGCCGCCAGCGCGGCCGCCTGAGGCTCCCAGAAGCCGGCGACCACCGTCCGGCAGAGGGGACAAATCCCGTCGGGAATCAGGTGCTGCACCACCCGGAAGCCCACCCGTTCGATGAGCAGAGCCCGACAGCCCGGGCAGTAGGTGTTTTCGAAGCGCCCCACGGCCCCCGGCAGGTTGCCCGCGTACACATAGCGGAGCCCCTCGGCCACACCGATCTCAGCGGCCCTGAGCAGGCTCCGGGTGTCGGTGTTGTCGGGTCCCGTCATCCTGTAGTCGCGATGGAAGGCGGTGACGTGCCACGGGATGTCGGGCGAGACCGAGACCAGGAAGCGGGCGATGCCGGCCAGTTCGGACTCGGAGTCGTTGAAGCCGGGCACCACCAGCGTCACCACTTCCACCCAAAAGCCCTTCTCATGGAGCGCCCGAATGGTCGCGAGCACGCGCTCCAGCGTGCCGCCCAGAGAGCGGTAGTGCTTGTCGTCGAGGCTCTTGAGGTCGACCTTGTAGAGCGAGACCCAGGGCCTCAGGTACTCGATCGCCTCCTCGGTTCCGTTGCCGTTCGAGACGTAGGAACAGACGAGCCCGGCCTGCCGCGCTTCCCTGAACACCGCCACCGCCCACTCGCTGGTGATCAGGGGTTCGTTATACGTCGAGGTGACGATGCGAGCCCCCTGTCTGATCGCCAAACGGGCCAGCTGCGGGGCGGCGATCTCGTCGAAGAGAGACCCCGCCGCCGGATCGCGTAGAGCCTGCGAGGTGACCCAGTTCTGGCAATAGCCGCAGTGGAAGTCGCAGCCCAGCATGCCGAAGGAGAGGGCCTTGGCCCCGGGAAGCGCGTGAAAGAAGGGCTTCTTCTCCACCGGGTCCAGGTGAAGCCCGGCCACGTAGCCGAAGGGCACCCGCAGCACGCCATCCTGGTTGAAGCGAACCCGGCACACGCCCTCGCGCCCGGGAGGGATCAGGCAGCGATGACCGCAGGCGAAGCAGCGAACCCGGTCTTCGGGCAGCCTCTCGTACAGCTCTCCCTCACGCGTCAGGCGGGCGAGACGATCGCCGAGGGCGGTGGCGGGCATGGGGGGCGTCTAGGCCATTATACGATCGGTAGCCGTCGGCGATCGGCTTTCAGCAATCGGCAGCGGACGGGGCCGACGGGGGCTGGCGAGCGGAAGCCGTCTGCGGCCGCCCTGAGCTGCACGCTCGAGCGGTGTGCAGCAGCGTGGGACGACGGTCGCCCTCCCGGGACATCGTGGTTGCTGAATGCTGATGGCCGAGTGCTACCGCCGCGACCGCCTCAGTTCCACCCGAACCTCTCCCATGGGCGCTGCGGGGCCACCCTGCTCGAAGCGGACCTTGCAGCCGGGATTGCAGAAGTAGTAGGTCACGCCGTCCTTGATCGCGGTGGCGGCCGGCCGCTCGGGGTTCACCCTCATGCCACAGATGGGATCCAGCGGCCAGGCGTCCCGGTCGGCGGCGGTGGGCGCCGGTGTCGCCGCATCCACGCTAGGCGCGTGCTCTTCCACCTGCAGACGGCCGTGCATCATGTCCATGGCGCAGGAGAAGCGGTAGCGGCCCGCGGGGGGGGCCGGGATGTCGACCACGGTCGTCTCGAAGGCCGGTAGCTGGCGACGGATTCCCAACTCGGGGAACACCACCTCCTCGGAACAGGGAGAGGTCTCCTCTCGGCGGAAGTGAATGCGCAGCGGCAGCCCGGGACGGGCATGAATCACCTCGGGGATGTAGCCGCCTTTGATGGTGACGTGGACCTCCTGGCTGCCACCGCCGACGGCGGCGGCCGACCCTTCCTCGGCGCGCTTGGAGAGGAAGAAGTACCAAACGATCGCGCCGATGACGGCGAGGCCCAGCAGGTTGACCAAGAGAAAAGCCATGGCTCTAGCCTCTCAGAGGAACTCGGCGCAGCCTGAGCGCGTTCGACACCACGGTCACCGAGCTCATGGACATGGCGGCCCCCGCCAAAAGCGGCGACAGAAACCACCCGGGTCCCAGGAAGGGCACCAGCACGCCGGTGGCGATACCGACTGCCAGGACATTGTAGAAGAACGCCCCCAACAGGTTCTGCTTGATGTTGCGGAGGGTGGCCCGGGAAGCGGCAATGGCGTCCGGGACCGCCTGGAGCCGGCCTCCCAGAAGCGTCACGTCGGCGGCTTCGATGGCCACGTCGGTGCCCGATCCCATGGCGAAGCCCACGTCGGCCTGGGCCAGCGCCGGGGCGTCGTTGATGCCATCGCCCACCATCCCCACCAGCTTGCCCTGGCCTTGCAGCTCACGGATGCGGGCCGCCTTGTCCCCGGGCAGCACGCTGGCGAAGACCTTCTCGATGCCCACCGCTGAGGCGACGGCTCGGGCCGCCCGCGCCTCGTCTCCGGTGACCATCACCGGCTCGCAGCCCATGGCCCGGAGGTGCGCCACCACCTGCTCAGCCTCCGGCTTCACCTGGTCGGAGACGGCCAGCGCTCCCAGCGCCTGCCCGTCGGCGGCGGCGAAGACCACGGTCCGGCCCTGGTCGGCCCAGGCCTCGGCGGCCGCAGCTAACGAGTCGAGGTCGACGCCTTCGCCGGCCAGAAAGGAGTGGCTGCCCACCAGCAGGCGCCGGCCCTCGACCCTGGCCAGGACACCGCGGCCGGACATCGCCTGGAAGCCCTGGGCCGCGGGGAGCGACAGGCCCCGCTGCCTCGCTCCCACAGCGATGGCCACCGCCACCGGGTGTTCGGAGAGGACCTCGACCGCGGCCGTCAGCGCCAGGACCTCGTTCTCCTCATGGCCGGGGGCCGCCACTACTGCCGCCAGGGTGGGCCGACCTTCGGTCAGGGTGCCCGTCTTGTCCAGCACCATGACGTTGAGGCGCGCTGCGGTCTCGAGGGCCTCGCCGTTTCTCACCAAAATCCCGGCCTCGGCCATTCGTCCGACACCCACGGTCAGGCTGATGGGGGTGGCCAGGCCCAAGGCGCAGGGGCAAGCGATGAGCAACACCGCGGCCGCCGTCACCACCCCGTAGAGGAGGCCGCGCTCCCCACCCAGGTTGGTCCAGGCGAGGAAGGTCAGGATCGCAATGATCATCACTGCGGGCACGAAGACCGCGCTCACCCGGTCCACGACCCGCGCGATGGAGGGCCGCGAGGCTTGGGCGCGCTTCACCATCTCGACGATCTGGGCCAGCGCCGAGTGGGCTCCCACCTGGGTGGCGCTCAGCGTCAGGGCGCCCGGCCCGTTCACGGTGCCACCGAAGACCGCGGAACCCGCCTCCTTGGGCACCGGAATCGGCTCGCCGGTGAGCATCGACTCGTCCACGTGGGAGTGCCCCACCAGCACCGCCCCATCCACCGGGATTCGCTCCCCAGGCCGCACCCGAACCCGGTCGCCGACGACCACCTGATCGATGGGGACCTCCCGCTCCTGACCGTCGCGAACCACGCAGGCGGACTTGGCTTGAAGCTCGGTGAGCTTGCGTAAGGCGTCGGTGGTGTGGCGCCTGGCCCTGGCCTCCAGCCACTGGCCGAGCAGCACCAGCGCGGTGACCACCGCGGCGGCGTCATAGAAGGGCATGGCGGTACCCGGTGGGAAGCGATCGGGCGCCACCACCACCGCGGTGGAGAAGAGCCAGGCGCTCCCTGTCCCTAACGCTATCAAGGTGTCCATGTTGGCGGCCCGGCGCTTGACCGCGTTCCAGGCCCCCACAAAGAAGGCGCGGCCCGGACCCAGCAGCACGCCCAGGCTCAGCAGGCCCTGGACCGCCCACCACAGGCGAAGCCCGCGCGAGGGCTCATGGGCATGGCTGCCCAGGGACTCGAGGTGGAACGGTCCCATGTCCAGGATCATCCCGCCGAGCAGGACCACGCCCACGGCGGCGGCCTGCCAGAACTGGCGCCTCAGCCGGTCGAGGGTCGGGTCCGGGGCTGGATCGCTCACGGCTTTCCCCGTGCCTCAAACAGGTCCAGCAGCTC
>DATECU010000394.1:0-10980 GCA_035286745.1 Vicinamibacteria bacterium | reverse complement strand
GCGCGCGCTGCGCAGACCGCGGTCATCGCTAACAGCCTGGCCTTGGCGCTCTTCGCCTTCATCCCGCCTCTCCTGGGGATGGCCACGCGGGCCCTGTCGCCGGGCCTCGAGAACCAGGAGCTGGCCTTGCCCACGCTGCTGATGAGCCCGGCGCTGCCGCCCTGGCTGGGGGCTCTGGCTCTGGCCGCCTTGTTTGCGGCGGAGATCTCGACCGCCGACGCCGTGCTGTTCATGCTCTCGACCTCGCTGAGCAAGGACCTCTACAAGACCTTTCTGGCGCCGAGCGCTGACGACAGGGAGTTGCTGCGGGCGGGTCGCTGGGCGTCGGTAGGCGCGGGCGCCTTGGGCGTGGGGCTGGCCATGGTCCTGCCCTCGGTGGTGGCGGCGCTGAGGGCCTTCTACGGGATGATGACGGTAGCCCTGCTGGTACCGCTCCTGGGCGGCCTCTGGCTGCGGAGGCCGGGGCCGGTCGCCGCCCGGGGAGCGATCGCGACCGCGCTCCTCGTCACCTATGGCAGCCTGTGGCTCTGGGGCGAGCGGCCGACCGCCGCCTGGGCTCCCTACCTGCTGGGGCTGGGGAGCGCGGTTCTGGCCCTGCTGCTGGGCTCGCTAGGCGCCAAGCAGCAGGTTGTCGATCAGCCGGGTCTGGCCGACCCAGACCGCCAGCAACAGTAGCGCCGGTCCCTCGACGGTCGACAGCTCCTGGAAGCTCTCCGGATCGGCGACGCTCGCGTAGTCGACGCGGACCCGCGGCTCGGCGGCCAGAACCGAACGCATCGTCGAGCGCAGGGCGTCGACCCCCCGCTCGCCACCGGCGTGGGCGGCCTGGGCGCTTCGCAGGGCTCGGTGGAGCACGGCGGCCGCCTGACGCTCCTCGGGGTTCAGGTAGCTGTTGCGACTGCTCAGGGCCAGGCCGTCGGCCTCGCGCACGATCGGGCAACCGACGACCTGGACCGGAAGCTCGAGGTCTCGAGCCGTCCGTCGAATCACCGCCAACTGCTGGGCGTCCTTCTGACCGAAGTAGGCGCGGCTGGGCTCGAAGATGCCGAAGAGCTTCAAGACCACCGTGGCCACTCCCCGGAAGTGACCTGGCCGGCGTTCGCCTTCCAGCGGTCGCGCGACCGCGGCCGGCTCGAGGTAGGTGTCGAAGCCCTGCGGATACAGCTCCTTGACCGGGGGCACGAACAGCAGATCGCAGCCGGCGGCCTCCAGCAGCATCCGATCGCGCTCCAGGTCGCGGGGATAGCGGGCCAGGTCTTCCTGGGGGCCGAACTGGGTGGGGTTCACGAAGATGCTGGCGGCCACGCGGGGGTTCTCGGCCCTGGCCCGACGCAGCAGGGAGAGATGCCCGTCGTGGAGGTAGCCCATGGTGGGGACGAGGCCCAGATCGCCGCCGGCCTCCCGGTGCCAGGCTCTGACCTCCTGGACGGTGGTGACGAGCCTCAAGGCTGGCTGACGAACGAGGGCAGGGCGTCCTCGAAGCGGGGACCGGTGCTCTGGCGCCGAACGCGGTCGAGAAGAAGCGCGTTGACCGGCGTGGTCACGCCGAGGGCGCGGCCCTCGCGCACCACGGCGCCGTTCATGACCTCGATCTCGGTCGGCCGGCCGCTTTCAACGTCCTGCAGCATCGAGGAGCGGTTGTCGGCCGTGCGCCGGACGACATCTAACGTCGCGGCCACCACGTCCGGGCCGATGTCGATGCCCTTGGCGCGGGCGACCTCCGCCACCTCGCGCGCGGCGGCCTCCAGCGTGGCTCGGGCTTCCGGACTGTGGAGAAGGGCGCCGTTTTGCACCCGGAGGATGGCGGAGAGGGGGTTGATGGCGCAGTTGGCGGCTAGCTTGCGCCAGACGTGAGGGGTCAGGTCGTCGGCGATCTCCCCGATGAAGCCGCTCTCGGCCAGGAGCCGGGCGAAATCGTGCACCCGGTCTCGAACCGCCGGAGGGGCGCCGAGGACGACCCTTCCGGAGAAGACGCGCACCAAACCGGGTGCCAGCAGAGTTGCCCCGAGGAAGGCGATGCCCTGGGCCAGGCGGTTCGCGCCGGCCGCTTCCAGGATGGCTGCATTCCCAAGACCGTTCTGGAGGCTGAGCTGCAGGCCGCCCGGCGCCACAGCCTGTGCCGCCAAGGGTGCGACGGCGGCGGTCTGTGTGCTCTTCACCAGCACCAGGACGAAATCGGCTTCGGGAAGGGGCTCGGTGAGGGCCCGGACGCCGACCCGCGCCTGCCAGGTGCCGGCGTCCTCCAGCACGGTGATGCCCCTGGCCTCGATGTTGAGGATGGCCTCGACCCAGGTGCCGGCGAGCGTCACCTCGGCCCCCGATCGGCTCAGGCGCGCGCCGACGAAACAGGCCACGGCGCCGGTGCCGAAGATGAGGACTCGAGGCTTCATTGGGCCAGCTCGACCGGCGGGATGGCTGCACCGACCATAGCCAGGAGCGCGGCCCACTCGTCATCGCGAATGGTGTAGGAGTGCTCGGGGCCGGGGAAGGTGCGGGCGCGCACGTCGGCTGCGTAAGCGGAGAGGGCTTGCCGGAGCTGCGCCGCTAGGTCCGCATAACGCTTAACGAAGCGAGGCGGGGCTTCGCCGAATCCGGCCAGGTCGTGGGTCACCAACACCTGCCCACTGGTCCCTGGCCCGGCGCCGATGCCGATGGTGGGAACCTGCAGGCGTTCGGTGATCAGAGCCGCCACCCGGTCGGGAACGCCCTCGATGACCAGGGAAAAGCAGCCGGCGTCTTCCAGGGCCAGCGCGTCATCGATCAAGGTCCGGGCGGTTCCGGCAGAGCGCCCCTGGACCTTGTAGCCCCCGAGCAGGTGATGGCTTTGGGGGCGGAGGCCGATGTGGCCTTGCACCGGGATGCCGGCTCTGACCAAGGTTCGGACCGTGCCGGCGAAGGCGGCGCCTCCTTCCAGCTTGACCGCGTCCATGCCCCCTTCCTTCAGAAAGCGTCCGGCGTTGCGGACCGCCTCGGTGTCGTCGACCTGGTAGCTCAGGAAGGGCATGTCGCCGATCAGCACCGGGGTGCGGGCGCCGCGGCTGACGGCGCGCGCGTGGTGGAGCATCTCGTCCATGGTGACGGAGAGGGTGTCGGGATGGCCCAGCACCACCATCGCCAGCGAGTCTCCGACCAGGATGGCATCGACACCCGCCTCGTCGGCGATCCGTGCGGTGGGGAAGTCGTAGGCAGTGGCCACGACCAAGGGCTGCCCGAGCCGGCGCTTGTCCTGGAAGGCTGGGACCGTGACCTTGGGGCGGATGGCGGCGGCAGGGCTTGCCGGGATCGGCCGCGTGCTCATGGCTCTCTCCTCATTGGAGGGCGGACGAGTCCTCTCGGCTTGCACGCGCTCTCGGTGGGATGGGATGGGCTCCCGAGTTCGTCCCGGTCCCGCTGGGATCCAGGCGAAGGGCAAGTCGCCAAGGGCTTCGTTCTTCTCCAGGCTCACCGCTGCGACGCGCAGTCAGTGGCAGACGTCAAAGCTAGCACGACCCGTGCCCCAAGCCAAGGGCGATTTCGGGCAAGCAGTATGATTCCCGGACCGAGGAGGCGTGCATGCAGAAGGACGGCGTGGACCGGCGCGAGTTCGGGGTGGCGGTGACGGGAGCTCTGCTGGGCTCGACGCTGGGGCCGGCGCGGACCAACGCGGCCCCGATCCCGGGCTCGTTGACGGACGTGGTCGGCCTCAAGGTCGGCCACTTCACCGAGACCCGCCGCCCGACCGGCTGCACGGTGATTCTGGCCGAGGAAGGCGCGGTGTGCGGCGTCGATGTGCGCGGCGGCGCGCCGGGCACCCGGGAGACCGATCTCCTGGATCCCGTCAGCACCGTACAGCAGGTCCACGCCGTCGTCCTGTCGGGCGGGAGCGCATTCGGACTGGATACCGCGACCGGGGTGGTTCGCTACCTGGAGGAGCGCGGCGTCGGGTTTCCGGTGGGCCCGGCCCGGGTGCCCATCGTGCCCGCCGCCGTTCTCTTCGACCTTGGGGTGGGCGACTGGACCATCAGGCCGGATGCCGGATCCGGCTATGCGGCGGCTCGGGCCGCGACCGCGACGCCGGTGCCGGAGGGCAACGTGGGGGCCGGAGCCGGGGCCACCGTGGGCAAGCTCCTGGGGCCGGCCCGGGCCATGAAGGGGGGACTGGGGAGTGCCTCCGTGCGCCTACCGAACGGCGTGGTAGTAGCGGCGCTGGTGGCGGTCAATGCGGTGGGGGACGTGGTGGACCCGGCGACGGGGCGGCTCTTGGCGGGGGCCAGAAGCGCCGATGGAAGGCGCATCGAGGGGGCCATGCAGGCGCTCCTCGAGGGCCGGGTCAGCGGGCTGCCCGATTCCCGGGGGGAGAACACCACCCTGGGGGTGGTGGCCACTAACGCAGTGCTCACCAAGGTGGAGGCCGCCAAGGTGGCGCAGATGGCCCACGACGGCCTGGCCCGCACCCTGAACCCGGTGCACACTCCGTTAGATGGCGATACCGTCTTCTGCCTCAGCACCGGCAAGGGCGGGGCCGGTCTGGGGCCGGCGCTGATCGGCCCCTTGGCCGCCGAGGTCATGGCCCGGGCGGTCCTGCGGGCCGTCTGGGCCGCCCGCGGCCTGCCCGGCTTGCCCGCCGCTTCCGACCTGCAATAGGCCACGGATCCTCGAAGGCAGGCTGGTGGGGTGTTCGTTCCGGGCCGGCGTGAAGGTTGGCCGCCGCCAGCGGGGGCGTCCACAGGACGCGCCGCGCGGCCAGGGCCGCCACCAAACGAACTGGCGCCACAGGGCCACTGAGGGGCAGGAAGACAGAGAGGACGGAGCCGCAATCGGGGCGTTACGTCCGCGACTCAGTGGCTTGCAATGCCGGCGCCACGGAATCCTCGGCGGCTTTCGCTTCGTTTGGTTGCTGAATGCTGAGCGCTGTGCGCCACGAAGGCGTCGCCAAGGCGATCCACAGGATGCACAGGGGCGGGTGGGAATCCTGTGGAGAGCTCTTCAAGTGGCATCGGGTCAGTCGGATAGGCTGTGGGTCTTCCGGTGGAAGGAGGGGGTTCCGGCAAGCCCGGCATTGGGTTTCGGTGCCGGTCACCCTGTGGATGAGCTGTGCCCAACCTGTGGAAAACCGGTTGAAAAGCCCGGCCTAGGACGCGGACGCGCTGTGAGAATCCTGTGGAAGGCTCTCCATCAGGTGCCGGATCTCGGCCAGATTCGAGGTGAGGCCCAGGACCACCATCAGCTTGATGCGGGCCTTGGGCCCGGGCAGTTCCCCGCCCAGGATCACGCCTAACCCATGAAGCATCTGCCCACCGCCGTCGTAGCCGTAGGCGGGGGCCACCCGCCCCTCGGCGCAGCGGGAGACCAGGACCACCGGAACCCGGGCGGCCAGGGCGGCCCGAATCCCCGGCAGCGCGGCCGGCGGGACGTTTCCGCATCCCGTGGCTTCCAGGACCAGGCCTCGCGCTCCCCGGGCCAGGGAGGCGCGGAGCAGGGCATCGTCGACGCCGGCGGCCATGGTGTGGATGTCGACCTCGGAGACCAGACGGCGAGCCGCGATCCGCGCGTGCCGGAAGGCCGGGCGCTGGAAGACGATCCGCCCGCGGTCGACCACCGCCAACGCGCCTAGCGGACTTCTGAAGGCGGCCAGGTTCTGGCTGTGCCACTTGGTGGCCTCGGCCGCCGCGTAGACGGCCTCGCCCACCGCCACCAGCACGCCCCGCTCCCGCGCCTCCGGATGAACCGCGGTGCGCACTGCCGCCATCAGGTTGGCCGGTCCGTCCCAGCCGGGCTCGGAGACCGTCCTCATGGCGCCGCAGAAGACGACCGGCTTGGGGCTGTCGAGGGTCAGGTCCAGCAGGAACGCGGTCTCCTCCAGGGTGTCGGTGCCATGCGTCAGCACCACGGCATCGACCGCCGGGTCGGCCAGCAGCCTGGCTACCCGGTCCTTGAGCCGCCACATCCAGTGCGGCGTGACGTGGGGTCCCGGCAGCCGGGAGTAGTCCTCCAGCGTGAGCTGGGCCTCCTTCTTCAGACCCTGAACCCGGGAGACGATCTCGGATCCTGAGAGCGCCGGGACCGCCGCCCCGGTGCCGGGATCGATGCGCATGGAGATGGTGCCCCCGGTGAAGAGCACATGGACGTTCCGGCGCGAGCTCATGGCCTCTCCACCACGACGACGGCGACCAGGGCGGCCACCACCAGGGCGCCGCCGGCCAGGGTCGGCAGGGCAGGCGTTTCACCGAGAAGCAGATAGGCCAAGAGGCCTGCCCCCACCGGCTCACCCAGGAGAAAGAGCCCGACGGTGGGAGCCGGCAGTAGACGCAGGGCGATGTTGACCAGGCCGTGACCGCCTAGCGTCGGCACCATGGCCAGAGCCAGGAAACAGAGAAGGCTGCGCGGGGAGAAGCCCCAGAGCGGAGCCCCCCACAGCAAGGCCAGCAAGGCCAGGGTGAGGGTGGCGCCGGTCCACACGGCTAGCACGTAGGCGTTCAAGGGAAGCGCATGGCGCAGTCCGCGCCCGATCACGTGATAGAGCGAGAGGGTGACCGCGCCCGCCAGCGCAAGGCCGGTGCCGCGAAGCGAGGCCGCTCCGCCGCGCCAGTCGCCGGCGGCAATCGCCACCGCTCCCAGCAGGGCCGCCGTCATGGCCAGCAGGGTGGCCGGCCTCACCCCCTCGCCCAGGAACACCCGCGCGAAGGCCAGGGTGAAGAGCGGCGCCGTGTTGACCAGGAGCACCGACGCCGCCACCGTGGTGTAGGAGAGGCTGGCGATCCAGGTCCCGAAGTGGAGACCCAGGGCTACCCCGGCGCCGGCGAGAGCAGCCGCTTGTCGTCCGGGCAGGGCTGGCCAGGCGCGGAGGCCGGCCCGCCAGGCGAAGGGAGAGAGGATGGCTGAGGCCAGGCCTATGCGGTAGAGAGCCACCGTGAGGGCCGGCGCTTCGGCCATGCGCACCAGGATGGAGCCGGTGGAGACGCAAACCACAGCGGCGGCGACCACCCAGTACGGTGAAGACGATAGGCGGCTCATGAGCGCGGAGCCGACAGGGAGCGGAGCTCCAAAGCCAGGTCCGACAGCAGGGCCTCCAGGCCCTCGGCGCTGTCGCAGCCTCCCTGAACCAGGTTGCCGCGTCCGCCTCCGCGCCCCCCCAGGGGCGTCAGGGCTCGTCGCAGCAGCGCCCCGAGGTCATGAGAGCTCCCAGCGGATTGGGCGAACACCAGGTGCGCCTTACCCGAGAGACTGGCGAGCAGGGCCACGCAGGAACCCAGGCTCACCAGCCGGCTGGCCAGGGCTCTGAGCTCAACCGGGTCCCAGCCGTCGTAGAAGGCGGTGATGACGCCCTGGCCTCCGGCGGCGGCCAGGAGTCGGTGAGCTTCGCCCTCGATGGCCCGCTGGAGCAGGTCCTTCCTCTGTCGCTCCAGGCTCGCCACCTGCTCCTTCAATCGCTGGCTGGCCGCCGGGAGATCGGCCCACGGCGACGACAAGATGGTGGAGAGCTCGCCAAGGACCGCGGTTCGCTCTCGCCAGCCGCGGAGGGCGCGATCTCCACAGAGGAAGGCGACCCGGGTCCCGCCTTTGTAGCGCTCGCCGCCGCTCACCAGGATCGGACCCACCTCGGCGGTGGACCGGGGATGGGTGCCGCCGCAGGCCTGGACGTCGAAACCCTCGGCCTCCACCAGCCGCACCCGGTCACCGGCCTCCTCGGGGATGCGCACGCCTAGCGAGACGGCCTGGTCTCGGGTGACGGTCCGCAGGTGGACCGGCCGGGCCTCTGCGACAGCCCGGTTGGCCAGGTCCTGGGCCGCCGCCAACTGCGCTTCGGTCAGCAGGCGGTCCAGGTCGATGGTGGAGACCGCCTCGCCCAGGTGGAAGCTCAGGGTGGATGCGCCGGCCGCCTCGACGAAGGCGCGGGACAGCAGGTGTTGGCCGTGGTGCTGCTGGCGATGATCCCGCCGTCTTTCGGCATCGACGCGCCCCCGAACCCGATCCGCCTCAAGATCGTGGTCCAGGAGGTGGAGGATCTCCCCCTCGATCTCCACCACGGAGGTCACCCGCACCCCGTCGATCTCCCCGGTGTCCCAGGGCTGCCCGCCGCTCTCGGCGTAGAAGGCGGTGCGGTCGAGAAGCAGGGCCGGCCGGCCTTCGTGCTCCCGCCGGTCCAAGACGATTGCGTCAAACTCGAGAAGGTAGGGGTCGTCGCGATGGAGGAGGACGGTCCTCACCAGAGGGCGGCCATGTTGTCGACGTACTTGAGCCCGGTGCCGGTGTTGAAGACGACCACCGTGTCGTCGGGGCTCAAGTGGCCCGTGGCCTTGAGCTTGCGAAGCGCGGCCACGCAGGCGCCGCCTTCTGGGGCCACGAACAGGCCCTCCTGGGAGGATGCGTCCTTGACCCCTTGGATGATCTCCGGCTCGGACACGGTCACCCCGGCACCGTGGCTCTCGCGCAGGGCCCTGAGCATCAGGAAGTCGCCCAGCGCCTTGGGCACCCGGAGGCCATGGGCCAGGGTCTGGGCGTTTTCCCAGAAGGGCGCCGCCTCCAGTCCCTCGGCGAAGGCCTTCACGATAGGCGCGCAGCCCTCCGGCTGGACGGCGTACATGCGCGGGCGGCCGGGGCCCAGGAAGCCCATGGTCTCCATCTCCTGGAAGGCCTTCCACATGCCGATGAGCCCGGTGCCGCCCCCGGCGGGGTAGAGGATGGCGTCGGGCAGCTTCCAACCCATCTGCTCGGCAAGCTCGTAGCCCATGGTCTTCTTGCCCTCCACCCGGTAGGGCTCCTTGAGGGTGGCGCACTCGTACCAGCCGCCCTCGCGGGCGCGCTCGGCACACACCTGGGCCGCATCGGTGATGAGGCCCGGTACCGTCACCACCTCGGCGCCAAACGCCTCGGTCTCCATGATGAACACGCGCGGGATGTCGGCCGGAACGAACACGTGGGCCTTGAGACCGCCGCGAGCCGCGTAGGCGGCGAGAGCGCTGCCCGCATTGCCGGCGGAAGGCAGGCAGACGTGCTCGGCGCCCAGGGCCTTGGCCATGGACACCGCCATCGACAGGCCGCGGGCCTTGAAGGAGCCGGTCGGGTTGCCGGCTTCGTCCTTCACCAGGAGCCGCGGCAGGCCGACCGAAGCGCCCAATCGGGGCGTGGCCAGCAGGGGGGTGAAGCCCTCGCCCAGGCTCAGTCGGTGCTCGGGGTTGGCAACCGGCAGCACGTCGTCGTAGCGCCACAGGGTGGGCTCGCGCAGCGCCAGATGGCCGGGGCGCATGTTCTTGGCCGCCCGCTCCAGGTCATAGCGCGCGAACAGCGGGGCGCCGCACTCGCAGAGGTTCCAGACCTGGCCGGCCGGGAACTGCCGATCGCATTTGGTGCAGTCGAGGTGGGTGAGGGCCATGGTTCGCGGATTATAAGCCCGCTACCGAGCCGCTGCCCGGGCCCACATCTCGAAACCCATGCCATAGAGGTCGTCCGGGTCGAACTGCGGTGTCCCGCGGCGGGGAGGTGGGGACGAGGAGCGGGACCGAGAGCAGCGGAGGGACGGGAACCGACGGCAAACGGCTCGGCTCGCCCCTCGCACCGTCACACCGCCAGGATGTCGGCTTCTTTCTTCTTCAGGATCTCGCCGATCAGGTCGATGTGCTGGTCGGTGAGCTTCTGTACCTCGGCCATGGCGTGCTTCTCGTCGTCCTCGCTGACCTCGTGGTCCTTGAGCTGCTTCTTCAGGTGGTCGTTCACGTCCCGGCGCACGTTGCGAATGGCGATGCGGCCGTCCTCCGCGTGCTTGTGGGCGTGCTTCACCAGGAGCTTGCGGCGCTCCTCGGTCAGCGAGGGGACGGGGATGCGGATCAGCTTGCCATCGTTTTGTGGGTTCAGGTCCAGATCAGAGGCGCGGATCGCCTTGTCGATGGCGGGGAGGAGCGAAGCGTCCCAGGGCTGGATGGCGATCAGCGTGGGGTCGGGGGTGGAGAGGTTGCCCACCTGGCTGAGCGGGGTCGGGGTTCCGTAGTAGTCCACCCGGATCCCGTCCAGCATGGAGAGGGAGGCACGTCCCGTGCGCATAACCGACAGCTCGCGACGCACGGTTTCCACCGTGGCGTCCATCCGTTGCTTGGCGTCGGCGATCAGCTTGTTGGTGGGCATCGTTTACTCCTTGACCATGGTCCCGACCTTCTCTCCCAGCACGACCTTGCGCAGGTTCCCCTTGCGTTTGAGGTCGTACACGATGATGGGCAAGCGATTGTCCATGCACAGGGAGATGGCGGTGGTGTCCATCACCTTGAGTCCCTTCTGCAGCACTTCCAGGTAGGTGAGGCAGTCGAACTTCTTGGCCTTGGGGTTCTTCAGGGGATCGGCGTCGTAGATGCCGTCAACCTTGGTGCCCTTCAGGATGATCTCGGCCTTCACCTCCATGGCCCGCAAGGCGGCGGCGGTGTCGGTCGAGAAATAGGGGTTGCCGGTCCCTCCGGCGAAGATCACAACCCGGCCCTTCTCCATGTGCCGGATGGCGCGGCGGCGAATGAAGGGCTCGGCCACCTCGCGCATCTCGATGGCGGAGAGCACGCGGGTGAACACGCCGGCGCGTTCCAGCGCGTCCTGAAAGGCCAGCGCGTTGATCACGGTGGCCAGCATTCCCATGTGGTCAGCCGACACCCGGTCCATCCCCTGGGCGTTGTCGGAAACGCCGCGGAAGATGTTGCCTCCGCCCACCACGCAGGCGATCTCGACGCCCAGGTTGTGGAGGTCCTTGACCTCGTGCGCCAGGTAATCGGTGAAGTCGCGATCGATGCCGAAGGTCTTGACCCCGAGCAGGGCTTCGCCAGAGAGCTTCAGCAGCACCCGCCGGAATCGGACCTTTCTGCCGGGCATCGGTTCTCCAGGGCCCTCGGGGGGGACGGGCCAGGTGGATCTTACTCGGAAGCGGCCTGGTTCGTCCCCCTCTCTTCGCCCACCTTGAAGCGGGCGAAGCGGCGCACGACGATGTTCTCCTTGATGACGGCGATCGACTCCTGGATGAGCTGCCCC
>DATECU010000393.1:0-20160 GCA_035286745.1 Vicinamibacteria bacterium | reverse complement strand
CGGGGCCGGCACCGGCGCGGCCGTCGGCGCCAACGTGGTGGGGGGGAGGGCCATGGCCACGGTGCTGGGGGGCGGGGCCAGGGTGGCCGGAGGCGGCGCCGGAGCCGGCGTGGCCGCCGCCAGCCGAGCCTTCTCGAGAGTCGCCTCCACCTGGGCCGAGAGCTTGGCCCGCGCTTCGGCCGGCTCGCGTCCCTTGCTCTCGGACCGCTCGAGCGCCTCCCGCGCCTTCTGGGGCTCTCCCGCCAGCAGCCTGGCCTCTGCCAGGCGCAGATAGGGATGATAGCGGTCGAGGCGGTTGGTCCCGTAGGTGAGGATGTTCACGCCGGGCTCGGGCCGCTGCCGGATGGCGCGCTCGAACGCCTCGGCCGCCTTGGCACCCTGCTTCTGGCGCAGAGCCAGAAGCCCCTTCTCATAGGCGTCGAACCATTCCTCGGCGGCCAGCATGCGGGCGAGGGCCAGCACCAGCACAAGAGCCACGCCCGCCTTGCCAACTCGCACCCCTGCCGCCTCCCTGGATTTCGGTCCCGGTTCGCCGAGGCCTACTCGCTCTGATGCCCGCCCACGAAGAGGTAGCGCAGGGCACGCTTCAGGGGGTCGTCGCCACCGCCGAAACGGTAGATGAGCGAGGCCACCCAGCGTTCCTCCCGCACCGTCTCCAGGGAAGCGGCGGTGGGAGCCTCCTGCCCCCGCTTGACCCGGACCCCCACCACACCCTCGCTCTGCCGGCGCTCGAAGGCCAGGTCCAACACCAAACGCTTGAAGTTGAGGCCGGTGCCGGCGGTGAATCCCTCGATGCGCCGCCCCTCGCCGCGGCCGAAGTCCAGCACCGGGGACTGATCGCGGAAGGTGCCTCCCCGGAGCGGAATCACCAGCTTCGACAGGCTCACCAGATACTCCGCTCCCACCCGCCACTGGCTGGTGTTGGAGGTGGCGGTCTGGGAAGCGGGGAGCAGGTCGAAGAAGTTGCGGTCCGAGTAGCCCGCCTCGGCCTCGACGCCGTTCTCGGTCGCGGGCCGCTGGGTGAGCAGGGCGCCGTCCGGGATGTCGTCGAGGGTGGTGCGCGACCAGTGGGACTCTGAGTAGTCGGCGGCCAGGGTCAGCCCCCGGAAGGGCCTGAGCGCGATCCCCAGCCCTGCGGTCTGCGGCCAGTGGAGGCGGCTGGAAGCGGAGATGTCGGTGGGGGTGGTGACCGGTGGCTTGCCGAACTCGACGGTGGTGGTCTTGCCGGTCTCCGCTAGCTCGTAGTCGCCCGCGAAGGGCAGCCTCACCACGCCGCCAATGCTGACCCGCGAGTACTTCAGCAGGAAGCCGGTCGTGAGGTTGAAACCCCGCAGGCTCTGATCCTGCTCGAATTGGCGCACATCCGACCGCAGCAGCGTGGTGCGACCCCCCGCCAGCGTGAACACCGAGAAGTTGGCCTGACCCGAGGACGTCCAGTCCGCCAGCCAGTAGTTCACGGCCAACCCCAGGTGGAGCCGCGAGGTGGCCTGGTAACCGGTGGCCAGGCTCACCGTGTGGAACGCCCCCTCCTGGGCGGGAACGATCTCGCCCCTGAGCTCCGCGGTCCCCGGCGAGGGGATGCCCAGGTCACGCAGGCTCACCGTGTCCCGGGTCGAGGCCGTGCCCTTGCCGAACAGGTCCACCGAACGCTGGTAGGAGAGCTGCACGGTGAGGTTGCGACCCGTCAGATCGAAGGGAACCGCCAGCCCGAAGAAGTCGGGCTTCTGGTGGTCGGCGCTCTCGGTCACCCGGCGGCCGCTGTCGAGGTCGTTCCGCGTCGAGCGCAGCCGATCGCTGAAGCCGACCAGAGCGATCTCGGTCCGCCGCAACTGGGCCAGGCCGGCGGGGTTGAAGGAGGAGGCGGTGCCGTCGTCCGCCACTCCGATGAAGGCGCCCCCCATGCCCAGGCCGCGGGCACCGGCGCCGATGGGGTTGAACGAGTTGCGGAGGACGATGTTCTGCACCGCCTGGGCCGAGGCCAGCGCCGGAAGCAGGGTGAGGAACGCCAAGGCTACCAGCCTACGCTTCATCATCGGTTCTCCCCAAAGGCGCCTCGGAGGCGACGTGAACGCCAATCTAGCGCCCGGTCGGAGAGCCTGTCAACGTGGGCGCGACGGGTTCCGCGCTATCCGCAAGTCCTCGAGGTTGGTTGGCTGCGGTCTTGTGACCGCCGGTCCGCCGGGTGTATCGTCGTACGCTCGAAGGGAGAGGCCATGCGTACCAATATCGTCCTCGATGACGCCACGGTGGCGAGGGCATTCCGAGTTGGCCGGGCCAAGACCACGAAGGACCTGGTCCGGCGGGCTGGTCAATAGTCGATGTGGGCTTCCCGAGCACTTCGGACCGGCGTCGCCAGTTGCGTTCTGACCCTGGCCGCCGGGGGCTTGGCGCTGGGTGGCCACCGGAACGGGGGCGCTCTCTTGGTGGGGCTGGCGCTTCCCTTGGTGGTGGTGGTCTTGGGTCAGGGACTCAAGGAGCTGGACGGCGCGGCCGGCGACGGCGCATGTCGCCGCGGCGCCTTGGTGGGGTTGGCCCTGGCCGCGCTCACGCTGCTCGCAGCTCTCGCCTTCCTGAATTCGCTAGGCGTCGAGGTACCCTGGCACTTCTGGCGGTCGGCCCATCCGAGGTGAGGCAAGCGACAGGCCACCTTCCGGCGCCGGTCGTCCCGGGTTCCCAGACGAGACATGCGGCTGCCCGGTCCTACTGGACGGGGGCCGGTGCCTCCTGCGGACAGGTCTCGGCCACCTGGTTGACCCGAGTCTGCAAGGCGCCGAGGGTGGTGGAGCCGGCCACCGTCTTCACCTTGACCCGCGCTTCCTCCAGCGTGTGCCGGGCCTCGGGCAGGGCAGCCCGCACGGCGTCGCAGTCCCCGGCGGCGCGGATGACGGCGTTGGCGGCGCCCTGGGCCTGCTCCATCATCCGGGTGTCCGCGACGATGTCGGTGACGGGCTTCGGCGGCTCCTGCTTGGCTTGGCAGCCGGAAACGGCAAGGCCGGCGCCGGCGAACAGGGCCCCCAGATGGTAGTAGCGTTTGGCGTTCACTTGATGGCCTCTCCCTTCTCGATTCGGGCCAGATAGTCGAGGAGCGTCTGCTCCTTGTGACCGTGGGCCTTGGCCTTGGCGGCCCAGGCCAGAAAGCTCTTGCTGTCCTTGAGACCGAAGTAGGCCCAGGCAGTGAAGGCTTCGATGGCCGCGTTGTCGGGCGCCTGGGCATTCGCCTTCTCCAGGGCCGCCAGCGCTTCCTTGTACCGTTTGGCGTTCAGGTGAGCCTGGCCCAGGTACACCCAGGCCTCGAGCTTCCGGTAGCCGGGGGCCTCCACCACCTTGGTGAGCTCCGCGACGGCACGGTCGGGCTGTTTGGCTTCGATAGCGGCGGCGCCCAGCCAGGTGCGGTATTCGGTGTTGCCGGGCTCGGCGGCCACCGCCTTCTCCAGCGCCGGCAGGGCCGAGGCCGCGTCGCGCTTCAGCACCAGGAGGACGTAGCCCAGTTGGTAGTGGGCCTCACCCTCCTGAGGGGCCAACTCCACCGCCTTGCGCAGCTCGGTAAGGGCCGCCTCAGCCTGGCGTTTTGCCACGTAGGCCCGGGCCAGGCCCACCCGGACAAAGGCCAGGTCGGGCTTCTGGTCGCGAAGCTTGGTGAGGTCCTGGAGCGCCAGATCCGGGGTGGTGGCGAGCGAAGCCACCGCCTTGGCGACGGCGACCTCGAGGGCAAGGCGTTGGGCGTCGGGGTCGGACTCGGCCAAGGCGGCGGCGGTGGCGGCATCCCCCACCGCCTCCTCGGCCCGGTTCAGCGCCAGCTTGACCCGGGCCAGCTCCTTGTAAGCCTCGACCGCTCCCGGGGCGGCCTGCAGGGCCTTGAGCAGCACCGGCTCGGCCTCGGCGGCGCGATTCGTCTTGCGCAGCACCCGGGCCAGGCCGATCCCGGCCGTGACCTGCGCGCTCTCGGTGGCGGTCCCCGCCAGCAGCCCGGCGGCGGCCTCACGGTAGGCAGCTTCGGCGGCGGCGGGATCGCCGCTGGCCTCCTGGGCGAAGCCGAGGGCGGCGGCCGCGGCCACGCCGCCACCCGCGGCCTGGGCCTTCTGGGCCAGCGCCGCCGCTTCCTGGCCCTTGCCCTCACGAGCCAGCGTCCGCGCTCGCACCACGCTGGGCCAGGTGCCTTCAGGATCGGAGGCGGCGGCTTCGGCGGCGGCGGCGGGGGCCTCCGGCAGCGCACGCAGCTCGAGGATCAGCGCCAGGCGTCCCAGGGCCTCGCCTTTGGCAGCCCCCGAGAGCTTGGGCGCCGCCGCCTGGTAGGCATCGGCGGCGGTGTCCAGGTCCAGGCGCCGCTCCAGGAGCTGGCCTAGCCGCAGGGAGACGTCGCCGCCGGCCCCGGATGCCGCCTTCTTCAGGATCTCGATGGCGCCATCAAGATCGCCAGCCGCGAGCTTCTCCTCGGCTTGAGCCAAGTGACCCGGAGTCGCTTGAGGCTTGTCCGGCGCCTTCTTCTTCGCCTGATCGTCGGCGCCGGCGGGAAACGTGAGGAGCAGCGAGAGAACCAAGAGCGGAGTCATGGGCACCTCCCGAGCGAGCGCAGGTCGCACCCGCGGCCTGATGCTAGCGCTTTCGCGGAACCGAGGGCAATATCACCTCTCCGAGGCGAGGCGCGGCAGTCAACCGGGGCGCAGGGTCGGGGCCTGATCGACCTCGGTGAAGAGGGGGCCTGGGAGGCCAAGCCGAGCCGCGAAGGACTCGATATCGGCACGGCGGAAGCCCTCCGAGAAGGCCTCGACACCGCCGTCCTCACCCACCAGCAACAGGCTGGGCACTGTCGAGAGGCCCAGCGCCGCGGAGAACGCGTACGGCTGGGGTTCGAGAAGGACCGGCAGGCCCAGGCCCAGTTCCTCGATGAGCGCCTGGGCAGCGGGAAGTTCGTCCTGGAGCACGGCCGCCACCCACACACCCGCGGGCAGCGAACGAAAGACGCGATCCACGAACGGAAGCGTCGAACTCGTGGTAAAGCACTCGCTGTGCCCGACCAGCAGCAGCCCCTGCCGGCCCGGCAAGGGCAGGGAGCGCTCACCGCCCTCGAGATCGAGCAGCGGCAAGGGCGGCAGGCGGAGAGGCAGGCGAAGGGTCACCCGCTCAAGCCTCCACGAAGTCGACAACCACCCGCTGGGGAATGATCCCGGCCTCGGCCCCGCGGTCGAGCAGCACCTGCACCGCACGCCGGCCGCGCTCCCCGCACTCCACCGTCATCTCGTTGACCCACATGCCGACGAAGCGGTCGGCGATCTGGGTCTGCATGCCGCGAGCGAAGGAGAGGGCGTACTCGAGAGCCTGGGGCCGGTGGGCCAGCGAGTACTGCACCGTCTGCCTCACCAGACGCGTCAGGCGCGCCATCAGCTCGGGTCCCAGGTCTCGGCGCACCGCGTTGCCACCGAGGGGCAGCGGCAGGCCCGTCTCCGCTTTCCACCAGGCTCCCAGGTCCAGCACCTGGGAGAGACCGTGACCGCCGTAGGTCAGTTGGCCCTCATGGATGACCAGACCCACCTCGGCGCGGCCCTCCTGCACCTCCTCGAGAATCCGATCGAAGGGCACCACGTAGGTCGAGCAACCGGGAGCGAAGAGCTTGAGCGCAAGGTAGGCGGTGGTGAGGGTGCCCGGCACGGCGACACGACGCCCCGCCACCGCCTTGGGATCGAGCGGCTCCCGGGCCACCAAGAGCGGCCCGTAGCCGTCGCCGATGCTGCCTCCGCAGGGCATGAGGGCGTACCTCTCGGCCACCGAGGGGTAGGCGTGGAAGGAGATGGCGGTGACCTCGTGGACGCCGGCTTGGGCCTCCCGGTTCAGGGTCTCGATGTCCTTCAGAACGTGAACGACCTCCAGGTCGCCGCTGGGCACGTGTCCCTTGGCCAGGCCGTAGAACATGAAGGCGTCGTCGCTGTCGGGGCTGTGGGCGAGGGAGATTCTCATCAGTGTCCTTAAGTGTTTGGCTGCTGCGCGGGAGTGAATCACGCTGCTAAGCGCGGTCTGGGCGCGGTCGCAGAGGCCCGGCGGTTCATGATATTCCATTCCGTCCGCCCCGCCCTCGGCCGCCCAGCCTGGAGGCTCCCAGGTTCTGCAGCAACACCGCAGCCAGCACCAGGGCGGCACCAGCCACCTGGCGAAGGCTCACCGCCTCGCTCAAGAAGAGTGCCGCCAGGCCCACGGTCACGAACACCTCGAGCGTCGACAAGACCGAAGCCCGCGCCGCGCCGATGCGCTCGACACCGGCGAGGAAGGCTCGCATGGCCACGAAGGTGGAGACGGTGCCGATGACGACCAGGCTCAGCCAGGCGGCTGCGGTCGATGGAAGCACCAGTTCCCCCCGCCACGCTCCCCAGGGCAGCGACAGCAGCGCGCTCACCCCCACCACGTGGCGCGCCACCGCCTCGGTCGGGATGGTGGCCAGGAGTCGGCTGCCGAGGACCACGTAGCCCGCGTAGAGCAGCGCGGCCAGGAGCGCGAGCGCCACCCCCGAGGCGCTGGCACCGCCGGTGGTGCCGCCGATGCTGAGGGCACTGCCGGCGACCGCCAACAGCGCCGAGGCCAGGCCGCGCACGGTCAGCGGGTCGAGCCCGAAGAGCGCCGAGAGGAACATCACCATCACCGGGTACGTAAACACCAGCACCGACACCAGCGACGCCGGCGTCCGCTCCAGAGCCGTGAAGTAGGCGACAGCGTTGACGATGAAGACGCCGCCCAGGCCCCACAGCCGGAAGCGGGTGGGCCAGGGGAGAGGGCGGGAGGCCTTGGGAACCGTGATGGCGAAGAGCAGGCTGGCCAGCAGGAAGCGGAAGGCCAGCAGGCCCAGGGGACGCACGCCGCCGGCGAAGGCGATCTTGGCCAGGATGGCCATGGAACCGTAGGCGACGGTACTGGCCAGCACCAGGAGCACGCCGCGCGCCTCGGGTTTTCCTGCGCCTGGGGACATCGGGGGCGTCAGTATATCGGTTCATGCGATCATGTCAGCACCTCTTCGAGGACCAGAAAGTGAACCAATCCGTCATCAGCCTGAAGGGCGTGAAGAAAGCCTACTCGGGCCACCTGGCCGTCGCCGACCTCTCCCTGGAGATCCCGAGAGGCAGCGTCTTCGGTCTGCTTGGACCTAACGGAGCCGGCAAGACCACCACCCTGCGCATGATCATGAACGTGATCGGCCCCGACCAGGGGACCATAGATATCCTGGGCCGGCCGGCGGACCAGGCCGCCCGCGACCGCATCGGCTACATGCCCGAGGAGCGCGGCCTTTACCCCCGCATGGTGGTGGAGGAGCAGCTCGTCTTCCTGGCCGAGATCAAAGGCGTCGCCCGCGCCGAGGCGCTGCGCCGCCTGGGCCCTTGGCTGGAACGCCTGGGCCTGGCCGAATGGCGCAAGCGCAAGCTCAACGAGCTGTCCAAGGGCATGCAGCAGAAGGCCCAGTTCGTGGCCACCCTGCTCCACGACCCGGAGATCCTGATCATGGACGAGCCCATGAGCGGACTCGACCCGGTGGGCACCAACGTTCTGCGGGACGTCTTGCTCGAGCTCAAGCGCCAGGGCAAGACGCTGGTGCTCTCCAGCCACCAGATGGAGACGGTGGAGCGGCTGTGCGACTCCATCGCCCTCATCAACCGGGGCCAGAAGCTGCTGGACGGGCTGGTCAGCGAGGTGAAGAGCCGCTACGGCAAGAACGCCGTGGTGCTGGCCTTCGACGGCGACGGGGGCTTCCTGTCCACGCTTCCGGGCATTGCCAAGGTCACCGACTTCGGTCGTTATGTGGAGGTGAGAATGGACGACGGCGCCGACCCGCAAGCCATCCTGCGCGAGGCCGCGGGCCGGCTGCGTCTTTCTCGCTTCGAGATCGTGGAGCCGAGCCTGCACGACATCTTCGTGGAGGCGGTGACCGCCCACGGCCAGGAGCTGGACGCCCAGGAGGGGAGTTGATCGCCATGCGCGTCGCCACCGTCGCTCGTCGCGAATACCTCGAGCGGGTCCGCTCCAAGGCCTTCCTGGTCAGCACCATCCTGGGCCCTGTCATCATGGCAGCCTTCACCTTGGGCCCAGCGCTGCTGATGAAGCGGCAGCGCGGCAAGCCGCTGCGCCTCTCGGTGCTCGACGCCTCGGGCCACCTATACCAGGACGTGGAGCGAGCGCTGTCTCTGCGCAAGGAAGCGGGCCAGGGGCGCTTCGTACTCAAGCCGCCTCCGGCCGGGGACTTCCAGGTCGCCGAGGCCGGTCTCAAGGACCAGGTCCTCAAGGGCGATCTCGACGGCTACGTGTTGCTTCCCCAGGACGCCTTGGAGCGTTCGGTGGTCGAGTACTACGGCAAGAACGTGAGCAACGTGATGGACATTCGGCTGCTGAACGATGCCGTCGAGGAGGCCTTTGTAGTCCGCCGCCTGTCGGCAGAGGGCCTCGCCCCCGACAAGATCGGTCACCTAACGAAAAAGCTGGACCTCAAGACCAGCCGGCTGACCGAGAGGGGCGCCCGCGAGGATCGGGGAGGCCTCTTCTTCCTCTCCATGATCCTGCTGACCATGCTCTACACGACGCTCGCCATGTGGGGCGCCGCCCTCATGAACGGCGTCCTGGAGGAGAAGAACAACCGGGTGGTCGAGGTGATGGTGTCGTCGATCCCGCCCATCCAGCTCTTCGCCGGCAAGCTTCTGGGCGTGGGCGGGGCGGGCCTCACCCAGTTCGCAGTGTGGGCCGGCTCTTTGGGCCTGTTCGCCGCCTACGGAGCTTCGGCCACCGCCGCCAGCGGCCTGGCGATGCCGGAGGTCAACCCCCTGGTCCTGGTGGCTCTGGTGGTCTACTTCCTGCTGGGGTACTTCCTCTACGGTTCGATGTACATGGCGCTGGGGGCTTCGGTGAACACCCAGCAGGAGGCCCAGAGCCTGGCGTTCCCGGTGATGATGCCCCTGCTCCTGGGCTTCGTCTTCTCCTTCACGGTTCTGGCCAGCCCCGACAGCCCCCTGTCGGTGACGCTGTCGCTCATCCCCTTCTTCACGCCGCTCCTGATGTTCATGCGCATCACCACGGTGACGCCGCCGGCCTGGCAGATCGCCGCCTCCATCGCCATCATGGCGCTGACCATCGCCGCCATGACCTGGCTGGCCGCCCGCATCTACCGCGTCGGCATCCTGATGTATGGCAAGCGCCCGACCTTCCCCGAGATCATGCGTTGGGTGCGTCGGGCGTAACGGACAACGGAACCGAGAACCACAAAGACACCAAGGACACGAAGAACGGAAAGCGGAGAGACGAGGGGGACGCAGCGTGCTGCACCCCTAGACGGTGAAGACGCCCGCTGGCTCCGAGCAGGCCTGGGGACGCCTCGGCGACGGATCGCAACGGGATCTCGATCCAGGCCTCGGCGTTCTCCGTCCCGCTATCCCTCGGTAGGCTTGGGCGACTCGACCGCCGGCCCGGGCTCCGCCTCGCCTGGCTCCGCCTTCGAGGCCTCGGCGATCTTCTTCAGGACCACCGCCCGGATGATCTCCATCATCCCCTTGCGCAGCTTGCCCTCGTCGGCCTCCGAGTCCTTCACCTTGACGGCGATCTCGGCCTCGACCTTGGCCACCGCCTCCTCGAAGGTGTCCACCATCTTCAGGACCTCGGGCTGGTCCTTCACGAAGTGGCGCAGCCGCTCCCATTCCTCCGGGTTGGCAGGCTGGCCCTTGCCAATCTGCTTCTCGGCGATGGCCAGCACGTTCATCCCCACGACCGTCCTGGACCGCACCTTGGAGTTCTGGAGCTTGGGAATCAGCTCCGTCTCCAGGCGCTCGCGAATGGCGTCGGTCAGGCGTGCTTTGGGGTCCTTCTCTTCGGTCATGGGAGCTCCTTGGAAGCGGTCATTCTAGCCGCAAGACGCCGGCGGTTCCAGGAATCACCCTACGAGGGCCCGCGGCCATGGAGTCGTGCTCTGGATCACAACCGCCGCCGCCGCGCCGCTTGGGGCGCGCCGCCCGGGTCCGTCGCTCGCGTTGGGACTGCCGATGACCGCAAGGCCAGCCCTCGCCCCGCGGTCCCGCTCACCGGTTGTACCGGGTCACCATGTAGTGGACGCCCACCATCATCACCCGCTCCCAGGCGGCGCGCAGCTCGGGCGTATGCTCGGGGTCGCACTCCGCTACCGTGGCCAGCAGCGAGTCCAGCCACAGGTCGTAGAGCTCAGCGCCAATGTCGAGATGCCGCGCGCTGTGCATCTCGGCGAGGGACCCGAGATAGCGCTCGGGGCCCTTCTCCTCGTCCTCCGCCGCCAGCAGGATCATCCAAAGCGACCCGCGCAGGGCCCGCTTCTGCCGCTCGAAGTCGGTACCGGCGAAGCGCTCCTGCACTTTCGGGGACGCGGCCAGGAACCTCTCATAGAAGAGGTCGAGGAAGCGAGGCTCGCGAAAGCAGCGCTGAAGGCTGGCGTCCACGATGCCGAGGGTCTTCTTGTCCATGGCGGCGGCCTCCGCTCAGTTCAGCCGTTTCAGCAGCAGGAAGGTCTGGTCGTCACCGAAGGGAACTCCGCTGGCGAAGGCGTAGAGGTCGGCCTGCAGGGCGGCGGCGAGCGCGTGCACGGAACCGGTTCGGTGGCTCTGGCCCAGGGCCAGCAGGCGCGAGAGACCGTACTCCTCGCCCGCCGGGTTGGCGGCCTCGGTGACACCGTCGGTGTAGATGATCACCAGGTCGCCCGGCCCGAGTTGCCGCACCTCCCGCCCGTACTCGCTGGCCGGAAGCAGGCCGAGCGGCAACCCGGTGGCCCCCAGCTCCTCATGCTCGCCTGACGCGCGCAGCAGGATCGCGGGGTTGTGGCCCGCGTTGGTGTAGCAGAAGCGGCCGCTATCCCGGTGCAGCACCGCGGCGAACGCTGTCGCATAGCGCTCTGCGCTGGTGCGCGCGTGAAGCCGCCGCGACAACCTGCTGAAGATGCCGTCGGGCGGGAGACCCACCTCGATCGGGCCCGCTGCCAGAGCCTCCAGCGAGGCGGTGAGCAGCGCGGCAGCCATGCCCTTGCCCGAGACGTCCGCCAGCAACAGGACACACTCGGTGCCCTCGCGCCTCGTCTGCACCTGGTAGAGGTCGCCGGAGACGGCGCGGTTCGGGATGTTGGAGGCGCTGAGCTCGAAGCCCTCGATCTTGGGGAGCTCGGCGGGCAGCAGCGTCATCTGGATCTGCCGGGCCAGCGACAGCTCCTTCTCGAGGACCTTGCGCTGCGACGCCTCCTCGACCAGCGCCAGGTTGCGGATCCGCATGGCGGCCGCTGCTGCCAGCGACACCAGCTCTTCCATGTCCTCCTCGGAGAAGCTGCGCAGGTGGGCGCGCGAGTTCAGCACAATGAGGCCGCGGCAGCCGTCCGGATCGAACAGCGGCGCCGCCACCACGCTGCGGGCGCCGGAGCTGAGCATGCTCTGGGCGGCACTGAAACGCTCGTCGGCGCCCACATCGACGACCAGCGCCGCCAGCTGCTTCTCCGTCACCTCACGGATCAGGCTGCGGGAGAAGAGGAAGTCGCCGCTGATACCCGGGACCCGGCGGGAGGCGACCGACTCGAACTCGCCGTCGGCCTTCCGCAGGTAGATCACGCCCTCCTCGGGCCGCAGGTCGGCGAACGCGCGGTCCAGCACCAGCTCCAGCAGGTCCTTGAGGCTGATCGGCGCCGCCAGCGCGCGGTGAAACTCGTTCACCAGCCGGAGTCGGTCGGTGTGATGGCGCAGGCTGGCCTCGTCGATGTCGGGCTTGAGGTTCCTGCCTTCCTCGGCCGCGAGCAGCGCTGACGCCTCGCGGAACAGGGTGTGGCCCGAAGCGGTCGTCCAATCCTGGTCGGGACCACCGGAAGCCTGGACGTGGATGCGCGAATCGCAGACGGTGATCAGGTCGCCGGGCACCACGCGCTGAGCCTGGGCGACCGCCTTGCCGTTGAGCAGCGTGGGGTTGCGGCCGCCCAGATCCTCGACCATCCAGCGGTCGCCGTCCCGGTAGAGACGCGCTTGCAGGCGCGATATGTAGCGGTCGGGGATCACCAGATCGGCCTGGGACGAGCGCCCGAGGACTAACGAGTCGCCGTTCACCTGGTGAGTGAAGGCCTCGCCCTGGTGCGGCTCGATCTGGAGAACGAGAGTGGACACCGCGAGCCTTACCTCAGCTTCTGGCGCCCGCGGGAAGGGAGAGCCGCCGGCGATCCGGCCTTGACGTGGCCTCGATGACTGGTGGATAGACTACCACCGCGCGAGCGGCCTCGGCCAGCCAGCCCACACCATGGCAGACCACGCGGAGGTTCGCAGCGGGCTGAATGCGTTGTCTCGCCGCCCGGCGTTCTGCTATCCTCCGCCCAACGCTCCGGGAAGAGGCCGCCAGGCGTTTGAAGGGAAGACGCTATGGACAAGAAGGATGTGGCGCGCTGCGTGCACTGCCGGACCGGGGTCGATGTCCCCGCGACCTACGCCCAGGGAGACCACATCAAGTGCGGCACCTGCGGCACCAAACACAAGGTTGTTCGAGGCGACGTGCTTCGTCTGGTGCTCGCCGACGTGGGTCCGCTCAAGGACGCCCTTCGCGAGAACGAGAGGCTGGTCGAGCGTCTCGAGGATGAGCTCCGCGGCGCCCGGCAGAGTTTCGGGATCGGGGCCAACGGGCTGGGCGTCGCCTTGGTCTATGCGCTCTGGCAGGTGGCACTCAACGAGCAGACTTGGAGCAAGGGGTTGGTGTACGAGGCCCTGGCCATCGCGGTTGTTGTGGGCTTGGTGCTGGAGCTCGGCAACCACTTCTTCTTCGCCAAGCGCCACAAGATCGTTCGCCTCAATAGCGAGATCGAAGAGGCCCGGGCCTCTGGGCGTCAGCTCAAGAAGGTCATCCGCGAATCGGGCCGGGTGTAGGGGCTATTCGACCAGCCCCGCGTTCAGCAGCCCGACCAGCGCGCCGTAGAGCGCGTGCGAGCAACGCGGGATGTCTCGGTGCAGGTCATGGATGGATGCGCCCCTCTTGAGGCGTGACCACACCGCGACCGTCAGCTCCAGGCTCTCGGGATCGCTCCAGTTGAGCTGGGCCGCCTTCTGGCGATAGACGCGGTCGGGATCGGGGACCCGCTCCTTCAACATCGGCAGTTCGTCCTGCAGCCGCACCGACTCCATGAGCAGGGAGATGGCGGGCATGGTGACGTCGGTGTGCAGGTCCTCTTCGGAGACGGTCCGGCCCGTGAAGCTGAAGTCCCCCTCCAGGGGAATCTGGAAGAGCTGAAAGACGGCGTCGTCGCCCGACAGGTGCTTCACCTTGGCCCGGGCGATGTTGCCCTTGAAGAAGAGAAGATCGGCAATCCTCTGCGTGCCCCCCTGCTGCGTGACCACCAGGTTCCCGGTCTGGCTGGAGCCGATCAGGGTCTGGATCACGGTGGCCAGGTCGAAGAAGCGCAGGTTGCCCTGGAGCTGCTTGACGGTGCCTCGGGGCACCCGCGAGGTAGTGGCCTCCAGCCGTTTGGCGAGCACGACGCACAGGTTCCGCGAAAAGGCCGGAAGCGTCGACATGAGGTCCAGAAAGACCGCCTTCTCGAGACAGAACAGCACCGCCTGTTCGGGGCAGCGGGCGGTGGCGCTGCGGGGGGAGCCCGTCAGCAGGGCCAGCTCCCCCAGGACCTCGCCGGGGCCCAGGTACGCCACCGGGGCTGGCTCGCTGCCGTCCGCGGGGGCGGCCAGGATCTCGAGGACGCCCTTTTTAACGATGTACAGGCGATCGCCCTGGTCACCCTGGCGAAAGAGGACGCCACCTGGGCCCAAGTCGACGAAGCTTCCCTGGGCCAGGACGGCCCCGAGCACCGCCTCCGGCTGATGCTCGAAGAGGTCCGAACTCCTCAGGAAGCCGGGATCTGCGGCGGGAGCGCCCATGAGGGTACCCGCGATTATAGCCCCCAAGAGCCCCAGGACCCCCGCCTGGGGCGGCTCCGGGACCTGTGCTAACATGAGCCGTCGCCTCGCGCGGCAGCCCTCGAGGATCGGCGGCCTATCTTGCTCAAGTTGCTGAAGCGAAAGCTCTTATCTCAGTACGTCAGGGGGATGACCTAGGGCGGGCCGTGGCCACTGTCGGCCTCCCGCTCTCGCCTCTTCACTCATACCCTTGACGGAGCATTCCATGACCACTTCCACCGTTGCCGCCATCGCCCCCTCCGAAGTTCATGCCGTTCTCGGCCGCCGCATTCTGGCCGACGGCTTCGACATCATCTTCGACTTCGAGCGGAGTCACGGCTCTTTCGTTCACGACGCCCGCAGTGGCCGTGAGTACCTGGACTTCCTCACTTTCTTCGCCAGCAACCCCATCGGCTACAACCACCCCAAGATGAAGGACCCTGAGTTCCAGAAGGTCCTGACCCGGGTGGCGCAGCTCAAGCCCGCCCTCTCCGACCTCTACAGCGTCGAGTACGCCTGGTTCGTCGACACCTTCTCGCGCCTGGCCATCCCCCCGCATCTCAAGTACGCCTTCTTCATCGAGGGTGGTGCGCTAGGCGTGGAGAACGCCTTGAAGACCGCTTTCGACTGGAAGGTGCGTCGCAACAAGGCCAAGGGCGTCGCCGGAGAACGGGGCCGCAAGATCATCCACTTCCGCGAGGCCTTCCACGGGCGCACCGGCTACACGCTTTCGCTCACCAACACCGACCCGGTCAAGACCGACCACTTCCCCAAGTTCGACTGGCCGCGCATCGACAACCCCAAGCTCCGCTTCCCGCTGACGCCGGAGGTGGAGGCCGATGTCAAGGCGGTCGAGGAGCGGGCGCTCGATCAGATCAAGCGGGCTTTCGCCGACAACCCCGACGACATCGCGGCCATCATCATCGAGCCCATCCAGGGCGAGGGAGGCGACAACCACTTCAGGCCCCAGTTCCTGCAAGCCCTGGAACGCCTGGCCAACGAGAACCAGTGCTTCTTCATCGTGGACGAGGTCCAGGCCGGGGTGGGGATCACCGGCAAGATGTGGGCCCACGAGCACTACGGCATCAAACCCGACGCTCTGGCCTTCGGAAAGAAGACGCAGGTTTGCGGCTGCCTGGTGGGACCCAAGGTCGACCAGGAACCCGAGAACGTGTTCAAGATCTCCTCCCGCATCAACTCCACCTGGGGTGGAGGTCTAACGGACATGGTGCGCTTCGCCCGTTACCTGGAAGTGATCGAGGAGGACCGGCTGGTGGACAACGCCCGGGTGGTGGGCGACCACCTGCTCCAGGGCCTGAGGACGGTGGAGCGGGAGTCCTCCGGACTCTTGTCGGGTGCGCGCGGGCTGGGGCTCATGATCGCCTTCGACCTGCCCACGCCGGAGCTGCGCAAGAAAGCCCATGGAGCCCTGATCGACGGGGGCCTGCTGCTCCTCCCCTGCGGCGCCCGCTCGATCCGCTTCCGTCCCTCCCTGAACCTGACCAAGGCCGAGGCAGACCAGGGCCTCGATATCTTGAGGTCCGCGATCAAGAAGCTCTAAGTCGAGGGGGCCGATGAGGCGCCCTTCAAGGGGGAAGCCATGATCGAGCGGGAAGCGGCGATCAAGATCTACAACGAGACCCTGGGCGCCAAGGGCGCCCGCGGTCGCCTAGTGCGGGTGGATGACGAGGGCTTCTACGAGGTCCTGATCGAATCGGGAGGGCGCTTCTTCACCAGTCTGCTTCCCATCGCGTCCACGGTGATCCTGGCCGCGGATCCCGAGGAAGAGGTTCCTTCGATCGAGGTCGAGCGGTAGAGGAGGTGGCATGGGCCGCGCGCTCAAAGTCGTGCAGGTGGGCCTGGGGCCCATCGGCCAGGGCATAACCCGACTGGTGCTGGAGGCCGAGGGGCTTCAGCTCATCGGCGCGACCGACCCCTCCCCGGAGCACGCCGGTAAGGACCTGGGCGTGGTGCTGGGACTGCCCAAGAAGCTCCGGATCAAGATCGCCCCCGACCCCGAGAAGTTTCTGGCCAAAGCCAAAGCCGACCTGGCGGTGCTCAGCACGGCGTCGTCGCTCAAGGGCGTCAAGTCCCAGCTCGCCACCCTGATCAAGCGTGGCATCAACGTCGTCACCACCTGCGAAGAGCTGGCCTTTCCCACCCCCGAGCACCTGGCCTCCTTCCGTGAACTCGACAAGGCCGCGAAGAAGAAGAAGGTCCGCGTCCTGGGCACCGGTGTGAACCCCGGCTTTGCGATGGACGCCTTGGCCCTCATGCTCACCGCACCCTGCGCCGAGGTGCGGCGGGTATCGGTCACCCGGGTGGTCGATGCCAGCACCCGCCGACTGCCCTTGCAGCGCAAGGTCGGCGCCGGGCTCAACGTGAGCCAGTTCCGCCGCGCCATGACCGAGGGCACCGTCAAGCACGTGGGGTTGCCGGAGTCGGTGCACATGATCGCCTCCGGGCTGGGCTTCAAGCTGGACAAGATCGAGGAGACGCTGGAGCCGGCCATCGCCCCTCGCGATCTGGACACCGACTACCTGCGGATCCCCGCCGGCAGTGCCGCCGGCATCAAGCAGAGCGCCCGCGGCTACCGCAACGGGGAGCTCCTGGTGAGTCTGGACTTGCAGATGTACGTGGGTGCCGAATCCCCCCGCGATCACATCCTGGTCGACGGCACACCGCCTATCGACATGACCATCGCCGGGGGGCTGGCCGGCGACGTGGCCACCGCCGCCATCATCGTGAACGCCATCCCCAAGCTGCTGGCAGCCCGTCCGGGGATGCTCACCATGAAGGACCTGCCGCTGCCGCACTGCTACAACCCGCTCGAAGTGAAGGCCCTGCTCTCCGGCAAGGGCAAGAAGCACTAGCTCCGCGGACTCCCCGGACCTCTCGCCCGCAGGTCACGGCCAGGCGAATCGTCGACGAACCACGGGACCGCGCCGACTGGGCTATACTCGCGGACGATCGGTCCAAGGCCGCCAAATGAAAGGGAGTCTCGCCGAGGGCGTTCTGCCCGGGGTCCTGAGGGATCTCTACGTGGGCCGCAAGTGCGGCCTGCTCCATTTCCTGCGCGAGGGCGAGCGGCGCAGCGTCCGCTTTCGCCACGGCCACATCATCAACGCCGACACCAACGTGGCGCGCGAGCGCCTGGGCGAGACCCTGGTGCGCCTGGGCCAGCTCACCCAAGCGGACCTGGATCGAGCCACCGAGGTGGTGATCCGGGACAAGAAACGCCTGGGCACTGTGCTGGAAGAGCTGGGCATCATGAACCTGGGCCGGGTCGAGGACGCCCTGGCCTTGCAGGTCCGCGAGGTGTTGCTCATCGTGATGGGCTGGAGCGAGGGCGAGTACGCCTTTGAGGAGGAAGACCCGCTGACCGCGCCCCAGGGCGAGATCACCCTCAAGCTCTCGACCGGCGAGATGATCCTGGAGGCGGTGCGCCGCATCGAGGATCCCGACGTAGTTCGCTATGCGCTGGGGGACATCGATCGAGTGCTCGCCCCCTCCGCCGACCCTCTGCTGCGCTTTCAGCGGATCGCCCTCTCCCCCACCGACGGCTTCGTGCTCTCCCGGGTGGACGGCACCCTGTCGGCCCGGGAGATCATCCAGATGAGTCCGCTGGACCCGGCGGAGACCCAGAAGAGCCTGTTCGGCCTGCTTTGCACAGGGGTGATCGAGTCGGTCGCCGGGTCCTCCAAGCCGCGGCCCCAACCGGGGTCGGCGCTGACCGCCGGCAAGCCGGCGGCCGCTCCCGCGACGGCGCCGCCTGCTGCCGAGGCATCCGGGCCAGCGCCCACTTCGCGGCCGGCCGCCCCCTGGTCGAGCGGGCGCATGCAGCCGCTGTTGTCGGACGAACCGGGTGCCGGAGCGCTGCCGCCCGGTCCCGGCCAGCCTCCCCCCTCTCAACGGCCCGCTGGGACAGCGGCGCCCACGGTGTCTCCCGTTCTCCCCTCCGATCCCGCCAAACGCAAGGAGGTGGAGGAGCGACGGCGCGAGATCGAGGAGGCCTACCGGCTGCTCAAGACCAAGAACTACTTCGAGCTGCTGGAGGTGCCTCGAGCCTCGAACGAAGCCCAGATCAAGGACGCCTACTTCCGACTGGCCCGGCGGTTCCATCCCGACGCCCACCACGACCCCACCCTGACCGACCTCCGCGAGAAGCTGGAGGCCGTGTTCATCCGCCTCGGGGAAGCCTACGAGGTGCTGCGCAGCCCCAAGACCCGCGGCAACTATGAGGCCTCGCTTCCCCGTCCGGCCGCCACCGCCGGATCGCCGAGTACCTCTACCCCTCAGGCCTCGAGTCCGCCGCCGGATCGCGACTACGAGGTGCGCCTGGCGACGGAGAATGCGGCCCGGGCCGAGAGGCACCTGGCGGACGCCAAGTACTGGGACGCCATCCAGCTCCTGGAGCCCGCCATCCCGCTGCTCACCGGCAAGCCGAAGCAGCGAGCTCGGGTCAGCCTGGCGCGGTGCTTTGCCAAGAACCCCAACTGGCTGAGGCGGGCCGAGGACTTGCTGCAACAGGTGGTGCAGGAGGATCCCAAGAACGCAGACGCCTACTTCGAGCTGGGGCTCATCTACAAGGGAGGGGGACTGAAGAGCCGGGCCCTGAGCGTGCTGCGCAAGGCACTGGAGATCAGGCCCGAGTACGAGGCCGCCCAGCAGGAGCTGCTGGCGCTCGATACCGGCAAGGACGACTCCGAGTCGCCGGGGGGCGGCGGCATCCTGAAGAAGTGGTTCGGAAAGCAGTAGGTGCACAGGTTGGCTGTCCGGCATCGCCTGCTGGCCGCCGCTCTCGGCCTCGCTCTCGCCGGCGCTTCGCCGCTGCCGGCCGACGTCTTCGTCCTGGCCGACGGCGATCGCATCACCGGCAAGGCGGTCCAGAAGGGAAAGAGGACGCTCACCGTGCAGACCGCCTACGGGCGGCTGCTGATCCCGCGGGCCAAGGTGGCGAAGATCCTGAAGGACGATGGCAGCGAGGAGTTGGTGGCCTCGAGTCCGGCGCCGCCGCCGCGCAGCCGGCTGATCTTCGTGGTCCTGGGCAAGACCTTCTGGCAGGCCTGGGATCCCAGGGAAGCGGCAGCGATCGACCCCTCGCTGCGTCTGGAGATTCGCCTGGACGAGGAGGTCGTCGCCACCTACCTCGACGCCAAGCTGGACCCCGATGACATTCCGGGCGCCCTGGTGAACGCTTTCTCCTTCGCACCCTCGGAGGTGGTCGCGGAGGCGGGAACCGGGGGCGAGGTTCTGAGCCCGGAAGTGCGGCCGGGCCGCATCGTGCTCAAGGTCGAGGTGCCGGTGGGACCGCCGGGGCCGCGCAAGCTGCGCCTGGCCTATCAGATGAACGACGGCTCCGCGGCGGAGCCCCAGTGGCGGGACCTGGTCGAAGCCGGCACCTCGATCGAGCTGAGGACCGAGGGGCCCACCTTCCTGCAGGTCCGCCAGGACCGCGGCCGCATGGAGTTCTCCGGCTTTCCCAGGAAGCGCATGAGGAGCCTGGAGAGCTTCCACCTCGAGCTGAGCCTGGAGGAGTAGAGCCGAGTGGACTTGGGGAGCGCCTGGGACATGGCGTCGGCACTGGGCCTGGCCATCGGCCTGGCCGCCTGCGCGGGGCTTCGTGCCTGGCTGCCCTTGCTGCTGGCCGGCATTCTGGGACGCCTGGGTCTGCTCACGCTAGGTTCCGGCTTCCATTTCCTGCAAGACGATCGGGCACTCATTCCGTTGGGTGTGGCCACGCTCTTGGAACTGGCCGCGGACAAGATCCCAGCCCTCGACCACGCGCTCGACGTGGTGTCGACCGTGCTTCGACCGGCGGCGGGGGCTCTGCTGGCGGCCTCCATGCTGGGCCGCGTCTCCGACCCCTTGATCTCGCTGGTCCTGGGCATCGCCATCGGTGCCCCTGCCGCGCTCTTGCCTCACGCGGCCAAGTCGGGCCTGCGCGCCGCCTCCACCGCCCTGACCGCCGGCCTCGCCAACCCGGTGCTGAGCTTGCTGGAGGATCTGCTGGCGGTGCTGCTCTTCGTGCTCACGGTGGTGCTCCCATTGCTGGCCCTGCTGCTGGTAGCGGGACTCACCTTCTTCGTCTTGCGCCGATTGCGCCGGCGCTCCCGGGCCGCCGCTTGAACTCCTCCCCATCCCTCGCACTGGCCATCCTGACGGTGGCTTCTCCCGCCCTGGCCCAGGTCTCCACTCCGCCTCCGCTCCGCATCGAGGTGGACGTGGGCGTGGTCTCGGTCACCGCGGTGGTGCAGGACAAGGCCGGGCGCTTCGT
>DATECU010000392.1:0-9182 GCA_035286745.1 Vicinamibacteria bacterium | reverse complement strand
GGGCCGCGGGGCCGCGGCCGCCGCGGCCTACGAGCGCAGAGAGGGCAGCAGCTCGCTCACCGGAAGCTCCACTGAGCCTTCCGCTCCCAGAGCCACGCGCACGGTCACCTCGCGGCGCAGGACCGAACGCTCCCGGTAGCGCGCCTCTGCCGGGACCGGCTGCTCGTGCACCTCCACAACCCCCTCGACTAGATTGACGATCAGGTACTGCGGAATGCCGGCCCGTGCGTACAGCGCCAGCTTGGTCACCCGGTCGTATCCGAGCGTCGCGTCGGCAACTTCGATCACGGCCAACACCTCCGCCGGACCGGGATGGCGGTCGGCAAAGGCCTGAGGGAGGCCGCAGATCAAGGCGGCATCGGGCTCCGGCTCACTCGCCGGCGCCAGGGTCAGCGGGAGCTGGCTGCGGAGGTGCACATTCCTGCCAGCCAGCGCGCGGTCGATCTGTTGCAGGCGGGCGACCACCATGGCGTGCCGGGCTCCGTGGACCATGCCCTCGCTCTCCCCGCCCCTCCTGACCAGAAGGCCGTCGATCAGCTCAACCCGCTCGCCGTCCCTCAGGATGCCCGACTCGAGCATTCGGTGGTACTGGTCCACGCTCAGCGGCAGGTAGCCCGGCCCGGATCCCGTCACGACTTCTTCAAGCACGCTCCTGGCCATGCCGTGGGTCGCTCCTCCCCGTCGAAGGGATCATACACCCCGGGGCGCGCCGCCCGTCCTACGCCCTGTCGGCGGGGAGACGACCTTCGCGGGTCAGGAAGTCGAGGGCCGCGCTGGTCAGCTCGCTGTCGTGACGCGGGCCCAGGAAGCGCCGCTCCGCGAGGTGGTAGTGGAGGATTCCGGAGCGCGACAGGTTCCCCTCGGTCTCGAAGCAGTAGAACATCAGGATGCGACTCTCCGCGGGAAGCCCGGAATCGTCGAAGAAGTCGAATCTCAAGTTGCGCATGTTGCGGGGACTCATGGACCGGGCCACACCTCGGCGGACGTTCGAGGGAGCGCGACTCCGTTGTCGGGAACGCGACCGTGAATCTAGTAGCCGCCTTGCTCCATGTCAAGGGTTTCTTTCCTCGGTCCCCGCGCGAGGCGCGGCGCGCCGAACGCATGAAGCCCGCGGCCAGAGCGAACCGGCTGCGCCCATCAAAAGAAGCATCATGAAGACCCGGTGTGACCGCGATCACCGACGGCGAGGCTGACCAGGGTGGCGCCCCAACCTCCGGAGGCGGGAGCGGCGTCCCGGAAGGAGAGGACGCCTGGCAACTCCTCCAGCAACCGGCGCACCACCGCGCGTTGTACGCCCTTGCCTCGCCCGTGCACCAAACGCACTTCGGCCAAGCCACGGCGGCGACACTGGCTCAGGTATTCCTCGACCAGCGAGGGGACGTCCGCGGGCGCGAAGGCATGCAGGTCCAGCTCGCCGGTGATGGGCAGCTCCCAAACGGAGTCAGCGCTGGCCGGATCCTCGGGCTCGCTCATGGCCGCAAACGCCGGTGGGCAGCGGCGGCGGTGAAGTAGGCGGGGAGATACTCGGAGTCCCCCAGCTCCAGCCGCTTGAAGACCTTGCCGATGGCATCCCAGGCCGAGCCGTCCGCGAGCCTCACCACCATCGGCCAGGGGGACAGATCGCGCAGGGCCGAGCCCGGCGTCGCCGCCCATCTTCCGCCCAGGCCGCGCACCAGCACCTCGCCCAGGTAGCAGCCCAGCACGAACAGCGTCTCCGCCGCATCCTCCCCGCTCAGGCCCTCCTCGCGTAACGAATCCACCAGACCGTCCAGCTCTTCCAGGCTGCCCGGGGAGTAGTCGAGCCGGGTCTCCCGCTCCTCCCAGGCCAACCTGACCCCCAGAGCCGCATGCTCGGCGGCGGTCTCGGCGGTGGCCGGGTACTTGAGTTCCAGCCTCACGCCAGCACCTCGACCTCGTAGCCCAGCGAGGGAGCCAGCCAGCGCTCCACCGAACGGAGATCCATGCCCTTGCGGCGATGGTAGTCGAGCACCTGATCCTGGCCGATCTTCCCCACCGCGAAGTAGCGGGCCTGCGGATGCGCGAAGTAGAACCCGGAGACCGACGCGGCCGGACTCATGGCAAACGACTCGGTGAGCTGGATGCCGGCGGCCTCTTCTCCTCCCAGCAGGGCGAAGAGCAGCCGCTTCTCGGTGTGGTCGGGACAGGCCGGATAGCCGGGCGCCGGCCGGATCCCGCGGTAGCGCTCGCGGATCAGCTCCTCCGGGGTCAGGTTCTCCTGCCAGCCGTAACCCCATTCCTGGCGCGCCCGCTGGTGCATCAGCTCGGCCAGCGCCTCCGCCAAACGATCGGCCAGCGCCTTGGCCATGATGGCGCTGTAATCGTCGTGCGCCTTCTCGAACCCCGCCACCAGCGCCTCCATCCCCAGTCCGGCCGTCACCGCGAACAGCCCCAGGTAGTCGAGGAGCCCGCTCTCCCGGGGGGCTACGAAGTCGGCCAGGGCCAGGTTGGGCTCCCCGGGGCTCTTGTCCGACTGCTGGCGCAGGGTGTGAAAGGTGCCCAGCAGCCGCGAGCGCGACTCGTCGGCGTAGACCTCGATATCGTCGCCCACGCTGTTGGCGGGATAGAAAGCCATCACCGCCCGCGCCCTCAACTCTTGCTGCGCCACTATCCGCCGAAGGTGGACCTGCGCCTCCTCCCACAGTTCCTTCGCCTTGGCCCCCCAGGTCGGGTTCTCGAAGATGCGGGGATAGGTGCCCTTCAGTTCCCAGGCGTGGAAGAAGGGCGACCAATCGATGAAGGGCACGATCTCCGAGAGCGGAACCGACTCCAAGACACGAGGCCCCAAGGACGAGGGCCTGGAGATGGCCTCCGCGGTCCACTCGATCGCCGGGCGCCGGCCACGAGCCACCCGAAGAGAAAGCAGCGCCCGCTCCGCCGCCTTGGCCCGGTGCGCCTGCCGCAGCCGCTCCTGATCCGCGCGGTTCTGCTCCACAAACCCACTTCGCTGAGAGGCGCTCCTCAGCTGGCTCACCACACCCACCGCACGAGAGGCGTCGAGGACGTGCACCACCGGCCCCGAGTAGGCGGGCGCGATCTTGATGGCGGTGTGGGCCTTGCTGGTGGTGGCGCCGCCGATCAGAAGCGGCAGCGCGAAGCCCTGGCGCTCCATCTCCCGGGCCAGGTGCGCCATCTCTTCGAGCGAGGGCGTGATCAGTCCCGACAGGCCGATCATGTCGGCGCCGATCTCCCGCGCCTTGGCCAGGATGGTCTCGCAGGGCACCATCACGCCCAGATCGATCACCTCGTAATCGTTACACGCCAGGACCACACCCACGATGTTCTTGCCGATGTCGTGGACGTCGCCCTTCACGGTGGCCATCAGCACCTTGGCCGCCGCCTGGTGTCCGCCCTTTGCCTTCTCGGCCTCCATGAAGGGGGTGAGGTAGGCGACCGCCTTCTTCATCACCCGGGCGCTCTTCACCACCTGGGGCAGGAACATCTTGCCCGCCCCAAACAGATCGCCCACCACGCTCATCCCCGCCATCAGCGGGCCCTCGATCACCTGGAGCGGGCTTCCGAGCTTGGCCAGCGCTTCCGCGGTGTCGGCCTCCACCCAGTCGGTGACCCCCTTCACCAAGGCATGCGTCAGCCGCTCCTCCACCGTCCCCGCCCGCCAGGCTTCGTCCTTGAGCTCCGTCTTGCCGGCCCGCTTCACCTGCTCGGCGTAGGCAACCAGGCGCTCGGTGGCATCGAGCCGGCGGTTCAGGATCACGTCCTCCACCAGCTCCAGCAGGTCCTTGGGGATCTCCTGGTAGACCGCGAGCTGCCCTGCGTTCACGATCCCCAGATCCATCCCCGCCTGGATCGCGTGATAGAGAAAGGCCGAATGCATGGCCTCCCGCACCAGCTCGTTCCCGCGGAAGGAGAAGGAGAGGTTGCTGACTCCCCCGCTCACCTTGCAGCCGGGCAGATCGGCCTTGAGGCGCCGGGTGGCCTCCAGGAAGGCCACCGCGTAACCGTTATGCTCCTCCATGCCGGTGGCCACGGTGAGGATGTTGGGGTCGAAGACGATGTCCTCAGGGGGGACCCCCACCTCTCCCGTCAGGATTCGGTAGGCGCGGGTGCAGATGGCCACCTTGTGGTCGGTGGACACGGCCTGGCCCTGCTCGTCGAAGGCCATCACCACCATGGCGGCGCCGTAGCGCCGGATCAGGCGCGCCCTCTCCTTGAACAGGGCTTCGCCCTCTTTCAGGCTAATGGAGTTCACCACCCCCTTGCCCTGCAGGCACTTGAGCCCGGCCTCGATCACCTCCCAACTGGAGCTGTCGATCATCACCGGCACTCGGGCGATGTCGGGTTCGGCCGCGATCAGGTGCAGGAAGCGGGTCATCGCCCGGGGCGCGTCCAGCAGCCCCTCATCCATGTTGATGTCGATGATCTGGGCTCCGTTCTCTACTTGCTGGCGGGCGATGGCCACCGCCTCCTCGTACTCCCCGGCCAGGATGTGCTTGGCAAAGCGCCGGGAGCCGGCCACGTTGGTGCGCTCCCCCACGTTCACGAAGTTGGAGTCGGGCCGGAGGGTCAGCGCGTCCAGTCCGGAGAGCCGTGTATAACGCTCGGGGGTGGGCCGTCGCCGGGGCCGGCAGCCTTCGACCGCCTGAGCGATGGCCCGGATGTGGTCGGGGGTGGTCCCGCAGCAACCGCCCACCAGGTTCACGAAGCCGGAGCGGGCGAACTCGCCGAGCACCGGCGCCATGTCCTCCGGCCCCTCGGGGAAGCCGGTCGGCAGCAGCGGATCGGGCAGGCCGGCGTTGGGATAGCAGGTCACGAAGACGGGGGCGATCCCCGACAGCTCTTCGATGAAGGGCCGCATCTCCTTGGGACCGAGAGCGCAGTTGATCCCCACCGAGAGCAGAGGCGCGTGGGAGATGGAGTTCCAGAGCGCCTCCACCGTCTGCCCGGTGAGCATCCGCTGGTTGCCGGGCTGGGTGAAGGTCACCGACGCCATCAGCGGAACCCGCCGAGCGCCCTGGTCGAACAGCCCCTGGATGGCGAACAGCGCGGCCTTCAGGTTCAGGGTGTCGAAGGTGGTCTCGCACAGCAGGGCATCGACGCCTCCGTCCAGCAGGCCTCGGGCTTGCTCACGGTAGGCGTCGCGCAGCTCGTCGAAGCTGACGGCGCGGGCCCCGGGATCGTTCACGTCGCGCGACATCGAGGCCGTCCTGGGCGTGGGGCCCAGGGCCCCGGCCACCAAGCGCGGCCGGCTGGGGTCGCGCCGGCTGGCCTGGTCCGCCGCCTTCCGCGCGATCCTCGCCGAGACCAGGTTCAGCTCGTACACCAGGTCTTCCAGCCGATAGTCGGCCAGGGAGACCGAGGTGCCATTGAAGGTGTTGGTCTCCACCATGTCGGCGCCGGCATCGAGATAGGCGGCGTGGATGCCTTCAATGATGTCGGGACGGACCAGCGACAGGACCTCGTTGCAGTTCTTGAGGTCGATGGGGTGATCCCGGAAGCGCTCCCCCCGGAAGTCGGCCTCCTGGAGCTGGTGGCGCTGGATCAAGGTGCCCATGGCCCCGTCGAGGACCAGGATCCGCTCTTCGAGGAGTGCCTCGATACGACAGTCGGGATCAGCCATAGCCGCTCAGTTTATCAGCCCACTGGCTGGGGCTCGGCCTATGACGGGAAAGCCGCCTCAGCGCGGAAGCACCAGAGCAGGACCGCCGTCGCCCAGACTCTCGACATCGAGATGGCCGCGCCCGGAGGCGCGCCATTGGGCTCTGGCCAGGCAGGCGTGGTAGGCGGCTCGATCCGGCTCCAGCCGAACCGCTTCCCGGTAGGCAGAGGCCGCCTGCGCCCACGCTCCAGCCCGCGCTAGACGCAGCGCCTGCTCGGCGCTCGCCGCGCCGGCCGCAGGCTGGGCCGTCTCGTCCGGGCCATAGGCGAAGACTTCGCTCACCGCGAGCCGGGGACCCGCGTCCTGAAAGATGAGCCGCAACTCCGACGCCAAGCGATCCCCGTGCGGGATGGCCAGCAGGGCCTGCTTTCCCGCCCGCGGTGCGCCGTTCACCCATTGCAGGCCGTGCCGAGCGGGTCCCTGCGCCACCAGGACGCCGTCGCTTTCCAGGACCCAGGGCACCGGCAGCGGCGAGTGCGCCAGGTCGAGGCCCAGCACCAGGGCGGACAGCCGCCGGGGTGGCTCGACCCGCACGGCGACCCCGGATCCTCGCGACAAGCCCACCGCCGAGGTCCAGACCGTCCCCGCATCCCGATCCAGAACCACCGCCGGCAGCCGGCGTCCATCTAACGTGAACACCGACAGTGCTTCCCTGGGCACCGGGCGGGATTCGTCGTACGGCGGGACGAAGCGGCGGAACACCGTGAAGTCGCCGGGCAGGTCCTCCCTCCAACTCCCACCCATGGCCCCCAGCAGCTCGCGGAAGCCGGTGGATCGCGGCATGCCTCGCGACAAACGCGAGGACAACACCCAGGCCGCCTTCGGATCCAGATCCACCTCGTCGCGAAAGCGCAGGGGATCGCCGGGGATGCGCTCGTTCCAGGCCTGGCTGGCCACCAGCCGACCCTGGGACTCGAGGCCCAGGCGGCCCGCGAACTGGAGGCTCGCATACGCGCTCGCCACCTTGGCGCGATCCAGGGTGTCCAGCACCGGCTCCAGGGGGGGCACTTGCCACACCCGGGTCGCGTGGGAGGGATCGCGCCAGGCCGCGGCCACTTGGCGATGGCCGAAGCCCCAGCCTGCCAAGAGGAACGCCGAGAGCGCCAGCGCGGCCCAGGGACGCCGGCGCCCAACGCGTGCCAGACCGGTGCCGGCCAGCGCCAGGACCGGTACCGCGAGCCCGTAGAGGTATCGCACCTGGTCGCCGTCGGTGCGACGCGAGAGGGCGAAGGCCCCGGCCAGGGCCCCGCCCCAGAGGACGAGCGGGAGGGCGCGGCGGGAGAGCGCACCTAGCGTTACAGCCATGAACAGGGCTAGGGCCAGGAGCGCCGCCAGGGCCAGCGGCAAGCTGGCACGCTCCGGTCCATCGACCACCAGGGGCGGCTGCAAGCCCAGCAGGCCGGACGCCGCCCGTCCCAGGTCGAGCACCCCCGGCCACCACAACCAGCGGGGGCGGATGGCGGTCACCGCGCTCGCCGCCGTCACCACCGCCGACCCCGAGGCCCCCACCCAACGAGCGATCAAGAGCGGGCTGGCCCCCAGCACAACGCCTCCCAGGAAGCTCAGCTCCGAGAAGCGGGGGCGAAGGCCAGCCAGCGCCAAGCCCAGGGCCATCCCGGCGAGTGCCGGGATGGCGAGGGAGGAGTTCCAGACCGCAAGACCGCAGACCACACCTAGCGCAGCCAAGGCCCAGGGGCCGAGCCGCCGCCGGCCGGGATCGAGACGGCCGAGCGCGCAGAGCAAGGGGAAGCCGGTGAGGACCGGCATCAGGAAGTTGGGAGGCGGGCCGGTGGCCGCCATCAGCGCCAGGTACGGCGTGCCGAACGCGGCGAGTCCAGCCGCCGCCCACCCCGCCAGCGGGTCGCCGGCCAATCGGCGAGCCAGGAGGCCCGCCAGCGCCACCAGCAGGACCGCCAGCACCGCCTGATAGCCACGGAACACGGCATGGTGCCCGCCGACCAGCAGGCCCGGGGCCAACAGGTAGGCGTCGAGGGCCCCGTTGTAGGGCTGGTTCCAGAGGGTGGTGGCGAACTCGCCTTGCAGGAGGTGGCGAGCCATGAGCAGCAGGATGGCGTCGTCGTTGGAGACGGGCTGCGCGTAGGTGATCCGGTGCAGCGGGCCGCGGCCCGCCACGAACAAGCCAAGGATGGCCAGGACGCCAAGGGCGCGCTTGAAGGCTGGGCTCACGGCCCGGCAAGTCTGCCCCGAAGCCGCCCCCATGCCAAACTCTGCACCTCGCCTCCACGGTCCTGCAACAGTGGCCTCGTCCAATCCTCATGAAGGGGCCGGAAGCAACGCAGCGGGGTTGATCCCGCGCCAGACCCGGCCTCAAATGGGAGACTCAGATGATGATGATGACCAAGGCGATTCTGGGGACCGCCCTCCTGGGCAGCAGCCTGGCGGTGGCGCCAGCGTTGAGCACAGCCCAGGCGGGCAGCGCTGGACCTTTCTTTGTGCTGCGGGTGGTGCACCAGGTCAAGGAGCGGGTGCAAGCCCTGAACGTCACCCCAGCTCAGAAGGCCGAGATCAAGAGCATCGTGCGGGCTCACAAGAAGGAGCTGAGAGCCGCCGCCAACCGGGCCTTCGAGGCCCGCATGGCCGTGGCCGACGCCATCCATCAGGACACCGTGGACGAGGGGTTGATTCGCCAGCGCGTTCAGGAGGCGGCAAGTGCCCAGGCCGAGCTAGCGGTGCTTAGGGCCAAGGTGCGCACCGAGGCCCGCGGCGTGCTGACGCCGGCTCAACGCCAGGGCGCCGATGAGATCCGCGAGTACGTGAAGGGCGCCGTCCACCAGCTTCGCACCGGCTTCCAGGCTTTCGTGGACGAAACCCTCGGCTGAGAGGAAAGGTGATCTCAAGCGCCCAACTGCGACTTCCCTGGGGTCCCCTGTACCTTCGCCTCACCGCGGTGGTCCTGGGGACCCTCTCCTTGTTCGGGGTGACCGTCGTGGTCCTGCACCTGGCGGCCTTGGGCCACGCCACCGCACCCATGCGGGCCGAGGTGCTGCGCATCGTGGCCGATGCCCGCGCCGGCCGGGACCCTGCCGCCGCTGCCGAATCGGCACAGGTGCCCTCTGCCCTCTTCGGCCCTGACGGGCGGCAGCGCAGCGGCCGGCCGGTCCCTCGGTGGATCCGGCGGGACCTCCCCCACCTGAGCGAGGGCGAGCACTGCAGCTTCCTCGGCATGTGCTACGCCGTGCGCACCGTGCCCCTCGCCGACGGACCCGGCCACCTGGTGCTGTACCAGGTCTCCGCCGCCTCCGCCCTGGCGCCGCTGTCGGCGGCCTTCTTGGCCAGCGTGCTGATCTGGCTCCTGGCTTCCTCGGCGGCCGGGCTTGTGCTGCTCTCGGCCCTGCGTCGCGCCGACGACTCCCGGCGGAAGCTGCTGGCCGGACTGGCCCACGATCTCGGCACCCCGCTCACCTCGATTCGCGGCTTTGCCGAGACCCTGCTCGCCGCCCCCAGCGCCGATCTCGACCACCCTGATGCCACCGCCATGCGTTGCGACCGAAGTCCTTGCGTTTCGGATCCCGGGGCTCGGGGGGCA
>DATECU010000391.1:0-8916 GCA_035286745.1 Vicinamibacteria bacterium | reverse complement strand
CTGAGCCTCCGACAGAGCCCGGTTCGCCTCCTGCTCTCCGGCCTTCACTCGGCCGCTTCGCCACAGGGCCTCTCCACGGGCGACCCGAAGCCGCGCCCTGAGGTCGACATCGAGCGGCGACCGTGCCAGGGCCCGAGTCGCGACCAGGAGCAGGTCCCGGTACCGGCCCAGGCCCAAGAGCGCGGCGCACTCCTCGACCGCCAGGCGAGTTGCCTCAGCCGGCCGCTGCCGCTTCGCCTTTCGAATCACCGCCAACGCGTCGTCGTAGCGTCCCTCTGCCAAGCACTGCCTGCTGCTCAAGCGCGCCCCCCTTGCTGTCAAACAGCAGCGGAGGTTATCCGAGCCCGCCGGCGGAGCGCGGCGACCGTGTTACAGAATCGGGGAGTGTCACAAGCCGGGGTTTCCTTGACACTCCCCCTTGGGCTGCCCTAGTCTCGGCCGTCGCGATCCTCACGCCATGACTCTCCGCTTCCTCACTTCGGGCGAATCTCACGGTCCCGCCCTGACCGTGATCGTGGAGGGGCTTCCCTGCGGGGTGCCGGTCGACCGGGCCGTGATCGACGGCGACCTGCGGCGGCGGCAGGGCGGCTACGGCCGCGGGGGGCGGATGAAGATCGAGACCGACACCGTCGAGATCACGGCCGGGGTGCGCCACGGTGTCACCCTGGGAAGCCCGGTGACCCTGGTCATCCGCAACCGCGACCACGCGAACTGGGAGGACGTGATGTCCCCGGATCCGCAGCCGCCCGAGGCGCAGGAAAGGCGCGCGCTGCGCTTCCCCAGGCCCGGCCACGCCGACCTGGCCGGCGCCCTGAAGTATCAGACCAGCGATCTCAGGAACGTCCTGGAAAGGGCCAGTGCTCGGGAGACCACCGCCCGGGTGGCGGCCGGTGGGTTGGCTCGCGCCCTGCTGGACGCGGTAGGCATAGCGATTCGGAGCCATGTGCTCCGCATCGGCAGGATCGGGCTGGACGGTGACGAAGTGAGTTGGGACGGCCTAGGGCAGGTGGAGGAAAGCCCGGTTCGCTGCGCCGACCAGGCGCTGTCCACAGCCATGACGGAGGAGATCGACCGCGCCAAGAAGGCCGGGGACAGCCTGGGCGGCAGCTTCGAGGTGGTGGCGCGCGGGGTGCCCCCCGGCCTGGGCAGCTTCTCCCAGTGGGACCGGCGGCTGGACGGCAGGCTGGCTCAGGCGCTGATGTCCATCCACGCCGTGAAGGCGGTGGCCATCGGCGCCGGCTTCGCCGCCGGCCGGCTTTCGGGCTCGGCCTTTCACGACGAGATCGTCTTCGATCCGGCCCGGGGGGTTCATCGTCCCACCAACCGCGCGGGCGGCCTCGAAGGGGGCGTGACCAACGGCGAGGAGCTTCGCGTGCAGGCGGTGGTCAAGCCCATCCCCACGTTGATGACTCCGCTACGATCGGTGGACTTGCAGACCAAAGAGCCCGCCCCCGCATCCTACGAGCGAAGCGACGTCTGCGTGGTGCCGGCGGCCGGGGTGGTGGGCGAAGCCATGACCGCGCTGGTCCTGGGCGACGCGCTGTTGGAGAAGCTGGGGGGCGACTCCCTGACCGAACTGCTGGGCCACCTCAAGCAGAGCCGGAGCGCCTGGCACCAAATCCTTGGCACCCCCCGAATGGGAAGCTGAGCCAGGGATACGGAGGCACATGGCCATCAGGACCATCGTGAGATGGGGACATCCGGCGCTGCACGCGCCCTCGCAGCCCGTCCTCAACATCGACGGGAGCGTCGTCTCGGTTGTCGGCGACATGGTCGAGACCATGTACGCCGCTCCCGGAATCGGGCTGGCTGCCCCCCAGATTGCGGTTCCCTGGCGAGCGATCGTGATCGACCTCTCCGTCGGGGAAGACCCCAAGCAGCTCATCAAGCTGATCAACCCCGAGTTCGTGGAGCAGGAGGGCGAGCAGCGCGAGGAGGAAGGCTGCCTCTCGGTCCCCAAGTTCGGTGGCTCGCCGGTTCGCCCGGCCCGCGTCACCGTGCGCGGCCTCGACCTCGAAGGCAAGGAGCGCGTGATCACCGCCACTAAACTGCTGGCCCGGGCCTTCTGCCATGAGATCGACCACATCGACGGCCTGCTCTTCGTGGACCGGCTTTCGCCGCTGAAGCGAGACCTCATGAAGCGCAAGCTGCGCAAGAAGACCCGCTCCGGCGATTGGGAGGACTGACCTCTGCGGATCGTGTTTCTGGGCAGCGGAGCCTTCGCCATCCCCTCCTTCGAAGCCCTGCTCGACAGCGGCCACCAGGTGCTGGCCCTGGTCACCCAGCCCGACAAGGAGAAGGGCCGGGGCCGGGGGTTGGCCCCGCCGCCGCTCAAGCCGGTGGCGGAGAGGCGGCGGGTTCCGGTGCTGCAGCCGCGGCGGATCAAGGAGCCCGAGGTGCAGGCGGCGCTTCGCTCCCTGGCACCGGATCTCCAGGTGGTGGTCGCCTACGGACAGATCCTGCCCCTGGAGGTGATCGACATCCCACCGTTAGGTACGGTCAACGTCCACGCCTCGCTGCTTCCCCGCTACCGCGGAGCGGCACCCATCCAGTGGGCCATCGTGAGGGGCGAGACCGAAACCGGCGTCACCACCATGCTCATCGACCAGGGCCTCGACACCGGTCCCACCCTGCTGGCTCGGGCCGCTCCCATCGGGCCCCAGGAAACGGCTGTGGAGCTGGCGCCGCGCCTGGCGGTGCTGGGGGCCGAAGCGCTGCTTTCCACGCTCGACGGCCTGGCCAGCGGGGCTCTGGTTCCGTCGCCCCAGGACCACGCCCGGGCCACCCTGGCGCCGCTGATTCGCAAGGCGGACGGACGCCTCGATTGGAGCCAGCCGGCGGAGGAGATCGCGCGTCGCGTGCGCGGCTTCCACCCCTGGCCAGGCGTCACTTGCGTTTGTCGCGGCCGAGGCCTCAGGGTCCTGCGGGCCGCAGCGGCTGGGCTGGGCCCCGGCGGGGCAGGGGAAATCGTGGGTCTCGATCGCGAGGGGATCCTGGTCGCCTGCGGGCAGAGCACACGCCTGCGACTGATCGAGGTGCAGCCCGAGAGCCGCCAGCCGATGCTGGCTTCTGCTTTCGCCGCTGGCGCCCGTCTGCCGGTCGGCTCCTGCTTCGACTGAGCTGCCCATGGCGACCCCGGCGCGGCGGCTCGCCCTCCGCATCCTGCTCGACTGCGAACGCGGCTCCACCACCGTGGGCGATCTCTTGGCCGCCCCCCAGGTCTCGGCTCTGCCGCCGAGAGACCGCGCCTTCCTCCAGGAGTTGGTCCTGGGCAGCCTGCGCCGGCGAGGGCAGCTCGACTTCGCGCTCGGTCCCCTGCTCAGCAGACCGCTCCCCGAGACCGATGCCGGCGTGCGCGCGGCCTTGCGGCTTGGCGCCTACGAGATCCTGCAGCTCAGGGTGCCCGACCGTGCCGCGGTTTCCGAAGCCGTCGAACTGGCTCGTGAGGTGCACCCCCCAGCCGCCGGCTTTGTGAATGCCGTCTTGCGCCGTTTGGCGCGGGAGGGCCCCCCGGCGGCGCCCGACCCCGTGCTCGATCCCCTGGGCTGGCTAACCACCCAGGGATCGCTGCCCCGCTGGCTGGCCGAGCGCTGGCTGGGTCGACTGGGCCCCGGGGCAGCGGTGGCCAGAGCCCAGGCCATGCTGGCTCCGCCCCCGGCGGCCTTTCGCCTGAACCCGCAGGTGCCTGATGCCCTGGAGCGGGTCGTCCGCGCCGGACTGATCCCCGAGCCCCTTCCCGTCCCGGGAGCGCTGCTGGTCAGGTCTGGCGCTGGCACAGCTGCGGTCCTGGCCGGAGAGGGGGTGCTCTACCTTCAGGACATGGGGGCACAGCTGGTGGCCCATCTGGCGGCAGTTCCCGGTCTGGTGCTGGACGCTTGCGCGGCGCCGGGCGGCAAGGCCACTCTGATTGCTGACCTGCTGGGCGACGCCGGGCGCGTCGTTGCGGCCGAGGCCTCACCGCGCCGGCTGCGTACGCTCGCCGCCCTGGTCGCACGGTGGGGATCGACCAACCTGCGGCTGGTGGCCGCCGACGCGGCCAGACCCCCTTTCGGCTGCCGCTTCGACGCCGTCCTGCTCGACGCGCCGTGCAGTGGTCTCGGCACCCTCACCCGCAATCCGGACATCAAGTGGCGGCTTCACCAAGAGGCCCTGTCCCGGCAGGCGGGTCGCCAACGGCGTCTGCTGGAGACCCTGGCCCCGTGCGTCGGTTCCGGTGGACGCCTGATCTATGCAACCTGCTCGCCGGAGAGAGAGGAGAACGAGGACGTGGTGAGCGAGTTCCTCGCCCGGCATCCCGATTTCGCTCCCAGCGAGCCGCCCGCCTGGACCGCGCCCTATCGCGACGGCCCCTTCCTGCGCACAACGCCGGAAGGCCACGGCTGTGACGCCTTCTTCGCCGCCATCCTGGCCCGCTAATCGACGCCTGGCCGCGACCACGCCGCTTCCCGTGCAGGCGTTGCCGGGGCCCGGCCCGGCTGTGGTAGGCTTTGCGGTCGGCCCACGGAGGGTGGAGCCTCGAGGGACCTGGTTGACCATCAAGCGCTTCGCCATCTCCCTGGTCAAGTACAGCCTGCTGGGTCTGGCGCTCCTGGTCACCGTGGGTCTGAGCGCTGTCACCACCATGCGGGTGGTTCTGACCTCCCAGGAGGTGGTGGTACCGTCCCTGCTGGGGAAGAGCATGCCGGAGGCGGGCGGCCTGGCGGCGCGGCATCGCCTGCTGCTGCGGCTCGAGGGACGGCGTAACGACGGGCAGGTGCCGGTGGACCGGGTGGTGGCCCAGGAGCCGAACCCAGGCTCGACGCTCAAGAGCCAGCGCAGCATCCGGGTCTGGGTGAGCTTAGGGCCAAGGAGACTCAGGGTGCCTGCGGTCGAGGGAGAGAGCTTGCGCAGTGGACGGCTGACGCTGGAGCAAGCTCAGATCCCGGTGGGCCGGGTCGTGGACGCCTTCGACCCGCTGGTGGAGGAGGGCATCATTCTGCAACAGCACCCACCGGCCGGAGACACCGACACCCTAGCTGCCGACGGCGCTTCGCTGCTCGTCAGTCGCGGGCCGCTGGGGGCCGACTACGTGATGCCCGACCTCATCGGCCAGGCGGCGCCGGAGGCGCTGGACCGGCTGCGCTCCGGTGGGCTCAAGGTCACCGACGTCCACTACCGGAGCTACCCGGGGGTGGCGCCGGGTGTGGTCCTGCGGCAGGTGCCGCCCGCCGGCCATCGGGTGAGCCGGCAACTCCCGATCACGCTCGACGTCAGCAGGGCCGAATGATCCTCGCCCCCTCGATCCTCTCGTCGGACTTCGCGCGGCTGGGCGAGCAAGTCGCCTGCGCCGAACGAGGTGGCGCGGGCTTGGTCCATGTCGACGTGATGGACGGCCACTTCGTGCCCAACCTCACCATCGGACCTCCGGTGCTCGGGGCCCTGCGGCGAACCACCAGCCTCCCCCTCGACTGCCATCTGATGATCGAGAACGCCGACCGCTTCCTGGACGCCTTCGTGGACGCCGGGGCGGCGTGGGTGAGCTTGCACGTCGAGGCCATGCCCCACCTGCAGCGGGCGGTGAACCACCTGAGATCGCGGGGAGTGCGGGCTGGGGTGGCCCTGAACCCCGCCACCCCCCTGACCACCTTGGAGGAGATCCTGCCCGAGCTCGACTTCGTCCTCGTCATGTCCGTCAATCCCGGCTTCGGCGGCCAGCGCTTCCTGCCTCTCAGCCTGGACAAGGTCCGGCGGCTACGGGCGGAGATAACGCGGCGGGGGCTCCCTACCCAGATCGAGGTGGACGGCGGGGTGGACGCAAGCAACGCTCGGCTGCTGGCGGAGGCCGGTGCCGACATCCTGGTGGCGGGCTCGGCGGTGTTCGGCAGCGGCGATCCGGAGGCCGGTTGCCGGCGGCTGATCGAGGCCTGCCGATGAGCGTGCGTTCCAACTCCACCCTTCGCGTTCGTTATGCGGAGACCGACCAGATGGGAGTGGCCTGGCACGGGGAGTACCTGGCCTGGTTCGAGGTGGCCCGCACCGACCTGCTGCGCAACCTGGGCCTCAGCTACCGGGAGCTGGAAGAGCAGGGGCTCCGCTTGCCCGTGATCGAAGCCCAGGTTCGCTACCTCCGCCCCGCCCGCTACGACGACCTCTTGGAGATCCGCACCGCCATCAGTCACTTGTCGGGGGCTCGGGTCAGCTTCGCCTACGATGTCCTGCGACAGGAGGGCACCGTGCCCCTGGCGCATGGCACAACCTCCCACGCGGCGGTGGACCGCGAAGGCCGGCCGCGCCGGCTACCCGAGGAACTGCGGCGGAGGCTGTCGTGAGGGTGGTGGTCACCGGGGCCGCCGGCTTCATCGGCTCGCACCTGACCGAGAGCCTGCTGGCCGACGGTCATCAGGTGCTCGGAGTCGACGCCTTCGTGGACTACTACCCGCGGGCCGTGAAGGAAGCCAACCTGCGCCGGGCCCGAGAGGCTTTCCCGGCACACCTCACTTTCCTGGAGGGACGCTTGCAGGAGCTAGACCTGGCTCCTCTGCTGGAGGGAGCGGGTCAGGTCTTCCACCTGGCCGCCCAGGCTGGTGTCCGCGCATCCTGGGGCCGTGAGTTCGCTCTCTACACCGATCACAACGTGCTGGCCACTCAGCGCCTGCTGGAGGCGGCGGTGGCGGCGGGCGTGCCGCGGGTCGTCTACGCTTCCTCCTCCTCGGTGTACGGCGACGCCGCCAGCCTGCCGCTCCAGGAGGACGCGCGGTGCCGGCCGCTTTCACCTTACGGAGTAACAAAACTGGCGGCCGAGAACCTGAGCCTCCTCTACGAACGCAACCATGGGCTCCCGGTGGTGTGCCTTCGCTACTTCACCGTCTACGGCCCGCGGCAGCGGCCGGACATGGCCTTCCACCGCTTTCTCAAGGCCGCCCGCGACGGATCCGGGCTGGAGGTCTTCGGCGATGGCCGGCAGACCCGCGACTTCACCTACATCGACGACATCGTAGCCGCCACCCGCGCCGCCGCCGACCAGGGGCGCCCGGGTTGCGTCTACAACGTGGGAGGGGGCGAGCGCATCGCCCTGAACGACGTCATCGACCTCATCCGTGAGCTGACCGGACGGCCCCTGGAGATTCGCCGCCAGGGCGCTCAGAAAGGCGACATGCGCGACACCTTCGCCGACACCTCGGCCGCCCGCCGGGACCTGGCCTTTCGTTCCACGGTGAGCCTGCGCCAGGGCTTGGCACAGGAGTGGGACTGGATCAAGGAGCATCGATGAGCAAGCGCATCCTCACCGTGATCGGCCTGTTGCTGGCGGCCGCCTGCGCCCACCGGGGCCAGCCGGACATCGCCACTCTCTCCAGCAACTCCGACCAGGTCATCTGGGAGGCGGGACAGAAGGCGCTCAAGAAGAAGCAATGGGAATCGGCGCGGCAACACCTGCGCCGCATCATCGACGGCTTCCCCCAGAGCGAGTACGGCCCTGGGGCTCGGCTGGCTTTGGGGAAGAGCTACCTCGACGAGGGAGGCACCGCCAACGCCATCCTGGCCGCTTCTGCCTACCGAGACTTCCTGACGCTCTATCCGTCCCACCCGCAGAGCGACCACGCCCAGTTCCAGGTCGGGGAGGCCTTCTTCAAGCAGAAGAACGGACCGGACCGAGACCAGACTCCCATCCAGCAGGCTCTTGAGGAGTACCAGAAGCTGCTCGAGCTCCATCCGGGATCCGCTCACGCAGAAAAGGCGCGAGGACGGCTCCGCGAGTGCCGGGAGAGCCTGGCCCGGAGCGAGTTCATGGTCGGCCACTTCTACCAGCGGACGCGTCAGGCCCACCGAGCGGCCATCGCGCGCTACGAGGGAATCCTCCGAGACTACCCAGACTACTCGAATCTCGCCGAAGTCCTCTTCCGCCTCGCCGAGGCCCTGCACCTCGCGGACCGGTCGGCGGAGGCCCTCCCCCATCTGGCCCGTATCGGCGAGGAGTACCCGAAGAGCCCCTTCGCTGCCCAGGCCCGGACGCTGACAGCGACCATCTCCGCCCGACGGCCGGCCCTGGGACCCGACAGCCCCAGCCCATCACCGTCCGCCGTCCCCACACCCGACCTCAAGTGACACTTGAGGACTTGCAAAAAACTCTTGACGCTTCTTCCCTTTTCCTGCTAGCATCGCTCGAACTTCCGACTGGTTTGGCCGTCTCCGCCTGGTTCACGGCGGGGGTTGCCACCGCATGACGCACCGGCGCGACGAGCGCGGGTGCAGGAGGTAAGGCTGTGAGAGCTAAGGGTTTGTTGCTCATGTGTGGCGCCGCGGTCTTGGCGTGGGGAGGGCAGGCGTGGGCGCAGGCAGATCCCGATGCCAGGTCCCAGGAGTCGAAGCCCCAGGCGGCGGCGGCCAGCGGCCTCCAGAGCGGTCCGGCGACCATTGGCCCACATTGGTCGAAGTACCAGTACCCCACCAGCGTGCCCGAGGGCGCTCTCTACTACGTGATCGAGAGGGGCGATACCCTCTGGGACCTGTCGAAGAGGTTCCTGAACAGCCCCTACCTTTGGCCTCAGATCTGGGACCAGAACAAGTACATCCGGGACGCCCACTGGATCTACCCGGGCGACCCGTTGATCCTGCCCAAGGTGGCGCTGGTCGCGGGCAAGGCTGGGGAAGCCGGGCTCCCGGGCGAGCCAGGCATGGGGGAAGCAGAAGAGGAGGGGCCTCTTCCCCCGGGTCTCCCCAAGGGCGCCCGCGTGGGGCCGGGAGGCGACATCCTCTATCCCGCCATCGAGGAGATGGCCCTCCAGTGCGCGCACTACATCGTTCCCTCCCCTGAGGACATGAACCTCTACGTCATCGGCTCCGAGCACGGCGCCACCAAGCTGGCCTTCGCGGAACGGGACATCCTGTACCTGAGCCAGGGCGGCAATGCGGGCCTGAAGCCCGGCGACGCCTTCACCC
>DATECU010000390.1:0-4200 GCA_035286745.1 Vicinamibacteria bacterium | reverse complement strand
GCCTGGTAAGCCACGGCCATCCCCATCCCCCCGCTGATGCAGAGGCTGGCCAGGCCCAGCTTCGCCCGGCGCCGCGCCAACTCGTGAAGCAGCGTGACCGAGATCCGGGTCCCGGTGGCACCTATCGGATGCCCCAGGGCGATGGCCCCGCCGTTCACGTTGAGCCGACCCCGGTCGAAATGGAGCTCGCGGTCGCAAGCCAGAACCTGGGCGGCGAAGGCCTCGTTGATCTCGAGGAGATCGAACTCCTCGATCCGGCGCTTCAGCTTGTCCAGCAGCTTCCGCACCGCAGGCACCACGCCGATTCCCATGATGTGGGGGTCGACTCCGGCTTGGGCGAAGCCCAGGACTCGGGCCATCGGCTTGACGCCCAGCCGCTCCGCGACCTCGGCCGCCAGGACCACGACCGCGGCGGCGCCATCGGTGATGCCGGAGGAGTTGCCAGCGGTCACCGTCCCGTCCTTCCGGAAGACGGTCGGGAGCTTGGCCATGGCCTCTGGCGTGGCGTCGGAACGCAAGTGCTCGTCCCGCCGGAACTCCTCCTCGCCCTTCTTGCCCGGAACCCTCACCGCCACCGTCTCCGCCTCGAGCCGGCCCTCGGCCTGGGCCCGGCCCGCCTTCTGCTGGCTCTCCAGCGCGAACGCGTCCTGCTCGGCCCGGGTGATGCCGTGGATCTCGGCCAGTCGTTCGGCGGTCTCCCCCATCACTTTCTCGGCCAGCGGACAGAGGAAGCCATCCTGGTACATGCCGTCCACTGCGGGCTGATGTCCCATGCGGTAGCCCCAGCGGGCGCCGCTGAGCAGGTAGGGCACCCGGCTCATGGACTCGGTGCCCCCGGCCAGGACCACGTCGGCCTCGCCGTCCCGCACCGCTCGGTAGGCGAGGTCGATGGCCTTGAGGCCGCTGCCGCAAGCCATGTTGACGGTGTAGGCCGGTGTCTCCTGGGGAACCCCGGCGCGATAGGAGACCTGGCGCGCCACGTTGGGCCCGCCCCCGGCCTGCCGCGCACAGCCGAAGATGGTCTCCTCGACCTGCGCCGGATCGACCCCCGCCCGGCCCAGCGCCTCACGGGCAACGATCGCGCCCAGTTGGGCCGCGCTCAGGCCGGAGAGGGCTCCGCCGAACTTGCCGATGGGGGTGCGAACGGCCCCCGCCACCACCACCTCACGCATCATGAGGTTGTGCGTACGCGAGGGGCTGCCGCCCCCCGAGCCCCCGGACACAAGCCGCATCGGACGCTGCGCATAACCCTCGTGGTGACCACCTGGGATTGAACTCTCGAGCGCGCCAGAGCGCGCATCATAACATGGGGCCCATTTCGCGGGGCTCCACGGTGCGAACCCGCACCGGTGCCCCTCTGCGAGCGCCCAGGATGCTTGCCGCGCTGCCGCAGTTCACCGCCACCTCCAGTCGCCCGCTGCTCCCCAGGAGCGCCAGCGCCTCGCCCTCCGCCACCTCGGCGTAGGCGCGCACCATGGGGATCACCATCCCCTCGACCACCACCACGATGTCCGTGGGATCGCCGTCCACTACCGCCAGGATCCGATCCAGATCGGCGCCGGTGAAGTTGGTGGTGAGGTTGCCGAAGGTGTCGACGTGGAGCACGGCGCCCGCCCACTCCCCCGGCCCCACCTGACGCGAGCATGCCCTCGGCAGCAGGACAGGGTCGGCGAGCCGGGGACCGACCTGATGGACGGGGACACCCGCCGCCAGCTGTCCGGCCACCGGGCCGAAGATGTCGCGGGCATGGAAGGTGGACGACACATCGAGCCGGAACAGGGCGCCGTTCTTGATGTGGTGGATGCCGGCTTCGGGGTGTTCCGCCAGCACAAAGCTCAGGATGCCGTTGTCGGGACCGACAAATCGGTAGGCGCCGACGTCCACCACCAGGCCCCGGCGCTCCGATCCCACACCGGGATCGACCACCGCCAGGAACACCGTGCCCTCGGGAAAGGCGCGGTAGCAGGCCATGAGGGCGTAGGCGCCGGCTTCGATGTCGTGAGCCGGCAGGTCGTGGACCACGTCCACCAGGCTGGCCTCTCGACAGACCGCGAGAATCGCCCCCTTCACCGCACCGACATAGTGGTCCTTGGTCCCGAAGTCGGTGAGCAGTCCGATCACGGGGCGCATGATGGCCGCCATTGTACCTCCGGACCGCCCACGTGATCGGCGCCGGTAGCCGGACCGGGCTAGAATCCCCGGGTGGAGCGCATCTACCTCGATCACAACGCCACCACCCCGGTGGATCCACGGGTGTTCGCGGCCATGCAGCCCTACCTCACGGGGACCTTCGGCAACCCATCGAGCCTGCACTGGTTCGGGCAGCAGGCTCGAGCTGCGCTCGACGAGGCTCGAGGGCAGGTCGCGGCGCTGATCGGGGCCGCCCCCAACGAGATCGTGTTCACCGGCAGCGGCACCGAAGCCGACAACATGGCGCTTTGGGGCGTCGCCGCCATGGCACGCGAGCCGCGTCGCAAGATCGTCCACTCTGTCCTCGAACACCACGCGGTTCTGAGGACCGCGAAGGCCTTGGCCGAAGAGGGCTTCGAAGTGGAGACGGTCCGCGCCGGTCGCGACGGTCGGATCGACCTGGCCGACCTTGAGGCCAAGGTAGACCAGAGGACCGCTCTGGTGGCGGTGATGCTGGCCAACAACGAGACCGGGGCGATCCAGCCGGTGGCGGAGGTGGTCCAACTGGCCCACGCCAAGGGGGCCCTCGTCCACTGCGACGGGGTCCAGGCGGCGGGAAAGATCCGGGTCGACGTTCCAGCGCTCGGCGTCGACCTGCTCGCCCTTTCCGCCCACAAGATCTTCGGGCCCAAGGGGGTCGGCGCCCTATTCGTCAGCCGCGGGACCCGGCTCGTCGCGCTGGTGCGAGGGGGGTCTCAGGAGCGAAACCGGCGTGCCGGGACCGAGAACGTCGCCGGCATCGTGGGACTCGGCAAGGCCGCGGAGCTGGCGCAGCAGGACCTCTCGACCGGCGCTGCGCGCCTAACTGAACTGCGGGATCGGCTGGAGATGCTTTTGCTCGCGATCCCGGGCACCCAACGGAACGGCGACGGCCCGCGGGTGCCCAACACCAGCAACCTGTCGTTCGAAGGCGTCGAGGCCGAGAGCCTGCTGATGGCCCTCGACCTCATGGGGGTGGCGGTGTCGACCGGAGCCGCCTGCGCAGCCGGGGCGGTCGAGCCTTCTCACGTGCTGCGGGGGATGGGCCTGCCCATGGAACGCGTCCAGGGCTCGCTGCGCTTCTCGCTGGGTCGAACCACCACCGCTGACGAGGTGGAGCGCGCCGCGGCCCTGGTGGCCGAGGCGGTGGCAAGGCAACGAAAGCTGATGCCGAGCGGGAGTCGACGCTAGCCCTTGCGATCCCTGAGCATGCCGTAGCTCAGGATGTCCGCGAACTCCCGGAGCACGGTATCGCTGTCCTTGCCGAAGTGGTTGGGCACGCCGAACACCACCTCCACCGCGAAGTAGTGAAGCAGCAGCCGGGTGGCCAGCATCACCGCCGAGACCGGCGACACCCCCGGCCGGAGCTTCTTCTGCAGGGCAGCCTTGCCGGGGTGGCTGTTGACGAAGGCCTCGTAGCGACGCGCCATGTCGGAGTAGAACTTGCGGATGTGGCGGCCCTCGAACTCCACCACATCGACGTAGATGAGGGCCACGTGGGCTCGGTATCGTTTGACACTCTCGCGGGCGGCCCGCCCCAGGGCTTCCAGGTCGTCGGGGAAGGCCCCTTCGGCCAGAGCCTTGTTCAGCGGGAAATCGGGCGCGGCGATGGCCCTCCAATACTCGTCGAGCAGCGCGTTGAAGATGGCCTCCTTGTCCGGGAACTGGTGGTAGACGTTGCCGGTCGAAACGCCCGCCAGCTCCGCGACCTCCCGGATGCTGGTGCCGCGATAGCCCTGATGGGAATAGAGCTTCAAGGCCGCCTCCAGGATCTGGGCGCGGCTCTTCTCTGATCGTTCCTGCTGGTTCATCGACCCCTATCTTCGCTCACTTCGGCGCGGCCTTCGGAACCGGTGCCAGGGCCTCGCGCAGGAGTGGAAGAAGCTTCGCTGGGCACTCGCGCTGCGGCAGGTGACCACAGCCGGGCAGCAGGGAGAGACTGGCGTTTGGTAGCTCTTGCGCCACCCGCTGCGCGTACTCGGGAGGCAGGAGTTGATCGGCCTCGCCCCAGAGCAGCGCGACCGGGGCCTG
>DATECU010000389.1:0-2076 GCA_035286745.1 Vicinamibacteria bacterium | reverse complement strand
AAGGCCGGCCTTCGAGAGAACCGCTGAACGCTCGATGGCTAAGAAGGTACGCGCCGTCATCAAGCTCCAGATCGAGGCGGGGAAGGCCAACCCGGCGCCGCCGGTGGGCCCCGCCCTGGGCCAGCACGGCGTCAACATCATGGCCTTCTGCAAGGACTACAACGAGCGCACAGCCTCCCAGGCCGGGACCATCGTTCCGGTGGAGATCACCGTCTTCGAAGACCGCTCCTTCACCTTCGTCCTCAAGTCGCCTCCCGTGTCCGACCTCTCTAAGCGGGCCCTGAGCCTGGAGAAGGGGAGCGCCGCCCAGCGGCGGGAGAAGGTGGGCGAGATAACGCGGGACAAAGTGCGCGAGATCGCCCAGATCAAGATGCGCGACTTGAACGCAGAGGATGTCGAGGCCGCGATGCGCATGGTGGAGGGCACCGCCCGCAGCATGGGCGTGGAAGTCGTGGAGAGCGTCAGCTGATGCCAAGGCCGGGCAAGAAGTATCGCGAAGCCGAGAAGCAGGTGGACCGCTCGCGGACCTACAAGCCCGACGAGGCGGTGAAGCTGGCCAAGGAGACCGCCTTTGCCCGCTTCGATGAGACGGTAGAGCTACACATGCGCACCGGCCTGGACCCCCGCCACGCCGAGCAGCAGCTCAGGGGTACGGCCCTCCTCCCCCACGGCCTGGGAAAGACGGTGCGGGTGGCGGTCTTCGCCGAGGGCGAGGGGGCCAAGCTGGCCCAGGAGGCCGGCGCCGAAGTAGTGGGAGGCGATGACCTGATCAAGAAGGTCGAGGCCGGCTGGACCGACTTCGACGTGGCCCTGGCCCAGCGGGAGCTGATGGGCAAAGTGGGGCGCCTGGGCCGCATTCTGGGGCCGCGAGGCCTCATGCCCAACCCCCGCTCGGGGACAGTGGTGGAAGCGCAAGACCTGCCCAAGGCCATCGGCGACGCCCGCCAGGGGAAGGTGGAGTTCCGCCTGGACCGCACCGCCCTGGTGCACGTGCCCATCGGCAAGGTCAGCTTCGAGGAGGACAAGCTGCTGGAGAACCTGGCCACCGTGGTGCAGGAGATCGTGAAGGCCAAGCCTTCGGGCGCCAAGGGGCAGTTCATCCGCAGCGCCACCCTGACCACTACCATGGGCCCGGGCATCCGCCTGGAATTGGGGTCGACGCTGGCCCTGACAGCAAGCTAGAACCTTGGAACCACGGGACCTTGGAGCCCTAAGGTTCCAAGGTTCCAAGGCTCCAGAGTTCCGAACATAGCGCCGCAGACAGCGGGTCCGGCGCCGTAGCTGCAGACCTTCAGGTCTGCCGACATGCAGGGTCGAAGCCCCGCAGCTACGGAGAGCGCGCCGGTTAAGTCCGTCACCGCGCGGAGCCCGCCGAGGCGAGGAGCACCTTCCGAAGGCGACCCGGCTTTTCAGCCGGCGCTCCGGAAGAATGCCCCAGCCCCTGTCTGCGTCGACAGGGGTTTTTCGTTTGGCCGGAAGCGTGCCACCAGGGCCGCCGATGGCAAGAGGAGGCGCCTATGCCCACGCAGAAGAAGCTGGAAACCGTCGAGGAGCTGGCGGAGCGCATCCGCCGCTGCACTATAGCCGTCAGCGCCGAGTACCGGGGGCTGACCGTCTCTGAGATGGTGCGCCTGCGGCGGCAGCTCCGGGAGGCGGGACTCGATGTGCTGGTGATCAAGAACACCCTCTTCCGCCTGGCTGCCCAGCAGGCCGGGCGGTTGGAGGTGGCCGAACTCGCGGAGGGCCCCACTGCCATCGCCTTCGCCTACGGCGACATCATCGCGCCGGCGCGGGCCCTGGTGGAGTACCAGCGCGCGGCCCGCAACGCCTTCGCTGTGCGAAAGGCAGTGACCGACGGGCGGGTCCTCTCGGCCCGCGACATCGAAGAGCTCGCAACGCTGCCTCCGCGGGAGGTGCTGGCGGCCCGCATCGCCGGCGCCCTCCAGTCGCCCGTGGCGCGGCTTTCGAGCCTGCTGTCGGGCGCCCTGGTGAACCCTGCCGGCCGCCTGCTCTCGGCCAGCCTGCTCCAGCTGCACGGTCTCATCGACGCCCGTGCCGCCCAGCTAGAGGCGGCCT
>DATECU010000388.1:0-3898 GCA_035286745.1 Vicinamibacteria bacterium | reverse complement strand
TACCTCTTGCCACGGCGCCCACCGCATCCTGGCTGCCGGCGCTGGCGAGGCGCGCACCTCCGCCCGCCATGTGGTCTACACCTGCGCGGAGTGCCACGAGGACCCAGGGGTCACCCGCGGAGCCAACCTCCGCGAGGGGGTGGTGGAGAGCTACGAGCGCACCTTCCACGGCATCGCCCATGGCCACGGGGTCACCGACGTGGCGACCTGCGTGTCCTGCCACGGGGCCCACGACGTGCTTCCGGGGAGTGACCCGCGCTCGCGAACCCATCCGTCTCACCTCCAGGCGACCTGCCTGAGCTGCCACCCGAAGGCCGATGATGCCGAGATCGCACTCGTTAGCCATCCAGGGGAGTGGCGCGGCCTGGGGGCGGCCCTCAGGGGATTCACCCTCTATTTCCCGGTGGCGGGAACCGCCCTGAACCCCTTGCTGGTCTCCGGTCTGGGGGCCATCGTCGGCTTCCTCTCCGGGCTGTTCGGAGTCGGGGGCGGCTTCCTGATGACCCCGCTTCTGATCTTCATCGGGATTCCGGCCGCGGTGGCGGCGGCCACCGATGCCGCGCAGATCACCGCCGGTGCCAGCTCGGGCGCGCTGTCGCACGCCCGCCTGGGCAACGTGGACTTCAAGATGGGCCTGGTGATGGTGGCCGGCGGCTGGACCGGCGGCTACGCGGGGGTGCGGCTGGTGGCCCTGCTGCGGCACCTCGGCAACTTCGATTTCTTTCTGAAGTTGGTCTATGTGCTGGTGCTGGGCTTCATCGGCGCCGTTATGTTCATCGAGGGCGTCAGGACCCTGCGCGGCCGAACCTCCTCGGGAGAACCGCGCCCGAGCCGGCTTTCTGCCCTCTTCGCGCGGTTGCCGTTCCAGACCCGCTTCCCCAAGTGCGGTCTCACCACCTCGGTGCTGCTCCCCCTGGTGGCCGGCTTCCTGGTGGGCGTGCTGGCGGCGTTCCTTGGCGTGGGCGGCGGTTTCATTATGCTGCCGACGATGATCTACATCATCGGCATCCCCACCCGGGTCGCGGTGGGGACCGATCTGCTTCAGATCGTGCTCACCTCCTCCAACGTCGCCCTCCAGCAGGCCGTCATCAACCACACGGTGGACATCCTGCTGGCCGTCACCTTGTTCGCCGGCTCCACCATCGGCGCCCAGTTCGGCGTGCAAGCGAGCCGCCGCCTGCGGGGTGAGCAGATCCGCGTCTTTCTCGCCGTGATCGTGCTCGGCGTGATGGCGATCTTGCTATACCAGCTTCTGGCGACGCCGGCGCAGCTCATCGACTTCGCCACCTCCGGGGGAGGCCACTGATGTCGGGCGCCCTGGCCCTGGTCTTGACGGCGTTAGCCGCGACCTCGGTGGGGCTTCCCGAGCCCGCGGTCCACCTGGACACGCGACGGGTGCCCATCTCGCTGTCGTTCTCGGGACAGCAGGTGTTCCTCTCGGCGCAACTGCCGCCGGAGTGCGACAGTGCGCTAGCCATAATGGAAGGCCCTCCCGCCGGGTTCGTCCGGCTGATGCGGAAGGGCCGGCTGGTCGTGTTCTGGATGGGCGTGCGCCAGTACAAGCTGGCTCATCTGCCGGAGCTGTACCTGGTCGACCTTCACTGTCCCCTCTGCAACGGGATGGGGGAGTGTCCGCACCAGGCCGAGATGGCGGCCCTCAGCAAGGCCCTCAAGGACGCGGGGCTCGCCATCGGCCCGGAGGCCATAGCCTCCCGGGCTCGCCTCGAGGTTTTGGGGGGGCACGCCGAGCCGGGCGAAGCGGAGACCGTGGCCAAAGGGTATTGGCAGCTCCAGGAGAGCCGTGGTGTCTACGGGCTGCGCGGCAACGCCATACGCATCAGCCCCGATCGGCTCCTTTACCACGTGTTCAACCTCGGCACCAAGGCTCCGGAAGGCAAGTACCGGATCTCGACCTACTTCCTCCGGGGCCGAACCTTGGTCGCCATGACCAGAAACGACCTGTTCGTCCGCCAGTCCGGGCTGGTCAGTTGGCTCAGTCGTTTGGCGGAGCGCCATGCGTTGGTGTATGGCGCCTTCACGGTCCTGATCGCCCTGTCAGCGGGCTTGCTGGCGGGGGTTGTGTTCAAGCGAGGTGCCAAGCACTGACGGACGACGTCCTAGTGAATGAAGATCAAGCAAGGAGGACATGATGGCTAAGCTGGTCCCACCACACGGCAGCAAGGATCTGAAACCGCTGCTTCTCACCGGCCCGGCGCTGGTCGAGGAAAAGAAGAGAGCGGTCAAGTTCAAGCGGGTTCCCATGACCACCCGGGAGGCGTCCGACCTCATCATGCTGGGCATCGGCGCGTTCACGCCCCTCGAGGGCTTCATGGGTCGAGACGACTGGAAGGGCTGCTGCAACGACTACCAGTTGCCCTCCATGAAGAAGCTGTTCTGGCCGATCCCCATCACCCTCTCCGCCGATCAGACGCTGGCCAACTCCATCGCCATCGGCGAAGAAGTGGCGCTCTGGGACACCGAGACGGATGCCCTGATGGGCACCATGAAGGTTACCGAGAAGTACGCGATCGACAAGGCCCACGAGTGCCAGCAGATCTTCCGCACCACCGATCCCAAGCACCCCGGCGTCGAGAAGGTGATGGAACAGGACCCGGTCAACCTGGCGGGGCCGGTCAAGGTGTTGTCGGAGTCGTACTATCCGGAGATGTTCGGAGCCATCTACCAGCGGCCGATCGAGGCCCGGAAGATCTTCGAGGAGCGGGGCTGGAACACGGTGGCGGCGCTTCAGCTCCGCAACCCCATGCACGAGTCGCACGCCTACCTGGCGTGGGTGGCGATCGAGGTCTGCGACGGCGTCTACATCCACCAACTGGTGGGCAAGCTGAAGCCGGGCGACATTCCGGCCGAGGTGCGGGTCAAGGCCATCGACGCCCTGGTGAACAAGTACTTCCGCCGGGAGCGGGTGGTGCAGGGCGGCTATCCCATGGAGATGCGTTACGCGGGTCCCCGCGAAGCCCTGCTGCACGCGGTGTTCCGCCAGAACTACGGGTGCTCGCACCTGATCGTGGGGCGGGACCACGCCGGGGTGGGCGACTACTACGGCCCCTTCGACGCCCAGAAGATCTTCGCCGAGATCCCCGCCGGGTCGCTGGTCCTGCAGCCGTTGGCCATGGACTGGACGTTCTACTGCTACGAGTGCCGTTCCATGGCCTCCATGAAGACCTGTCCCCACGAGAGCAAGGCGGTGATCGACGACAACGGCAACTACAAGGGCGGAGCCAGGCTGTTGCTTTCGGGAACCCTGCTGCGCAAGCTGATGAGCGAGGGCAAGCCGGTTCCCAAGGAGTTCTCGAAGCCGGAGGTGATCGCCATCCTCAAGGAGTACTACGACACCCTGGAAGAGAAGGTGGAGGTGAAGCTCCACGGCGCAGCCACCGGCGAGGTGGTCAAGAAGGGGTAGCGCCCGCTCCTCACGAGCCGCCGGGGGTTCCCTGGTTCCCCCGGCGGGCTCGGTTGCCGAATGCGCCGATCTCGTATCTGATGGGCGGGCCGGTGGATTCTCGCCCCGCAGGGGGAAGCCGGTGCCGGGCATGAGGTGGCTCGGCGGCACGGGAGCTTCCCCATGACCTTCCCCATCTCCGGCGTCACCGTCTCGCCGCTTGTGCCCTTCTCGGTCGCCTATTTCGTGTCGCTGGTCATGTCCACCGGCGGCATCTCGGGCGCGTTCCTTCTGTTGCCCTTCCAGGTGAGCGTCCTCGGCTTTTCGGGTCCCGCGGTGACCGCCACCAACCATCTCTTCAACGTGGTGGCCATCCCCTCCGGCGTCTATCGGTATGTGCGCGAGAAGCGCATGGTGTGGCCCCTCACCGCGGTGATCGTGGCGGGGACAGTTCCGGGGGTGGTGGTCGGCTCGCTGGCCCGCATCTACCTGCTTCCC
>DATECU010000387.1:0-6530 GCA_035286745.1 Vicinamibacteria bacterium | reverse complement strand
GGGCCGCCTGGCCCGGGCCCGGACCCTCCGGGCGGCCCTGGCCTCGGCCGAGCGCCACGCTCAGGCCCTGGAGCGTGAGCTGCAGTCGCTCCGGCGCACCCACCTCCAGCTGGTCGACGACCACCAGTTCCTGGGCCAGTTCCTGCGCAGCCTTCCCACCCTCACCCGGTCGCTGCTGGGGGGCGCCAGCGAGCGGGAAATCCCGGACCTGCTGGTGGGAGCCCTGCGGCGGGAACTCGGGTGCTCGCGAGCGATGGTGCTCCTGCGGCGGCGTCCCACCGCAGCCGATCCCCTGCGCGGCAACCGCCTGGTGGTGGCGGCCGTGCAGCCCAAGGACCCGTCGATCGAGCCCGGCGCCGAGGTCCAGATGAGCCAGGGCGAGCTGGGCTTCGCCGCCACCACCCAACGGGTGCTGACCCGGCAGGATCTCGACTCCGAGGCCCCACCCACCCGCCAGCGACTCCGCCAGGAGACCCCGCGCGGTTTCGAGTTCGAGCTGCTGGCGCCTATCGTATGTGACGAGGAGACGCTGGGCCTGGTGGCCGCCTCCGGGGTGAGCCACTCGCCGGAGGACGCCAAGGCGGTGGCGCGCCTGCTGGCTCAGATGGCGGGCCAGGCCCTGCGCACCGCCCAGGCCCTGAGCCAGATGAAGAACACCGCCGACGTCGACGGCCTGACCGGCATACTCAACAAGCGTCATCTGACGGAGGTGCTGGCGGAGAGGGTGTTCGACGCCCAGCGCGAGCTGACCCCGCTCGCGGTCTTCCTCTTCGACATCGACAGCTTCAAGCACTACAACGACAGCCACGGTCACATGGCCGGCGATCAGTTGCTCCGGGAGCTGACCCGGCTGGTCGCCGAGAACATCCGCAAGCAGGACCTCTTCGGCCGCTTCGGCGGCGAGGAGTTCCTGCTGGTGCTCCCCAAGACGCCGCTGGCCCATGCGCTGGCGGTGGCCGAGAAGATCCGCGCCACCATCGCCGCCCACGCCTTCCCCTTCGCGGAGGCGCAGCCGCTGGGTTTCCTGAGCGTGAGCGGCGGGGTCGCCGAGTGCCCGCGGGACGGCCTGGACAGCAACCGGCTGCTGGCGGCGGCCGACGAGGCCCTCTACCGCGCCAAGCGTGCGGGCCGCAACCAGGTCCTCCCCGCCGAGCGCTTCGACCTCTCCGAAGGCGAGGTGGTGGTGGTCGGCGGCCCGGGAGGCCGCAAATGACGAGGCGGCGGCGGTTGTCACCCGGTCACACCCCGGCGTATGCTGCTCTGCCAGCGGCTCTCAGGGGTCCATCATCATGACGGGAGCCATTTCCCAGCTCACCAGCGTGCTCGGGCGGTCTTCGGACCTCACGGAGGTCTTTCGCACCGCGGTGGCCGGCCTGCGCTCAACGTTAGGTGCAGACCTGGTAGGCATCGCCAGCCTGGGCGAGCGAGCCGAGAACCTGGTCATCGAAGACGCTGCCGGGCTCCCCCCCGAGTTCGTCCAGGCGCTCAGCTCGCTGCCCATCCTTCACTCGCCCCTCTTCCGCCGGGTGATGGACGACAAGCTCCCGGTCTGCCTTCCGGTGGCGCAGCACCCAGGCCCCCAACGGGCGGTCTTCGAATCCGCCGGCATCCGCCACCTGGCCATGGCGCCCCTCTTGTCCCGCGGTCTGGTGCTGGGCGCGCTGGGCGTCGGCCGCCGCGCCGAGCGGCCCTTTCAAAAGGCCGAGCTCGACGTCCTAGGCACCATCGGCGGCCTGGTGGGACTGGCCTTGGGCGAGACCGCCGCCTACCGGGAGGCGGAGACGCGTGCCCAGACCCAGGCCGAGCTGCGCTTGAGCCACGAGCGGCTGGAGCTCTTGGCTCGGGCCACCAGCGATGCCCTGTGGGACTGGGACGCCGCCAGCGATCGCGTCTGGCGCGGTCCCGCCATCGAGACCCTGTTCGGCCACAGCCCGGCCGAGGCCGGGGACTCCCCCGATTGGTGGGCCGACCACCTGCATCCGGAAGACCGGGAGCGCGTGCTGGCCCTGCGGGACCGAATCAGGCAGAGCGGCACCAACTCTTGGTTCGCCGAGTACAGGTTCCGCAGGAAGGACGGCTCCTACTCGGTGGTCCGCGACCGGGCGCACGTGACCCGCGATGCCTCCGGCCGGGCCGTCCGCATGACCGGCTCGATGATGGACGTGACCCGAGAGCGGGCGGCCCAGGAGGCCCTGCGCGCCGCCCGCGAGGAGCTGGAGCGGCGGGTGATCGAGCGCACCTCGGAGCTGGTGGCCGCCAACACCTCGCTGCAACACGAGATCGCCGAACGGGAGCGGGTGGAGCACGCACTCCGGGAACAGGTGCGGCTGGCCTCCTTCGCGGCGGGCATCGGCGCCGCCCTCACCGGCGCCGACGACCTCGATGAGGCCCTGCACCGCTGCACCGAGGCCATGGTTCGCCACCTGGATGCCGGCCTCGCCCACATCTGGATCGTGGAGCCGGGGAACGAGACGCCGGTGCTGCGCGCCAGCGCCGGCTTGGCCATCGAGGGAGAGCTGCGCCCCTGCCATGCCATCTCGGCCATCGCCCAGGCGCGGCGAGCCCACGTGACCCAGTCCATCCTCCACGATCCGCTGACCCGCGACGCCCACTGGGCCACCAAACGCGGCCTGGTCGCCTTCGCCGGGTACCCGCTTTCGGTCGAGGACCAGGTGCTGGGCGTGATGGCCCTCCTTTCCCCCCGACCCTTCCCCGAGGCCACCCTGAACGCCCTGTCGGGGGTGGCCAGCCAGCTCGCCCTGGGCCTCACCCGAAAGATCGCCGCCGACGCCCTGCGCACCACCCACGCCGATCTGGGGCGCCGGGTCCAGGAGCGGACCGCCGCCTTGCTGGAGGAGATCGCCGAACGCAAGCGAGCGGAGGACGACCTCCGGGGGTCCCGGGAGCAGCTCCGCCAGCTCGCCGCCAAGCTGGAACGGGTGAGGGAGGAAGAGCGCACCCGCATCGCCCGCGAGATCCACGACGAGCTGGGCCAGGCGCTCACCGCGGTCAAGCTCGATGTCTCCTCGCTCAAGCGCCTGTACCAGCGCAAGGGCTCGCGGCGAACCGTCAAGCCCACGCACCAGGATGCCATACAGGAGCGCCTGCAGACCATGGCGGGCCTGGTGGATCAGACCGTCCAGATCGTCAGGCGCATCTCCACCGAGCTGCGGCCGGCGGTCCTCGACAGCCTGGGCCTGGCCGCCGCCATCGAATGGCTGGCCCAGGACTTCGAGCGGCGGACCGACATCCGCTGCGTGTTCCGCTCCACGCTCGATGAGGAGGCCATCCCCCGCGAGGTGGCCACCGCCGCCTTCCGCATCCTCCAGGAGACCCTCACCAACGTGGTCCGCCATGCCGAGGCGGGCTGGGTGGCGGTGAACCTGGGCCTGGATGACAAGGCCCTGCTCGCCCTCGACATCACCGACGATGGAAAGGGGATCTCCAAGGAGGCGCTCGGGAGCCCCAAGTCCATCGGCCTGGCCGGTATGCGCGAGCGGGCGCTCTTGCTGGGCGGGAACGTGCAAGTCGAGGGACGGCCGGGCCAGGGCACCAGTGTCCGGGTTAGGCTGCCCGTCTCCCGGCACAAGGAAGGGGGGACCCAGTGATCCGGGTCCTGGTGGTGGACGATCATGCGGTCGTGCGCGAGGGTCTGAAGCGCATCCTGGCGGAGGCCGGGGACATCACGGTGGTGGGCGAAGCCATCTCCGAAGAGCAGGCGTTGCACGAGGCCGGCAAGCACAACTGCGACGTGGTGGTCACCGACATCACGCTGCCCGGGCGCGGGGGCCTCGAGTTGCTGAAGGACCTGAAGCGCAACCACCCCCGGGTGCCGGTCCTCATCCTCTCGGTCCACGCCGAGGAGCAGTTTGCACTCCGGGCGCTCAAGGCTGGAGCCGCCGGCTACCTCACCAAGGAGACGGCGCCCGACGAGCTGGTCCTGGCCATCCGCAAGGCGGCGAAGGGCGGGCGCTATGTGAGCACCGCGGTGGCCGAGCAACTTGCCAGCCGGCTGGGGCCCGACCCGGAACTGCCCCCCCACCAACGCCTGTCCGACCGCGAGTTCCAGGTCCTCACCATGATCGCCCAGGGCAAGACGCTGCGCGGAACCGCCGACGAGCTGTCGCTGAGCATCAAGACCGTATCCACCTACCGCGTACGCCTGCTGGAGAAGCTGGGCCTGAGCAGCACCGCCGAGATCATCGCCTACGCGATCAGGAATCGGCTGGCGGACTGACCGGTCGACCGCCGAGCCCTGTAGTCCTTTTGCCTACACGCCTTTCGTCCTTTTCCCCCTGGGAGGAAGGTCGGTGAAAGCCTAGCCTTTCGAGTGTGATCCGGGTCCTGGTGGTCGACGATCACGCCGTGGTGCGCGAGGGACTGAAGCGCATCATCGAAGCGGCGGAAGACGTCACCGTAGCCGATGAAGCGGCCTGCCCCGAGCAGGCCCTGGCCTCGGTGGCGGCCCGCCGCTGCGACGTGGTCGTCCTCGACCTCTCCCTCCCTGGCCTCGGCGGGATGGACCTGCTGCGCGGCATCAGGCGCATAGCGCCTCGGCTTCCGGTCCTCATCCTCTCGATTCATGGGGAAGATATGTTCGCCTTGCGCGCCCTCCGCGCCGGCGCCCAGGCTTACCTGACCAAGGACAGCGCACCCGACGAGCTGCTGGCGGCGTTGCGCAAAGTCGCGGGTGGCGGGCACTACCTCACCCCGGTGGTGGCGGAGCGGCTGGCCTGCCACCTGGATCCCACGGCCAGTGACGTCCTCCACGACCGCCTCTCCGAACGCGAGCTGCAGGTTCTGACCCTGATCGGCCGCGGCAAGACCCCCGCTCAGATGGCCGCGGAACTGAATCTGTCCCCAAAGACGATAGGGACCTACCGGTCCCGCCTGTTGGAGAAGATGGGGCTGCGCACCTCTTCGGAGCTTGTTGCCTATGCCGTCCGGCACGATCTGGTGGACTGAGCGCCCGCCGGGGGACCCGAGAGGAATGCCGCGCTTCCAGGCCAGCGCAGCTCTGCTTCGGTTGCGTCTATCGCCAACCCCATGACCGCCCTCACTCTTCCTCTCCCCCGAGCGGGAAAAGGGGGGGGCCACCGTGCCGCTCCAGGGGACAGGATATGCTTGAGGCATGAAGATCCTGATCGCCGACGATGACCCCGCCACCTGCTCGTTGCTCGCCACCGCGGTCAAGCAGATGGGTCACGAGTCGGCAACCGTGGTCGACGGCGACGCCGCCTGGGCGGCCCTCTCCGGCGAGCGCTTCGACGTGCTGATCACCGACTGGTTGATGCCCGGCCTCTCCGGCATCGAGCTGACCCGCAAGGTCCGGGCCACGCCCGGGGAACCCTACCTCTACGTAATCATGCTGACCGGCAAGGACCGCCGGGAGGACGTGCTCGAGGGCCTCTCGGCGGGAGCCGACGACTACCTGACCAAGCCCTTCGAAGCGCGCGACCTGTCGGTTCGCTTGCACAACGCCAAACGGATCGTCGACTTGCAGGCGGAACTCATTGCCGCCCGGGAGGCGCTACGCGTGCAAGCCACCCACGATCCTCTGACCGAGGTCTGGAATCGGGGGGCCATCCTGGACCTGTTGAGCCGGGAGCTGATCCGCGCCAAGCGGGCGCACATTCCCTTGTGCGTCGGCATCATCGACCTCGATCACTTCAAGGCCATCAACGATACACATGGCCACCAGGCGGGTGACGCGGTCCTCAAGGAAACGGTGGCCCGCATGAAGGCCAGCCTGCGCGCCTACGACGCCCTGGGCCGCTGGGGCGGCGAGGAGTTCCTGTTGATCTTCCCCGAGTGCGACGCCGAGGCGGGCCGGGTGGCCGCCGAACGGCTGCGGGCGCGGGTTGCGGAGGGGCCGGTCCGCTTCGGCAACACCGACATCAGGGTGACGTGCAGTGTCGGCCTGGCCGAGGCCGGGCTGGAGCTGGGCTGGGAGGACGACCTTCTTCTCTCGGCCGCCGACAAGGCCGTCTACCGGGCCAAGCTGGCGGGGCGAAACCAGGTGATCGCAGCGGAGAGGACGGATGCCCGCAGGCGCTGAGGCGTGCGCCACGAGGCCACGCCTGTCGACTGACGTACCCACTCAGTCGGCCCAGAGCGGGGCGAGCTCCAGCTCGATCGCGTCGAAGGGCTCCGCGCGCACCACCTCGTCCTCGGCGTAGGTGGCCAGCAGCACCCAACGGCCACCCTCCAAACGCGAGACCTCGAGCGTTCGGCTGCCGGGAATCACCAGCCACAGGTGGCTCACGCCCTCTCGGGCGTAGATCGGCCGCTTCTTGGCACGATCGATCCGATCCGTCGAGGGGGACAAGACCTCGCACACCCAATCGGGCGCCAGGGAGAAGAAGGCCTCGTCGGGCAGCCGGGGCATACGCTCCCGCTTCCAGCCGGCCAGGTCGGGGACCAGCACGTCGGAGCCCAGGTGTAGCTCGGGCTCGTCCAGGATCCACCAGCCCCCGGGCCCACCCCGGCCCGCATCAAACGGTCCGAAGACGGCAGCGCCCAGGCCCGAG
>DATECU010000386.1:0-2473 GCA_035286745.1 Vicinamibacteria bacterium | reverse complement strand
TCCATCTGGCCGTTCAGAACCTCCCACACTCGCCCGTCCTCGGGCGTCGCCAGCAGGTCCTCCCAGGTGGCGAGCCGCCGAGCCGACTCCGACATGGGCCTATCTTACGCCGGGCTGCTGGCCCGACAAGCCGTAGAGGCGGTGCAGGAAGGCACGTTCGTGATGGCGCCGGGCTCCGTCCCAATCCAGCTCCCCGGCCATCACGCGCTCCACCTCGTCGACCTCGGCCGCGTCAGGCGGCCCCGCCGTGCCCAGGTCCAGCCGGCGCAGAACAGCATCTTCGAGATGCAGCGCCATCTCCTCGCGCACGGCGTGGCGCGCGCGCGCCTCGAGTGCACCCTCGAGAACCCGTGCCCCCGGCAGCGGTGTGTCTGCGGTTAGACAAGGCACCGTCGGCGAGCCCAGGCGCCGCAACACCAGGTCGATGGCCCGCTGAGCGACGCTGCGGGCCGTCGTGTACTTGACTCCCACCACGGTGATCAAGCCGGGAACGCGGTCCCGCGTCTGGTGGTCGACCAGCAGCGGGCGGCTCCACAAGCCGCCGGCCGAAGCCCCCGGGACCAGACCCTGGTGCACCAGGGTGACGTCATCACGCATTAGGCGCGCCCACGGATAGGCGCGTTGGGCTTCAGCCAGGAAGGCCTCGGCGAACTCGGCCCCGCTCTCGGGCTCGGCCGGCTGGTACGCGGTCCCCACGATCGCCCGGTCGCGCCAGGGCGCGAGGAAGAGGAACCGCCCCGCCCCGCGACCGCCGACGGCGTGTGCCCGCACTACGGCCCGGCGCAACACGAGGTTGATGGCCCGGAGCAGCGGCACCGGGGGAGGCGCGAGTCCGGCCTCGGCCAGCAGCCGGCTGGCGCCCGGGCCGGCGGCGTTCAGAACCATCCGGGCGCGGACCTCGGAGCCGCCACCGCCCTCGCCGTCGCGCACCGATACCCCCACCACCCGCTCTCGCGAGCGCAGCAGGCCCGTGACCTCGGCGTAGTTGGCCACCGCCGCGCCGGCTTCGGCGGCGGCCAGAACGAAGGCCAGCGTCAGGCGTTCCGTGCTCTCCGCCTGGGCGTCGTACCAGAGCGCACCTCCGGTCAGGCCCGAGGGTTCGATCCCGGGGACGCGGGCCAGGACCTCGGCGCGGGCCAGCAAGCGGCCCCGCGGCACGTGGTGGCTCGGGGGGACTCCGTCGTTGCGGCGCCGGGTGAGGACCTCGTTCAGCAGCAGCGCGATACCCAGCGCCTCACGCCCGGCGGGACCGTGGCCGTAGTTGGGAACCAGGCAGGGCAGCGGCCGCACCAAACGGGGGGCGATGCGGAGCAGCGCCGAGCGCTCGCGGGCCGAGTCGCGCAGGCTCGCGAGGTCGGCGCGCTGCAGGTGGCGGAGGCCGCCGTGGATGGTCTTCAGGCTGTTCCAGGAGGCCCCGGAGCCGAAATCGCGAGCCTCCAGGAGGGCGACCCTGAGGCCCCGCTGGGCGGCATCCCAGGCGGCGGCGGCGCCATGGATGCCACCCCCCACGATCGCCAGGTCGTGCTCGCGCCCGGTGAGGGCTCCCAGGTCCCGCTTCATGCGTCAGGACGCGAGCGACCGGCCCTCAGGCCCCCGACTCCTTGTCCAACTGGTCGTTCCACAGGTACTCGCGGGTCTCCTTCACCACCACGCCGGAGAGGGCCAGGAGCGAGATCAGGTTGGGCACCGCCATCAGGCCGTTGGCGATGTCGGAAAAGGACCAGACCGCCTTCAAGGTCACCACCGAGCCCACCATGACCGCGGCCACCCACAGCCAGCGATAGGGGGCGATGACGCGAGGTCCGAACAGGTACTCGGCCGCCTTCTCCCCGTAGTAGCTCCAGCCCAGAATGGTCGAAAAGACAAAGGTGAGCAGGCCCACGGTGAGAACGGTCGGCCCGATGTAGGGGATCTGGTCGAAGGCGGCGCTGGTCATTTCCGCGCCCTTCAGACCCTTCTGCCAGCCCATGGAGTTCACCACCACCAGGCCGGTGATGGCGCACACCACCACCGTGTCCCAGAAGGTGCCGGTCGAGGAAACCAGCGCCTGACGCACCGGGTTCTTGGTCATGGCCGCCGCCGCCACGATGGGGGCGCTGCCCAGGCCCGACTCGTTGGAGAAGAGGCCACGAGCGATCCCATAACGAATGGCCTCGCGGACACCGGCGCCCAGGAACCCGCCCACCGCCGCCTGACCCGAGAAAGCGCCTCCCAGGATCAGCGAGAGGGTCTCCGGCAGCTCATGGAAGTTCATGCCCAGGATGATCAGGCAGCCCAGGACGTAGAAAACCGCCATGAAGGGCACCAGCTTCTCGCACACGCTGGCGATGGACTTGATGCCGCCCAAGATCACCACCGCGGTCAGCACGGTCATGACGAGGCCGGTCCCCCAGAGGGGGATGCCGAAGTTGGTGTGCACCATCTGCGAGATGGAGTTGGCCTGGGTCATGCAGCCGATGCCGAAAGCAGCCAC
>DATECU010000385.1:0-2150 GCA_035286745.1 Vicinamibacteria bacterium | reverse complement strand
CGCCGTGGCCAGGTAGATCACTGCTTCCGCCAGCGCCAGCTCGCCCTCGGGCGAGCCCAAAAAGTGGTACGTGTCCTTGGCCGCCAGCGCCACCGAGAGCGCCCGGGGATCGGCCAGGCCAATGTCCTCCGCCGCCATCCGGACGATGCGTCTGGCGAGATACAGGGGGTCTTCCCCGCCCACCACCATGCGCGCCAGCCAGTAGAGCGCCCCCTCCACGTCCGAGCCGCGGACGGCCTTGTGCAGGGCCGAGATGACGTTGTAGTGCTCCTCGCCGGCCTTGTCGTAGCGCGCGATGCGCTTGGCCAGGACCGCCTCCACCGCGTCCGGCGGCAGGGGGAGGGGGAAGCGGCCGGGCTCGCGCCGAACGAAGTCCAGGAGCGCCTCCAGGACGTTCAGGGCCCGCCGGGCGTCACCGTCGGCATGCCGAACCAGACCATCTATCGCCTCGCCCGACAGGGTGATCGGGGACTGCCCCCCTCCCTTCTCAGTGCCGGCCACGCCCAACGCCAGCGCCCGCTCCACAATGCTCCGCACGTGCTCGGGCTTCAGCGGCTCCAGCACATAGACCTGGAGCCGCGACAACAGCGCCGACGTCAGCTCGAAGCTCGGATTCTCGGTGGTGGCCCCGATCAGCGTGATGATCCCCTGCTCCACCCACGGCAGGAACGCGTCCTGCTGCGCCTTGTTGAACCGATGGATTTCGTCGCAGAACAGAATGGTGCCTCGGCCCTCGAGCTTGAGCCGCTCTTTGGCCTCCCCGATGATCTCCCGCACCCGAGGCACGCCCTCGGTCACCGCGCTGAAGGGCTCGAAGTGTTTGTTGGTGTATTTGGCGATCAGGAAGGCCAGCGTGGTCTTGCCGGAGCCCGGCGGGCCCCAGAACACCATGGAGGCCACGTCGCCGCGCTCGATGGCCTGGCGCAGCGGCTTCGCGGGAGCCAGGAGGTGTTCTTGCCCCAGGAATTCTTCCAGGCTCTTGGGCCGCATGCGGTCGGCCAGCGGCCGAGGGTCGGTGGTGCCCTCGAAGACGGAGACCTGTGGGTCTTTGGACATGGGTTGCCTGTCAAACCTAGGCCGGAAGCAGTTTTTTGGATACGAACTGCGTCATTCCGGCTACCGCCATCGTCCGTCGCCGCACTACATTGAGCCCATGGGCAGCTTTCGCGTGGCTGTGGAGGTCGGCAACCAGGCCGGTGGGCCCCTCGAACCCATCGAGGCCCTGGTGGACACCGGCGCGACCTACACCTGGCTTCCCACGGACCTGCTCACGCGCCTGGGCGCCGAGCCGGAGGAGCAGTGGCCCTTCGTCCTGGCGGACGGCAGGGAGGTCACCTACCCCATCGGCACGGTTCGGCTGCGCTTCAGTGGCCGCACCCGCAGCACCGTCGCCGTCTTCGGCGAGTCGAACTCCGAGCCCCTGCTCGGAGTGGTCACCCTCGAAGAGCTGGGCCTGGCGGCCGACCCGGTGCACCGGCGATTGATCCCGGTGCCGGGCCTGCTGAAGCTCGCGTAGCCCCATGGGCACCTTTCGACACGGCCGGCTCCTGGCACCAGGTACTCCCTAACCCGCCACGCTCGCCAGCAACGCCCGGGCCGCGAAGAACCCGCCCGCGCCCAGGAAGAACGCCGCCGGCAACCGCCATCCCGGCTTGCCCTGGAACTCAGGCACCAGGTTGGACGCCCCCACATAGATCGTGACACCCGCGGACAGCGCCAGGCCGTGCGCCGCGAGCACGGCCACCCCATCGGTCACCAGCACTCCTAGCACCGTGGCCGCACCCAGAATGGCCGCACTCGCGACCGCCCGGCCGCCCGACCGCCCGGCCGCCACTTCCAGACTGCAAATCGTGACGCCTTCCGGCAGCTTGTGCAGCAGCACCGCGAGGAACAGCAGGACGCCGAGCTGGCCACTCACCGCGAATCCGCTGGCGATGGCGACGCCGTCGAAGAACGTGTGCAGCAGCAGCCCGATGAGCGCGCTGGTCCCGGCTGCCTTGCTGACCACGTGGGTCTCTTCGCCAAAGTGGAAGTGCTGCGTGGCGGTGTGCTGCGTGAGATGAACCAGCAAATACCCGAGCAGGACGATGGCGGGCGCGCTCGCGGCGCCCCGCTCCAGCGCCTCGGGCAATACTTCCACCAGGGCGACC
>DATECU010000384.1:0-3431 GCA_035286745.1 Vicinamibacteria bacterium | reverse complement strand
ATGGCCAGGATGGTGGTGACGAAGTAGCCCCGATTCAGGGCGTTCATGGGATCCTCGTCCTCACGGCACTTGACGCTGAGGACGCCGATGATGGTGGCGATCAAACCAAACGCACGAGCCAGCAGCGGGAACAGGATGCCGCCCATGCCGAACACCGGGTAGAGCGCGATCCCCAGGATCATGGCGCCCACGTTCTCGGCGGCGGTGGACTCGAAGAGGTCGGCGCCACGGCCGGCGCAGTCGCCCACGTTGTCGCCCACCAGGTCGGCAATGACCGCGGGGTTGCGCGGGTCGTCCTCGGGAATGCCGGCCTCGACCTTCCCCACCAGGTCGGCACCGACGTCGGCGGCCTTGGTGTAGATACCGCCGCCGAGCTGAGCGAACAGCGCCACGAAGGAAGCGCCGAAGCCGAAGCCCACGATCTGCAGCGGCACGTGGTGGTAGTCGGTGAGCCCCCCAAAGAGATAGAAGAGGCCACCCACGCCGAGGAGGCTCATGGCCACCACCGACAGGCCGGAGACCGCGCCCGCGCGGAGGGCGATCTGCAGCGCTTTGTTGAGGCTGGTCATGGCCGCCGTCGCGGTCCGGATGTTGGCCCGGATGGAGACGAACATGCCGATGAAGCCGGCCAGCGCCGAGCAGAGGGCGCCGGTGATGAAGGAGATGGTCACCCGCCAGGCGGTGCCGTGCCCCATCTCGGCGATGTTCTTGACCTCGCGGTTCGCGAAGTAGAAGCCGAAGATGGCGAGCCCGGCCACCACCGAGAGAATGCCGATGGTCCGATACTGCCGGGAGAGAAAGGCCTCGGCGCCCTCACGGATGGCGTCGGAGATCGCAATCATCTCCGGCTTGCCCGTGTCGGCTGCCAGGACCTGTTTGGCCAGAACGAAGGCCACCACCAGGGAGAGAACACTGATACCGAGGACTATCATCAAGACGGTTTCGACGCCCATCACGCCTCCAGTTTCGTCATGATCAAGACGGCCTGCCAGGGCGGCCGGCCTTCGTTACGTCCGCGTGACAAACCCCTCGCCCTTGTCCGGCCCGCGAAGCCGGTTAGGGGCCGAGGGGACCCATTCGACCCGACACTTGCATGTTGCCTGCCATGTTGTGGATAGCATCTCAAGGCCGGGGGTTGACGGGTTTCTCGGCGGCCTCACCGGGGCCTGCCCTTGCCCGTGCGGCAAACCGCGCGGGAGATTAAGCGAAAGTGGGCGCCCCCGTCAACATCTATGAATGCTATGCTGCTTGCGGGCGCGGGCCAGCCCGGTCCAGAGGACCAGACCGTAGTCAACGACGAAGCCGCCCAGGGCCAGGAAGAGCAGCGTCTTCAGGTCGGGCATAGGAGGGCGATGCCGGCACGAGCGCGCGGCTCTCTCGATTGACACCCCGCTGAGCCCGGTGCTACCGTTCGCGGCTCATGCCCCTGCACAACAAGATCCTGCTGGGCCTGCTGCTGGGAGCGGTGGCCGGCGTCGCCACCAACGGCGCTTTAGGCCACAGTGCCGCTGTCGAGAGAATCGTGCACTACGGGACCGAGCCCCTGGGGAAGATGTGGCTCTCCTCCCTGATCATGATCGTGATCCCCCTCATCCTGTCGACGCTATCGCTAGGCGTCGCGGGCCTGGGCAACCTGAAGCGCCTGGGCCGGATCGGGATCGTCACCCTGCTCTGCTTCCTGGGCCTCACCACGCTGTCCACCGCACTGGGCCTGGCGGTGATGAATACCGTGCAGCCGGGCCGGGGGCTGGACCCTGCCGTGAAGCAGAAGCTGATGGAGACCTACAAGGGACAGGCCGAGGGAGCCATGGGCCTTTCCCAGGGCGGCTTCGGCATCGACCTCCTGGTCAAGATCGTGCCGCGCAACCCGGTGAAAGCGGCGGCTGAAGGCGACATGCTGGCCATCATCTTCTTTGCGCTGGCCATCGGCGCCGCCCTCACCGCCCTCTCTCCGGAACGGGCCAAGGGCATGCTGGACTTCCTGGAGAGCCTGGGACACGTCACGGTGGCCATCATCGAGATGGTGATGAAGGTGGCGCCTTACGGTGTCTTCTGCCTGATCTTCAGCGTCACCGCCCGCTTCGGCTTCGACCTGCTCCTGAACCTGATCAAGTACGTGCTCACCATCGTCCTCACCCTGGCCTTCTTCCAGTTCGTCGGCTACGCCGCCATCCTGAAGACCGTCGCCGGGCGCAGCCCGCGCGAGTTCTTCCGCAAGATCGAGATCGTGATGCTCACCGCCTTCTCGACCTCCTCCAGCAACGCCACCCTTCCCACCAGCATGCGGGTGGCACAGCAGGAACTGGGCCTCCGCCGCGAGATCGCGGGCTTCGTCCTGCCGCTAGGCGCGACCATGAACATGAACGGGACCTCGCTCTTCGAGGGAGCGACCGTTCTCTTCCTGGCTCAGGTCTTCGGGGTGGAGCTGACGCTGGGTCAGCAGTTGGTGGTGGTGATCATGGCGGTGATCACCGCCATCGGCACCGCCGGCATCCCCGGCGGCTCGATCCCGCTCCTGATGATGGTGCTGGGGATGGTGGGCGTGCCCATCGAGGGCATCGCCATCATCCTGGGCATCGACCGCATTCTCGACATGTGCCGCACGGTGCTGAACGTGACCGGGGACATGGTCACCGCCACCATCGTCAGCCGTTTCGAGGGCGCGAAGGCGTAGGCTGGTTCGCTCTACAGCGCCTTCAGGATCGCGAAGCCCGCCACCAGCAGGACCAGGAAGGCCAGGGCGGCCAGGTCGAAGTTCTTCTCCAGGGTCCGCCGGACCGGGGCCCCGAAGACCTTGAGGATCGCCGCCACCAGAAAGAAGCGGGCCCCGCGCCCCAGGATCGACACCACGATGAAGGGGGCGAAGGCCATGTGGGTGGCGCCGGCAGCGATGGTCGCCACCTTGTAGGGAATGGGCGTGAAGGCGGCGGCGGCCAGGAACCAGATGCCCCAGGTGCCGTTGTACAGCTCCACCACCCGGTTCCAGTGGTGCTGGGCGTGGTAGAAGTCGATGATGCTCTGTCCCAGGGTGGCCATAAAGCCGAAGCCGATGGCGTAGCCGAGCATGGCGCCGTCGACGCGGCCCTTCACCAGGTAGTCCTGGGCCCCCTCGCGGATCGATTGCTGCGCCAGTGCGTCGTCGGTGAGGCCCGTCAGCACGACGATGGGCACCTCCGGAGCGGCCTCGTGCACGTGGCGGACCGTGTCCGTGCCGGTGGAGTCCGGCAGCGCCAGATCGAGGAGGATCACGTCCGTGCCGCCCCTGGACAGCCGGGCCAGCGCCTCCTCCAGCCGCTCGACGTGATCGATGGCAAAGGAGCGTCCCGTGGTTGCCAGCGCGGCGCGCATCACCAGGGCGTAGTCGGTGTTGTCTTCGACCAGCAGGAGCCGCGTAGGCGGCTCCTGCTCCACCGGCGTAGACGGGAGCTGAT
>DATECU010000383.1:0-7110 GCA_035286745.1 Vicinamibacteria bacterium | reverse complement strand
CATCCCCGCAACCGTTGGTGATGAACTGCTTGCTTCCGGTCAGGCGGAAGCCGTTGCCGTCGGCTTCGGCCCGGGTGGAGAGCGCCCCCACGTCCGAGCCGGCGTCGGGCTCGGTCATGGCGACCGCCCCCGAGATCTCGCCCGATGCCAGTGGCTTGACCCAGCGCTCGATCTGCTCGCGGCTGCCGAAGCGCAGGATCATGATCGCCGGGCCCTGGTAGAAGCTGTGCAGGAGCAAGGTGTTGGTGCAGGCGCGAGAGAGGATCTCGGTCAGGGCGGTGCCTACCGTGAGCGGGAAGTTGAAGCCGCCGGCCTCCCGGGGGAGATTGACGGCCATCACCCCCAGGCGCTTCAGGCCCTCGATGTTCTCGATCAGGGCCGGGGGCAGGACCACCCGCCCGTCCTTGAAGTCGACGCCTTCCTGGTCGATGCCGCGGGCCCGCGGCTCGATCTCGCGGGCCGCGAACTCGCCCACTTCCGCTAGGCTGTCCTGGTACAGCTCACGGGCTTCGGCCAGGCTTCGCGGGCCGTCCGGCAGGGCGAAGCCCTCCTCCCAGAGGGGGACGAAACGGTCCCAAGGAACGCCCTGCTGGAAGTGGAATTGCAAGTCCGCGTTGTCAGTGAACAAGTTCATGGTGGTGAATCGTTCTTCATGAATGGAAACTGGTTCCGTCTTGCGCCATCTCCACCAGCATGGTGGCTGGCGCAAAGCGCGCGCCGTGCCGCGCCTGCAAGCGCTCCAGAACCTCGACCGCAAAGCGGGCACCCAGGTGGTCGAGATAGCGGAAGGGACCGCCCAGGAAGGGGGGGAAGCCGAGCCCGAAGATGGCGCCGACGTCTCCGTCTCGCGGATGACGCAAGATGCCCTCCTCCAGGCAGAGCACGGCCTCGTTCAGGAAGGCGAACAGCAGCCGCTCCTGGATCTCGCGCGGATCGAAGGGCCGGGGCTGCCGCCCGGGCAGCAGCGCGTAGACGCTCTCGTCCACCCGCTTCTTCTTGCCGCCGTATTGGTAGAAGCCGCGCCGGTTCTTGCGCCCCTGCCGGCCGTCCTCCAGCACCCGCGCCATCCCGGAAGGCGGTGCCATCCGCTCCCCGAAGTGATGGTGGAGGATCTTGGCCACCTTGGCCCCCACGTCGATCCCCACCTCGTCCAGGAGCGCCAGCGGACCGACCGGAAAGCCGAAGCTGGTGAGCGCGCGGTCCACCTCCTCGACCGAAGCCCCCTCCTCCACCAAACGCGCCGCCTCGTTCATGTAGGGCGAGAGGGCTCGGGTGGTGAAGAAGCCGGGCCCGTCGCGCACCACGATCACGTGCTTGCCCAGGCGCCGGCCGAAAGCCACCGCGGTCGCGGTGGCCCAGGCGTCGGTCTGCGCGGTGACGATCACCTCGAGCAGCGGCATCTTGGCTACCGGGGAGAAGAAGTGCATGCCCAGGACCGCGTTCTTGCGCCGCGCGTCCCGGGCGATCTCGCCGATGGGGAGCGACGAGGTGTTGCTGGCGAACACGCACTGCTCTCCAGTCGCGGCCTCCACCTCGGAGAGCACCCGCCGCTTCAGATCGAGATCCTCGAAGACGGCCTCGATCACCAGCTCGGCCCGGCGGAAGCCGCTCAGGTCGGTGGCCGCCGCGATGCGGTCCATGCGTTTGGCGACCTCGAGGCGGCTCAGGCTTCCCCGCCGGCGGCGTTCCTCCAGCCCGTCCCGCACGTAGGCAAGGCCGCGCCCGAGCGCCGGCTCGGTGGCGTCCTTGAGCCGCACCAGAACGCCGGCTTCGGCAGCGGCCCCTGCGATCCCGGCGCCCATCAGCCCGGCACCCAGCACGCCCAGTTTGCCGACCTCCCGGGCCTCCACGCCGTCGGGATAGCCGGCGTGCTTCTTGATCTCCTGGGTCGCGAAGAAGACCGACACCAGCGCCCGGGAAACGTCGGACACCGCGAGTCTGCCAAAGCCCTTGGCCTCGCCCTCCAGGCCCGCGGCCAGGCTGCTTCCGCTCCCCTGACGAATGACCTCGAGAGCGGCCAGCGGCGCCGGGTAGTGCCCGCCGCTCTTGGCCAGCACCGAGGCCTTGGCCTTGCGGAAGATGATCGGCTTCAGCAGCCGCTCGGTCCAGCCCAGGCCCCGCCGCCGAGGCTTCAAGGCGCCGTCGGCCAACGCCACGGCGGCTGCCCGTGCCACCGAGGTCAAGATAGGCGCCGGCACCACCTCGTCGAGCAGGCCGAGCTTGAGCGCACGCTTGGCCTTCAGGGTGCGGCCAGTCAGGATCAGATCCAGGCCGGCCCGAAAGCCCACCAAACGCGGCAGGCGCTGAGTGCCGCCGGCGCCCGGGATCAGGCCCAGCATCACCTCGGGCAGGCCCAGTCCGGTCTTGGCGTCGTCGGAGGCGATGCGGTAGTGGCAGGCCAGAGCCAGCTCCAGGCCTCCCCCCAGGCAGCTCCCGTGAATGGCCGCCACCACCGGGATCGAAAGCGCTGCCAGCCGGTCGAGAACCGCCTGCCCGGCGCGCGAGAGGGTCTCCGCCTCCAGGCCGCTGCGGATGCCCAGGAAGTCCCTGATGTCGGCGCCGGCGATGAAGTTGTCGGCCTTGCCGCTCCTGAGCACCACGCCCCGGAGTCCCTGCCTTCGCTCCAGGTCGGCAAGCAGGCCGAGGAACTCCTCCATCATGCCCTTGCTCAGGGTGTTGACCTTCTCTCCCGGCTGGTCGAGGCTCAAGACCAGGATGCCGTCCTCGCCCATCTCCTGCGAGAAGACCCTGGGCACCGGCTGCGTCACCACGCCGCTGCTGCTCACGACACCACCCCGGCCCCGCGCAACGCTTCGATCTCGCGGGCCTCATAGCCGGCCTGGCTCAGCACCGCATCGGTGTGCTCACCCAGCTCGGGCGCCGGCTGCCGCAGGGCGATCGGCGTCTCCGACAAGCGCAGCGGTGGCGCCACCGTGCGCAGCGGCGTGTCTCCGTTAGGTTGATCCAGCAGGCGGCCGGCGGCGTCGGCATGCGCCAGCGCCTCGGCTGCGTCCAACACCGGTTCGACGCACACCTCCTGCTCGGCCAGTTGCTTCACCCATTGATCGCGGTCCCGGGCTGCGAAGGCGCCAGCCACAGCGTCGATGGTGGCGCGCCGTGCGCCCGGGCTCCCCTCCCACTGGCGCTTGATCTTGTCGGGGAGGCCCAGGGCCCGGCACAACGCCTCCCAGAACTTGGGTTCGAGTGCCCCCACCGACACGTAACGACCATCGCGACAACGATAGACGTTGTAGCCGGCGTAGCTGCCACTGAGCTCTCCCACCCCCGCGAGCCCGGCGCCCACCCGGGCCAGCGGAACTGTCATCAGGGCCAACGCCGCATCGAACAGGGAGGCGTCGACCTGCTGGCCGCGGCCGGTGCGTTCCCGGGCCAACAGGGCGGCCAGGATGCCCATCACGGCGGCCAAGCCCCCGGCCATGTCGGCCACTTGGGTCCAGGGCAGCACCGGGCGGCCCTCGCCATCCAGGTTGCTCCCCAGGAAGCCGCACTGGGCAAGGTAGTTGATGTCATGTCCGGCCCGAGAGGCCAGGGGGCCCTGTTGGCCGTAGCCGGAGAGAGAGCAGTAGACGAGACGCGGGTTCGCCGCCAACAGCTCCTCCGCCCCCAGGCCGCGCCTGGCCAGCACCCCCGGCCGAAGACCCTCGACGAAGACATCGGCCGTCTCCGCCAAACGCCTCACCACCGCCACCCCTTCAGCCTGGCGAAGGTCGATCGACAGCGAGCGTTTGTTGCGGTTGAGCGCCGCGTGCACCGCGCTCCCCTCGCCGGCCAGCGGCGGCACCGCCCGCGTGGGGTCCCCCAGCGGCGGTTCCTCGATCTTGACCACGTCGGCTCCCAGGTCGCCGAGCAGCATGGTGCAGTAGGGACCGGGGATGTAGCGCGTCAGGTCGACGACGCGCAGACCCGAGAGGGCTCCGGTCGAGGGGCTCATCGCTCGAGAACCATGGCGAAACCCATCCCGCCTTGGGCGCAGACCGAGAGCAGGCCGAACTTGCCGTTGCGCCTGGCGAGCTCGGCGGCCAGGGTGGTGGTGAGACGAGCCCCGGTCGCGCCGAACGGATGACCGATGGCGATCGAGCCGCCGCACACGTTCAAGCGGTTGAAGTCGACCGTCCCCACCGGCGAGCCGCGTCCCAGCTTCTCCACCGCCCAGCGTTCCGACTCCAAGGCCTGAATGTTCGATGCCACCTGGGCGGCGAAGGCCTCGTGCATCTCGATGAGGTCCATGTCGCCCAACGTCAACCCCGCGCGCTCCAGGGCCTTGGGGATGGCGAGGGCAGGTCCCATGAGGAGCTGCCATCCGGGGTCGACGGCCGCCACCGCCCAGGAACGAATGAAGGCCAGCGGCGCCAGACCCTCGGCCTTGGCCCGCGCTTCCGCCATCAGCAGCACGGCAGCGGCACCGTCGGTCAGCGGGGAGGCGTTGCCGGCGGTCACCGAGCCGTGCTCGCGGTCGAAGACCGGGGGCAGGGCCGCCAGCGCCTCCCGGGAGGTGTCGCGGCGCACCAGGTTGTCGCCGGTCACCGGTTCATAGCCGGGGGGCACCCGCACCGTGCAGGTCTCCGCGGTCAGCCGGCCGTCGTCGATGGCGGCGGCCGCGTTCCGGTGGCTGCGATATGCGATCTCGTCTTGCTCCTGACGGCTGATGCCGTTCTCCTTCGCCATCCTCTCGGCGGATTGGCCCATGCTGAGGCCGGTCGAAGGTTCGGCGATGGCGGGGGTGTCCGGCACCAGGTCTTTGGGCCGGACTCGGGAGAAGGCGCGGAGCCGGGAGCCCAGGCTGCGCGCCCGCGAGGCCTCGACCAGGATCCCCGCCATCCGGCGGCTGTGCAAGATGGGCACGTCCGACAGGCTCTCGGCCCCGCCGGCGATGCCCACTTCGGCATGGCCGGCCAGGATCTCCAGGGCCACGTCGACGATGGCCTGGTTGGCCGAGGCGCAAGCCCGATTCACGCTGTGAGCCGGGACCGCCGCCGGCAAGCCGGCGCCCAGGACCACCTCGCGGGCCAGGTTGGGTGCCTTCACCGAAGGGATGACCTGCCCCATGGCCACCAGGTCGACCGCGGCGGGGTCGATCTCGCTGCGCTCGATCAGCTCGCGGACGCACGCTTTGGCGAGGTCCACCGCAGTGAGATCGCGGTACGAGGTGCCCGCTCTGGCGAAGGGAGTTCGGCAGCCCGCGAGGAGGGCCACGCGGCCACCGTCAGTCCTCGGTGTCACTAGGCGGATCTTAGCCCCAAACGGCGTGAGGGGAAACCAGGGGCGCCCGCCGGCCGGCGGAGGGCGGCAGGCGGGGACCTCGCCACCGCCGGTCGCCTTGCCGACCCTTCGCCCACCCGGCCGACATCGGGCCTCGCCAAGTTTTACTTGACTAGTCAACGATTGCCGTGCAACCTATTTGGGTGCCCCGCAAAGAGAGCCTCTTGCAGCAGGAGATCAAGCAGCGCCGGCCCTTCAGCTCGGCGCGGCAGGAGGCCTTCATCGGCCTGCTCAAGACCGCCGACGGGCTGCGCCGCCTGGTCTCGGCGCTGGTGGCCCCGCATGGGCTCACCGGCCAGCAGTACAACGTGCTCCGCATCCTGCGCGGCGCCGGCCCGGAAGGCCTCCCCACCCTGGAGATCGCGGAGCGCATGATCGAGCAGGCACCGGGGATCACCCGCCTGCTCGACCGGATCGAGGCCCGAGGTTGGGCCGTCCGCAAGCGTTGTCCCCAGGACCGCCGTCAGGTGCTGTGCACCATCACCCGGCAGGGCCTGGCGCTGCTCGCGAACCTCGACACCCCCGTGCAGCAGCTCGACCGACAGGCTCTGGGGATGCTCCCCTCGACCGACGTGGAATCCCTGATCCGCTCCCTCGACCGGATTCGAGCGAGCCAGAGAACCAGCAAGCCCCGCAAGCAAGGAGAACACTGAAGATGCGCAAGCTAGCCTTCGTACTCGCGGCCGCCACCCTGATTGCCCAACCGGTGCTGGCCGCCGACACCTACTCCGTCGACAAGACTCACTCGGACCTGAGCTTCCAGATCCGCCACCTGGTGGGAAAGGTCCGCGGCTCCTTCGGTGACTTCAGCGGCACCATCAACGCCGATGCCACCAAGCCGGAGGCCTCCACAGTCGAGTTCACCATCAAAGCCGCCAGCATCGATACCGCCAACGAGGACCGCGACAAGCACCTCCGCTCGGCCGACTTCTTCGAGGTGGAGAAGTTCCCCGAGATCAGCTTCAAGAGCACCAAGGTCAAGCTGCTGGGCAAAGACCGCTACGAGGTGACCGGCGACTTCAGCATGCACGGCGTCACCAAGCCCCTCACCCTTCCGGTCAGCTTCCTGGGCAGCGGCAAGGACCCCTGGGGCAACGAGAGGGCGGGCTTTGAGACCACGACCACCCTCAACCGCAAGGACTTCGGGATCGTCTGGAACAAGACCCTGGACGCCGGCGGCCTGGTGCTGGGCGATGAGGTCAGCGTCTCGATCACGCTGGAAGCGCTCAAGAAGAAAGAGGCGCCTGCCGCCAAGTGATCGACCCCCTCCGGCGACCGCGCCCCGCCGCCGGAGGGTGCACACGCCTACCGGGCCTGTGCTAGTCTTCTGTGACATGCCCATCTACGAGTTCTATTGCCCGGACTGCCACCGGGTCTTCAGTTTCTTCTCCCGGCGCATCAACACTCAGGCCGAACCGTCCTGCCCGCGCTGCGGGCACCAGGACCTCAAGCGCCGCGTGTCCGCCTTCGCCATATCCAAGGGCCGCCAGGAGCCAGCTGGGCCGGAGGGACTTCCCGACCTCGACGATTCGCGGATGGAGAAGGCCATGGAGTCGCTGGCTCACGAGGCCGAGGGCCTGAACGAAGAGGATCCACGCCAGTCGGCGCGCCTGATGCGAAAGCTCTTCGATGCCACCGGGATGCCGATGACGGGAGGCATGGAAGAGGCGCTGAAGCGGATGGAGTCCGGTGAGGACCCCGACAAGATCGAGGCCGAGATGGGCGATGTCTTCGAAGAGGACCCGTTCTCGGGAGAGGGGCCCGGCAAGAAGAGCCTCAAGGGCCTGAGACGAGGCCTGCTGCCCCCCAGCGTCGACCCCAACCTCTACG
>DATECU010000382.1:0-29496 GCA_035286745.1 Vicinamibacteria bacterium | reverse complement strand
ATGACGAGGGCCCCGGGATCCGCCCCGGGGCCCGCCGGCCGGCCGCACGGGCCCGGCTCAGGTGTTCTCGGTCAGGACCTCAGAAGCGCACGCCGATCGAGAAGCCATAGGTTCGCGGCGTTTGGTAGGCGTAGCGGCTGGTGGCGTTGCCGAAGGAACTGCCCTTGCGCCAGTTCACGCCCTCCACCGGTTCCTGGGTGAAAGGGTTGAACCGGGCGAGCGACGTCACCTGACGATTGGTCTGGATGGTGGTGTCGATGCAGCCTCCGGTACCGCAGCCGCCGTCGAAGAGGTTGGCGAACTCGGAGCGGTTGAAGACGTTCAAGACGGTGCCCCGGAAGAACACCTCCGCGCTGCCGGCGATGCGATGGCTGTAGTTGAGCGAGAGGTCGGTCCGCCACAGGTCCTCGGTCTTGTAGGTATCGCGCGGCTCGAACCAGTAGGTGCGCGAGGACGGCGGCGTTGCGTACCCGGGGTTGGTCACGTAGGGCCGGGTGTCGACGGTACCCGCCGAGCCGTACGGGCTGCCGCTGCTGAAGAACTGCAACAGGCCGAGAGACAGCTTGCCGGCCGCCTGCGGGAGCGGCGTGTCCCAGGTGGACCAGAACCGGACCTTGTGTCGAACGTCGCTGGCCAGATCGCCCTCTGGGAAGGCCCACACTGCGCTGAAGTACTCGGGGTAGGCATAGACGCCGGTGGCTCCGGGGCCCGACCCGCCGGTCTCCCCCTCCACGTTGCCCTGGACGTGTCCGTAGGTGTAGTTGCCACCCAGGCCCAGCTTACCGATCGGATAGCTGATCTGCACGTTGACGCCGCGATAGGTGCGCTCCAGGTCGCCGGTGTTCTCGGTGACTTGCAGGTCGAACGACTTCCCATACTGGTCCTTGACCTGGCCGGTGGTGAGATCGGTGCGGCTGGCATAGAAGTCGCGGAACTTGCGGTAGACGCCGTCGACGCGCACCGAGCCTCGGCTGCCCAGTCGAGCCGCCAGGCCGACCACGAACTCCTGGGTGTTCGGCGACTTGAGGCCGTCGGCGATCGCGGTGTTGACTCCCGGCACCGAGGGCGCCCCACGCGGAGTCCGGCTGGTGCCACCGTTGGCATTGAACCAGCCGAACAGGGTCTGCAAGGCCTGGTCGGTTGGGATCGGGTTGGCTGGGTTGCCGGTGTTGACCAGCGGTCCCAGATAGTCGAAGTCGATGGTCGCCGGCTGGCCGCCCGCGGACGCGGAGTCGCCGACACTGTTGGCGATGGCGGCAACGTACTGGGCGTAAGAGACCCGGGCACTCAACTTGCCGTCGCCCTTGGGGTCAAAGGTCCCCGAGAGGCGCGGGCTGAAGGCGGAGTCCTTCACCCGGACCACGCCCTGGCTGTCCCTGCCGTCGTTCTTGTCGTAGCGCAGTCCCAGGTTGAAGCTCAGGTGCTTGTTGAAGGTCCAGGCGTCGTTCAAGAAGACGGAGACGGTTCGGAAGCGGTTGCCCTCGCTGCTCACGAAGATCGGCGTCCAGCGGATAAAGGTGTTGCTGTCGAACACCGGGGAGACATTGGAGCCCTGCACGAGGGTCGAAGTTGCGTACACTCGATAGTCGCTGCCCGACTGGTGGTTGTTGGCGAAGCGCTTGTCGTCGAACATGTCGAAGCCTGCCACCAGGTTGTGCGAGCCTGCCTTGCCGGTGGAGAGGAAGTAGGACGCCTTCGCGATGATGTTCTGGTTGTCGCGCTTTTCGTCGTCGCACACACCGCAGAAGGTGGGCGACCAGAAACGCGCGTTGCTCCTGGACTGGTCGAGCATCAGGGTGCCCTTGATGGGGTCGGTGTACTGGGAGCCGGAGTTCACGAAGCTGAACTGGCGGCGCGAGTACTGGGCTTCCACGAAGAAGTTCGAGCTCAAGATGCCGGTGTAGTTCGCCGACAGCAGGTCGTTCGGCAGCTCGCGGTTGACGACGCTGGCCAGGTCCATGATGGTACCGAAGGAATTCCCGTTCTCCTTCGACTGGATCTTCATGTAGCCCGCCTTCAAGGTGTGGTTGGGGGTCAGGGCCCAGGTCAGCTTGCCCTCGTAGCGCTTCTCGTTCAGCTCGCGGTCGAAGTTCAGGTTGGTGAAGGAGGTGATGCGAGTCTCTTTGAAGTCGCGCATTCGCGCCGCGCCGAAGAACCACAGCTTGTCCTTCAAGAGGGGTCCCCCGAGCGTGGCCTCGTAGGTGGGAATCACGGTGTCGGTGCGCGGGTCGTCGGTGATGAGGTTGCGGTCGAGGCGGTCCTGCTCGTAGAAGGTGAGCGCGCGCCACCTGTCGTTGTCGAAGGTGGTGCGGAAGGAACCGCTGAACTGATTGCCGCCGGACTTGGTAATGGAGTTCACGACCCCACCCTGGAAGCGGCCATACTCGGCGGAGACGCTGGCGGTGGTGATGGTGGTCTCTTGCAGCGCGTCTTCGATGTAGAGGTTCTGCGCCTGGCCGCGCAGGTTCTCGTTTACCACCACACCGTTCACCAGGTACAGGCTCTCGAACGACATGGCGCCGTTCACCACCACGTTTCCGTTAGGCCCGGTACCCTGGACGCCGGGGGTCAGAAGCGCCGCCTGCTGCAGGGTGCGATTGAGGGGCAGCTTCTCGACCAGGTCGTTCTTGAAGCTGGTGGCCACCGCCGCGCCCTGGCCGATGTCGCCGGCCGGCTGGCCGGTCACCGTGACCGTCTCGGTGATGGTGGTGAGTGGGAGGGTTGCGGTCACGACCTTGGTATCGCCCGGCGACACTCGCGTCGTGTTCTGGATCGTCTTGAAGCCGGTCAGCTCGAAGGAGACGGTGTACTCACCCGGCGGCAGAAACGGGATCACGTAGTCGCCGTTGGCCGAGGTGGTGGTCGAGCGCACACCTTGCAGCGCCGGCGACTGGGCGGTCACGGTTGCGCCCGGGATTGGGAGGCCCTGCTCGTCCACGACCTTGCCGGACAAGGTGCCCGTGGGGTTGGTCTGAGACCAGGCCGGCAGGCCGAGGCACACCAGGGCCGCGGCCAGAGCCAGGATTCGTCTTCGCATATCACTCCTCCGGGCCTGCCGACTGAAGCCGTCTCGGCCCTTGTTGGTACGCCCCCCGAGCAGCCTCGCTTCGCAGACTCATAGAGCAATCCGTGTGCCGCCAGGCCAGGGCCCGGGCGCCTTCGGCAACCCGCTGATCCTCCGGGATTTGAGTTGGCAGCGCCGGGCTGGCGAGTACCGCAATCCGACGGCCTGGATCCACGGCGCCGTACCGGTATCGCGGATGCTGGGCTCTACGCGTTCAAGCTCCTGAACTTACCTAACGCAGTGAGGCGGCGCGGGCTCTCCAGTTTGCGGCCTGCCGGCCCAGGCCCAGTGCGGCGCAAGTGCGCTCGGCTGCGACCAGGGCGGCGTCCCCGGGGTTCTTTGCGACCATATCCTCGATCGCCTGGTCCCGCCGATCGGGTCGCCCTTCGAGATGGTGGAGCACGGCGAGGTTCGTATAGGCCAGCAGGTGCTGCGGATAAGCCTCGATCTCTTTGCGATAGGCGGCCTGGGCGTCTGCCATCCTCCCCACTCGGGCCAAAGCGTCGGCGCGCAGGAACTCCAGGTTGTAGACCGGCCCCATGTGCAGTTGCGCCGCCCGCCTCTCTGCCTCCTCCACCGAGGCCAGTGCACCCGCGCCATTGCCTGACTGAATGCGAACCTCCGCTCGCAGCAACAGGCTCGAGGGCTGCGGCTCCGGCCGGGCCAGCGCCGCCGCCACCTGCCGCTCGGCCTCCTCGCGCCGGCCCCGGGCCAGGGCCACCCGGGCCAGAAGCTCGTGCGCCCGCAAAGCACTCTCCGCCACTGCCCGTGAGCCCGCGGCCTCCGCCTCATCCAGGCGGCCCAGACGGAGTCTCGCGTACCCCAGCGCGATCAGGGTGTCGGCGGAGGGCGCCAGGCTCCGGTCGATCGCCTCCTGGAGGGCTGTCGCCGCCTCCTGGTAGCGGCCCAGCTCGAGGTTCACCTCGCCCAACTTGGTCCAGGCCTCGATCAAGCCCGGGCTCTGGCTCACGATGGCGTGCAGGGCCAGCGCCGCCTCGGCACCACGCCTGGCACTTGCCAGCCGCACCGCCTGCCGGAAGCGGTCGAGCAGGGGCAGGGCCTCGCGCGGGTTGGGCAGCGGTCCTGGCCCTGGCGACGGGTCCCGGAGCCCTCCCGCATAACCGAGCGCCGCCAAACGCTCTGCCGTCTCGACGTCGACCGCCTGCGGACGAGCCAACCGCAGCGGGTGCGCGCGCTCCAGCTCCTCGCCCATCCTGCCCGCCACCGAGGATGCCGAGGCGGCCAGGTCACGCGTCTCACGGGGATCGGCCACCATGTCGTACAGCTCCGGCCGAGGGCCGTGAATGTAGTGCCAGCGGTCGTCCACCAGCGAGCGCAGCTCGCTCCAGCCCAGTTGCAGCCGCGGGTAGAGCGTCTCCGCGTACAGCGCCCTGCGTGTTGGAACCGCAGAACGAAGGAGCGGCACACCATCCAGGCCCGGCGGCGTCCCCAGGCCGAGGAGGTCGGTCACCGTCGGCAGGATGTCGGCCAACTGGGCGGGTGCCTCGACGCTCTCGCCGGCTCGCCGGCTGCCCGGCAGCTTGATCAAGAGCGGCACCGCGATGGCCTCCCGATAGAGCAGGATCGAGTGCTGCTCTTCCCCGTGGTCTCCCAGCCCCTCTCCGTGATCCGAGGTCAGGACGATCAGCGTGCGGTCGTAGAGCCCCTGTGCTCGAAGGTGGTCGAGCAGGCCGCCGGCGATGGCGTCTGCAGCGGCGATCTCCCCGTCGTACAGCGCATGAGCATACCTCGTCCGAAACGGCTCCGGCGGCTCGTAGGGCAGGTGCGGCTCGTAGATGTGGAAGAACAGGAAGAACGGCTTGCCGGCTCGGGCGTCGACCCAATCCCGGGCAAAGGACAGGGTTCGTCCGCCGGGCCGCTGGTACTCCCCGAACTCCGCCCCCGGCCGCGGGTCGATCGAGTCCTCGTAGAAGTCGAAGTCGCGAGCCAGCCCCGTCTCCGCCCGCAGGACGAAGCTGGAGACGGTGGCGCCAGCGGCGTAGCCCTGCGCCTTCAGCAACCGAGGCAGGCTCGATACCTGGTCACCGCGGAAGGTGAAGCCCACGTTGTTGCGAACCCCATGACTGGGGGGTAGCAGGCCCGTCAGCATGGTCACATGCGAGGGCAGCGTCATCGGCGTCGGCGCATACGCATGGCGGAACAGCACGGCGTCCCGCCGGAAGCGATCCATATGCGGCGTCTCCACGTCGCGGTAGCCCCAAGCAGGCAAGCGGTCGGCCCGCAGGGTGTCGATCGAGATCAGGATGACCGGCGTGCCTCGGGGCAAGGGGCGCTGCGCGCGGTGGCAGGCGGCAATCGCAGCCACCGCCACCAGCAGACCGCAGATCGCGGCAGGTCGGCTCATCGCAGGCCATTGTACGCGGCGGCCACAATTGCCTACAGCGATCGGCAGGTCTCACCGCTTGACCCCGGCCCCGCGGCCACCGACACTACTCGGATTCTGGGAGGGAACATGAGGCGTCGAGCCATGACCGCCGCGACCGCGATCTGCCTGCTGTCGATCGGCCTGACGGGGAGCGCAGACACCGTCCGACCCGCACCTACCGAGGATGCGGCCCTGCGCCGCGCGCGCAGGCTCCTCAAGTCCAGCCTTCTAGTGGACGGGCATAACGATCTGCCCTGGGCCATCCGCGAGTCCAAGACCGCGCCCGGCAGCGTCGAGGCCTACGACCTCAGAAAGCCCACGCCCGGCAACACGGACCTGGCCCGCCTCCGCGAGGGCGGCGTGGGAGCCCAGTTCTGGTCCGTCTACATCCCCGGCGAGGACAAGGCCGCCGGCTACGCCCGCGTGCAACTGGAGCAGATCGACATCGCCCGCCGCGTGATCGCCCGCTATCCCGATGCGCTAGGTCCGGCGCTCACCGCCGGTGAGATGGAGCGGGTGTGGAAGAGCGGCAAGATCGCCTCCCTGCTGGGGATCGAAGGCGGCCACGCCCTGGAGAACTCGCTGGGGGCGCTCAGGGCTTACTACGACCTGGGCGTCCGCTACATGACCTTGACCCACAGCGTGACCCTGGACTGGGCCGACGCCGCGGGGGACACGCCGCGTCACGGCGGGCTCACCCCCTTCGGCGAAGAGGTGGTGCGGGAGATGAACCGACTAGGGATGCTGGTCGACCTGTCCCACGTCACGCCGGAGACCATGGACGATGCGCTGCGCGTGACCGAGGCCCCGGTCATCTTCTCCCACTCCTCGGCCAAGGCGATCTGCGACGTGCCGAGGAACGTTCCCGACGACATCCTCCGCCGGCTCCCGGCGAACGGCGGGCTGGTGATGGTGACCTTCGTACCCAGCTTCGTCTCGCCCGAGATCGCCAAGGTCACCGGACCGGCCTGGGCGCAGTTCCGCCAGCGCATCGCAGGCGTGGCCGATTCCGCCGAACGCGAGCGCTTGTACCGCGAGATCATCGGCTCGCTCCAGGTCCCCCAGGCCACCGTCGGCCAAGTCGCCGATCACATCGAACACATTCGTAAGGTGGCTGGGGTCGATCACCTCGGCCTGGGCGGCGACTACGACGGCAACGACCAGTGGCCGGCGGGCCTGGAGGACGTCTCCAAGTACCCGAACCTCTTTGCGGAGCTGATCCGCCGCGGCTGGAGCGATGCCGACCTCAAGAAGCTGGCGGGCGGCAACCTGCTGCGCGTGATGAAGCGGGCGGAAGCGGTGTCGCAGCGACTCCGAGCCACCCGACCGGCATCGATCGCCACCCTCGCGCAACTGGACGGCAAGCCCGCTCGCCAACCCCTTCCCGACACCGTCCACTGGGTGCGCAACTCGGCGGAGTATCGGGCCATCGCTCTCCAGACCTACCGATTGGCGGGCGCGGAGCTGGAGAAGCGGGCGGCAGGGCGCGCGGCCGGTACCTGGGCGGTCATCCTCGACGGCGACGAGACGGTGATCAGCAACGCCGAGCAGCAAAAGGAGCAGACCGAGGCCGGCCTGGCCTTCAATGAGGCCATGTGGTCGAAGTGGGTCGAGCGCAAGGCCGCGGTGCCGATCCCCGGCGCGGTTGCCTTCCTCGATCGGGCCCGGGCCTTGGGCGGCAGGATCGCCATCGTCACCAACCGCTCGCAGGCCGACTGCCCGGCGACCGAGGACAACTTCAAGGCCCACGGCATCCCCTACGACTTGATGCTGTGCAAGCCCAAGGAGGGCCGAACCGACAAGGACGCGCGCTACCAGAGCGTGCAGAAGGGCGAGGCCGCGCCGGGCGTGCCTCCGCTGGAGGTCCTGATGTGGGTGGGTGACAACATCCAGGACTTCCCCAGCCTGAAGCAGGACATCCGCTTGAAGGGCGACCAGCCGTTCGCCCTCTTCGGCAAGACCTACTTCGCCATTCCCAACCCCATGTACGGATCCTGGGAGAAGAACCCGAGGAACTGACACAGCCGGTGCGCTTCGTGTCCGGGGTCGGCGGGCGGTAGCCCCCGCTCAGGACGGCGCGCTGCGAGCCGCGGTGAGCGCCTGGAAGTTGGTGTAGGCGAAGAGGGCGCACAGGATGGCGCCGTAGGGCCAGCGGCTGAGCAGCGCCGCAATCGCGAAACCGACGGCCAGGAGCAGCGAGATGACCCGGGCGATCTGCACGCCGCGGTCTCGGCTCAGCGCCTCCAGCCCGGCCGCCATCACCACCCCGCCGTCTAACGGAAGCATGGGCACCAGGTTGAGCAGCCCCCAGCCCAGGTTGACCCAGACCACATACTCCACGAGCGTGGCCGGAAGCCCGCGACGGTCCACGGCCGCCAGCAGGATCGCGGGCACCAGCGCGATCGCGCCCACCACGATCCCCACGCCCGGACCGGCCAGGGTGACCAGGATGCGGCGACCCGGAGAGAGCGACCCTCGCCACGAGGTCACGCCGCCGAAGGCGTGGAGCTGCACCGCCGGCGTGCGACCGAAGGCCCGCGCGGCAAACGCATGGCCCAGCTCGTGAAGCAGGACGCTGGCGAAGACGATCACCACCCAGGCGGGAGCCAGCAGCAGCCAGGAGCGCCGCGGTCCCAGGATGATGGCGGTCAGCAAGAAGAACGCGTTCACCTGGATCGGGATGCCGAACAACCTGAAGGTCATGTCCATAAGCGCGCCTCGGAGGAGCCCCCTGACCTAGCTAGACCATGGCCTCGCGCCGCACCTGCCCCCGCTTCTCCCGATAGAAGGCCACCAGCTTGGGAACGTAGTCGCCAAACGAAGGACAGGCGATGCCCAGGGTCTTGAGGTCGGCGGTGGCCTGGGAGCAGTCGTAGACGCAAGGATGGTCGAAGTAGTCGATGGTCTGGGCGGGCATCCCGAAGAAGCTCTGAACGAACGAGGGCGAGAAGGCCGCCTTGGCCATGAACACCGGCACCGGTAGGTAGACGAATGTCTTGCCCAACTCCCTGGCCATGGCCTTGGCCATATCGTAGGCCGAGAGCGGGGCGGGATCGGTCAGGTTGTAGGTCTTGCCCAGGCTCTCGGGTGTCGAGGCCAGCCGGGCATAGGCCTCGACAATGAAGTCCACCGGCACCAGGTTCACGCTGTTGTCGCCCGATCCCAGGCGGGGGAACAAGCCGGGAGAGGGAATGCGCTCCATGGCCGCCAGCACGAAGTAGGGGCCGTCGAACTTCCCGGTTTCCCCGGTGCGCGAATCCCCCACCACGATGCCGGGGCGGTAGACGGTCTGCGGCAGCTTCCGCTTCGCCACCTCCACTTCGGCCAGGAACTTGGTCTCTTCGTAGAAGTTCTTGAAGCCCTGACCCACGTCGAGGTCGGTCTCGCGGTAGACGCCCTTGGCGTTCCCCGACACGTAGGCGGTGGACACGTAGTGCAGGCGCTCTAGACGGGGGCAGTCCTCCAGGAAGTCCAGGACGTTCCTGGTGCCCTCCAGGTTGATGCGCAGGCCCACCTCCCGCTTCACCGCCAGGTCGTAGATTGCCGCCAGGTGGTGCGCCTCGCGCAGCTCCTTCTTCAGCCCGTGGGCTTCGCTCTGGGAGAGCCCCAGCTCCGGCTCAGTGATGTCCCCGACCACCGTGGTTATGCGCTCCGCGGTATGCGGGTGGGCCGCCTCCAGGTCCCGGATGGCCGAGCGGGCGACCTCGAGGAAGCGGTCTTGCACCAGGCACACTACCTGGAGGTCCGGGCCGAGCTCGAGCAGCCGAGGCAGAAGCCTCACCCCGATGAAGCCCGGAAAACCGGTGAAGAGGACCTTGCGGGGAGCCGACTCCGCCTTGGCGGCCGGGCTTCGCTTCTTGGACATGGGCGAAGTGTAGCGGATTCCCAGAGGGCTGCGGCGCGGCCTCTCGCGTCCTTCAGCTCGAAACGCGGATGGCCGCGCCTGCCTCTTTCTCGGCCGGCGACTCGACGTGGATCACCGGTCCGCTCCGGATCACGTTGGACCGCAGCCGCTGACCGAGGATCTCCTCGGCCCTGCGGCCAGCGTCGATGAGCTGGTCGAGGTCGATGCCGGTCTCGACACCCATCTCGCGGAGCACGGCGATCAGGTCCTCGCTGCACGTGTTGCCGGTGTGGCCGGCCGAGTACTTGGCGGCGCCGGTGGCCGGCTGCCCGCCGATCGCACCCATCGAGCAATCCACATAGCGCACGCCCAGCTCGAGCATGGCGAGGGTGTTGACGATGCCGGTTCCCCGGGTGTCGTGGAAGTGGGCGATGAACTCGGCTCCGGGAAAGGCGGCCATCAGCTCGCCCACTCGCTCCCGCACCAGCTTGGGGTTGGCCACGCCGGTGGTGTCCCCCAGCATGATGGTCTCCGCCCCCTCCTCGAGGTAGAAGCGCACAACGCGGGCCACCTCGGCGGTCGAGATGTCCCCGCGGACCGGGCAGCCATAGACGGTGCCCGCGCACCCGATCACCCGGATGCCCAGGGCGTGGGCGCGCTTCATGATCGCCGCATGCTCCCGCATGGCGTCGGGGTGACTGAGCCGGAAGTTCAGCAGGTTGTGGCGCTCGCTGGCGGAGATCATCAGGATGATCTCGTCGGCTCCGTAGCCGCTACTCTGGCAGACCTCCAGGCGGTCGAAACCCTTGGCGTTGGGCATCAGCACCAGGTAGGAGACGCCGGGCCGGCGCTCGATCCTGCGCAGCACCTCCTCGGCGTCGGCGAACTGGGGCAGGAGCTTGGGGTGCGAGAACGACGTCACCTCCACCTTGGGGAAACCCGCACGCACCACGCGGTCGATCATCTCCACCTTGTGATCGGTCGAGACCTGGATCGGCATCGACTGAAGCCCGTCGCGGGCCCAGCACTCGCAGGCGACAATCGGCTCTCGAAAGACCATCCCGGCTCCTCAGTCCTGAGCTGCGCCCAGGCGACGCCTGGCCGCGTCTACGGTGAAGGCGTGAACGCCAAAGGTGGCGGCGACCGCGCCCAGCTCGCCCTCCAGGAGGAACTCGATGCCGAGGGGGTGGCGCCGGGCCTCCTCGATCAAGCTCCCGACTTCGAAGCCGGACGGCTCATAGCTCGGCGGCGCCTTGGGGACCGGCAACGGCCATGCGTCGTGCGGCCTGGGTTCGAGGGCCTCGACCGGCAACGGGCGGCCCGAGCGCTCACGCCGCCGGTCCAGTTGCGAGAGGGCGGTCAACACCGCCCTCGCCTCGGCAGGAGCCACCCCGGCTCGATCCGCCAGCCTGTCGATCCACTCGTCTGTCGACATCTTCATCCCCCTTCTCGCCGCGGCAACGCTACGCCGGCACCCCCCGGGCGGTCAAGCCCCTGCGAGGACTCCTGAGGACTCCTAGCCCGGCCGCAACCCCACGAACGGAAACCACAGAGGCACGAGAGGCACAGAGACAGGAAGAGGAAACCGCCGGCCAGAAGGGGAACTGGTAGCAATCGGCCCGCGAGATGAGCATCGAGGTGCCCGAAGCGCGACTCGCGAGGCCCGAATCGTAGTCCAATGACAATGGCCGAGCGTCGGAGCGCGGAGCGGCACCTCGATGCCAGCGCGGGCCGGGATGCAGCCTTGAGCCCCTCCCGAACGGAGACCACAGAGGCAGTGAGGCACAGAGGGAGAACAAGAGACCGCCGACCGGTGCAAAGCGCTGCCGCGCCGCCGCGCCGCCAACCAAGGCTTGACGTGGCCGCGGGCACGGGCGTAAGGTGATTGCAGAGCGGTCAGAAACGGAACGCCCGCCAGCGTGCCGCCCGCCGCGCGTACCGAAAGACGAACGAGGAGGGCGCTATGCCACTCGGAAGAGAGCTGCGAGCGTTGCTCGTGAGCCTGCCCCTGGCCGGGGCGTGGGCCTGCGGAAACACACCCACCGGGCCCATCGAGATCACCGACCCGAGCGTCACCGCCCGCGTGAAGCCCGGGGAGGAAGTCCTGTTCCGGCTCGAGTCGAACCCGTCGACAGGGTTCAGTTGGCGGCTCGCGCGCCCCGTCGACCAGTCGGTCCTCGTCTTCGTCGAGTCCAAGTACGCGCCGCCGAGCGGAGCCGCACCCGGGCAATCCGGCTCCGAAAGCTGGCGGTTCCGTGCCGTGGGTCACGGTCAAGCGACGATCGACCTCGAGTACGGCCGCCTCTGGGAATCCGAGGCGCCGGTCCGCACGGCGTCGTTCAGCGTCCTCGTCAACTGAGCCGGCGCAGGACACCTATCCCCGGACCCTCCGGTAGGCAGCGATCCGCTCTCCCGGTTCGGTACCGGCAGCCAGCCGAGCGTCCGGCTCCGGCGCGCCGGCGCTGAGCGACAGCGGAATGACGCCCGCCCAGCAGGGCAGCGCGTAGTCCTCCTCGTCGTCCACCGCCGGTCCGCTGCGCATCTTGGCCGAGGCCTCCCGGATCGGCAGCTTGAGCACCAGCGTCCCCTTGAGCTCGTTCTCGGACGGCGGCCTCACCTCGTCCCAGCGGCCGGGCAGCACGTGCTCGACGAAGGCACGCAGCGCGGCCAGTCGTTCGGCGCGGTCGGTTATCTCCTGCGCCTTGCCCAGGATCACCACCGACCGGTAGTTGGTCGAGTGGTGAAAGGCCGAGCGAGCGAGCACCAGGCCGTCGATCAAGGTCACCGTCGCGCAGACCGGCACCCCGTCGCGGAGCGCACGGGCCAGCCGGCTGCCGGCGGCACCGTGAAACAGCAGGAAGTCGCCCCAGCGCGCGTAGTTGGTGGGGATCACGAAGGGCTGCCCGTCGTGGACGAAGCCCAGGTGGCAGACCAGGCCCTCGTCGAGGATGGCATGGAGGGTGGCTGGGTCGTAGGCCGCCCGCTTGGGCAGCCGCCGGACGGTGATGCGAGGGCTCGCGGGCTCGCTTGTCATCCTTCTCCTCTTTTGTTATAGTACATACCTGTGTCTGTACCACTACGATACTCCCACATCTCCGGGGCCACCGCAAGCGACATCGCCCGCAGCCTGGAGGCCGCGATCCGGGAGGGCCGGCTGGAACCGGGATCTCCCCTGCCCACGGTGCGCGCGCTGGCGGCGCGCCTCACCGTGAGCCCGGCCACGGTGGCCGGCGCCTTTCGCAGCTTGCGCCTGCGCGGCCTGCTCACCGCCGAGGGCCGCCGCGGCACCCGGGTGAGTCCGCGGCCCCCGCTACTGCTGCGGCCGGTGGCACCGATACCGGAGCACCTCCGGAACCTGGCCGACGGCAACCCGGACCCCAACCTGCTCCCGCGGGTCCGGCTTGGTCCCCAGCCGCGACCGGGGCTCTACGGCGAGCCGCCGAACTTGCCCCGCCTCCTGGAGCTGGCCCGACGCCAGTTCGAAGCCGACGGAATCCCGGCCCAGCAGCTGGCCGTGTTAGGCGGCGCCATGGACGCCCTGGAGCGCACGCTGCAGAGCCATCTGCGTCCGGGGGATCGGGTGGCGGTGGAGGACCCCTGCTACCACTCGGTCCTCGACCTGCTGGCCGCCCTGGGCCTCACCCCCGTCCCGGTGGAGATGGATGAGTTCGGCATGCGACCCGAGCCGCTGGCCGGGGTCCTGGCGGGCGGCGTCTCCGCCTGCATCTTGACCCCACGGGCTCAGAACCCCAGCGGCGCCGCCCTCGACGCCGGGCGGGCCCGCGCCTTGCGCCAAACGCTGGAACGCGCCCCCCAGCTGCTGGCGATCGAGGACGACCACGCCGGCCCGGTCGCCGGTGTCCCCGCCCACACCGTGTGTTCGGGCCAGCGCGAAAACTGGGCGGTGGTGCGCTCGGTGTCGAAGTCCCTGGGACCCGACCTCAGGGTCGCCCTGCTCGCCGGCGACGCCACCACCATCGCCCGGGTGCAGGGCCGGCAGGCGCTGGGGGCGGGGTGGGTCAGTCACCTCTTGCAGGCGGCGGTGGCGGAGCTGCTGGCGGCGCCCACGGTGACCCGCCAGGTGAGCGCGGCCGCCCGCACCTACGCCGAACGCCGCTCGGCTCTTCTGGGTGCCCTGACCCGCCGACAGATCCCGGCCCAAGGTCGCTCCGGCCTCAACGTCTGGATCCCGGTGGCCGAGGAGGCGGGCGTGGTGGCCGCGCTGGCCGAGAAGGGCTGGGCGGTGCGGGCCGGCGAACGCTATCGGCTGAAGAGCCCGCCGGCGGTGCGCATCACCACCGCAACCCTGAAGCCGGCCGAAGCCGAGCGCCTGGCCGCCGACCTCGCCCGCCTGCTGGCTCCGCGGTCCGCCGTGCCCAGCGCCTGAAGTTGCAGTAGCATGACCAGCACCAGGAGGCCCCCAGGATGAGCACGCGTCCCCCGATCGACACCACCCAGCGGGAGCTGACCTACCGAAAGAAGCTCATCGAGATCGCCAACATCATCAACGCTGCGCCCAGCCTGCAAGACATCCTGGTCGACATCAAGGACAAGATCCTGGACCTGGTGGAGGCGGAGCGGGTGACCATCTTCGCACTGGATACCCGCAACCAGGAGCTGTTCTCGCTCTTCAAGGCCGGCCAGGAGGTGAAGGAGATCCGGGTTCCCAAGACCTTCGGCTCCATCGCCGGCTTCACCGCCCTCTCCCGCAAGACCGCCAACATCAAGAACGCCTACGATCCCTCCGATCTGGCCCGGCTGCACCAGAACCTGAAGTTCGACTCGCGCTGGGACAAGGCTTCCGGCTTCAGGACCACCCAGGTCCTCTCCACCCCCATCCTGTTCGAGAAGTACTTGTTAGGCGTGTTGCAGCTCGTCAACAAGCGGGGCGGATCCGCCTTCACGCCCAAGGACGAGACCGCGGCCGAGGAGCTGTCCAAGATCCTGGGCATCGCCTTCTACAACCAGCACCGGGCGGCCCGCACCAACAAGCCCTCCAAGTACGGCCTCCTGGTCGACAAGGGGATGGTCTCCGAGAAGGACCTGGAGAACGCCGTCACCAACGCCCGGGTGAACCAGCTCGACGTGGCCAGGGTGCTGATGGAGGACTACAAGATCGCCAAGGAGGAGATCGGCCGCGCCCTCGCCCACTTCTTCAACTGCCCCTTCTGGGAGCCCGGAGGGCTCACCGTGCCCGAGGACCTCAAGGACCGGCTGACCCCCGAGTTCCTGAAGAAGAACATGTTCGCGCCGGTGGAGAAGAAGGAAGGCACGCTGGTGGTGGTGGTCGAGGATCCCTACGACCTGACCCGCCTCGACGCCTTCAAGGCCATGAACCTGGCGCCGCGCCATGACTTCGTGGTGGGCCTGAAGGCCGACATCCTGGAGTACATCAACGCCACCTACGGGGCCAGCGCTGCCATCGTGACCGACGGGCAGGACCTGGGCCGCATCATCACCGCCCTGGGCAGCGGCGAAGAAGACGAGATGGCGGAGCCCGAGCCCGACCCCCTGGCCACGCCCGAGATCGACGAGACCGACAGCGGCATCGTCAGGCTCTGCAACCAGATCATCGTGGATGCCTACAACAAGGGCGCCTCCGACATCCACGTGGAACCCTACGGCAAGACCGCGCCTACCGTGGTCCGGCTCAGGGTCGACGGCGACTGCCAGAAGTACCTGGAGATCCCCTCGCCGCACCGCAACGCCGTGGTCCAGCGCTTCAAGATCATGGCCAAGCTGGACATCGCCGAGAAGCGCAAGCCCCAGGACGGCAAGATCCGCTTCAAGGGTCCCATGGGCACCATCGAGCTCAGGGTGGCCACCATCCCCACCTCGGGTGGCAACGAGGATGTGGTGATGCGCCTCTTGGCCGCCAGCAAGCCGTTGCCGCTGGAGAAGATGGGCTTCTCGGACCGCAACATCACCGCCTTCAAGGAGATCCTGCAGAAGCCGTACGGCATCTGCCTGGTGGTGGGCCCCACCGGATCCGGCAAGACCACCACCCTGCACTCCGGCCTCGGCTTCATCAACACCATCGACATGAAGATCTGGACCGCCGAGGACCCGGTGGAGATCACCCAGGCCGGCTTGCGTCAGGTGCAGGTCCACGCCAAGATCGACTTCACCTTCGCTGCCGCCATGCGGGCGTTTCTGCGCGCCGACCCCGACGTGATCATGGTGGGCGAGATGCGCGACCACGAGACCGCGGCCATCGGCATCGAGGCCTCGCTGACCGGCCACCTGGTCTTCTCCACCCTGCACACCAACTCGGCCTCGGAGACCATCGTGCGCCTGCTGGACATGGACATCGACCCCTTCAACTTCGCCGACGCCCTGCTGGGCGTCCTGGCTCAACGTTTGGTGCGCACGTTGTGCAAGGACTGCAAGGAGCCGTACCCCCCCACCCCGGAGGAGTTTGCGGAGCTGATGGAGAGCTACGGGATCGAGCAGTGGGACCGGCTGGGCGTGCGCTACGGCCCCGAGCTCACCCTCCACCGGCCCAAGGGCTGCGCCAAGTGCGGGGGCTCCGGCTACAAGGGCCGCATGGGCCTGCACGAGCTCTTGGTGGGCAGCGACGAGATCAAGCGCCTGATTCAGCGCCGGGAGCCGGTCGAGGCCCTGCGCAAGCAGGCCACCAAGGACGGCATGACCTCGCTGCTCCAGGACGGGGTGGAGAAGGTCCTGGGCGGCCACACCGACTTCAAGCAGGTCCGAGCCGTCTGCATCAAGTAAGCGCGACCTCCTGCGCGTATAATCCGCCCAACATGGCCAACTTCATCGGAGGCAGTGCCCCCGCCATGGCGACGCAGATCGTCGAGGGGTTCACTCTGATGACGGCAGCCTCCATCCGGGGCTTCAGTCGGGCCGACCTGGGCCTGCTCAGGGGGGAGTTGGACAAGCTGCTTCGCGAGATAAGGTCCCAGGTCCCTCCCCAAGACGACGCCCTCGCCCAGCAGGCCAGGAACCGCAAGATCGCACGCCTCAGTTCGGCGGTGCAGGTCTTGCAGCACCAACTGACGGCGAAGTAGTGAAGCTGCCCCTGGCGGCTCTGGTCGTCCTCCTCGCCTACGTCATCGGCATCACCGCCTTCGGCACCTGGCTGGGCCGCAAGCGGCGTTCGGTCCAGGACTACTTCCTGGCCGGCCGCAGCGTTCCCTGGTGGGCGATCGCCGCCTGCATCGTGGCCACCGAGACCAGCACCCTCACCTTCATCGGCGTGCCGGGCCAGGCCTACCTGGGCAACTGGGGCTTTCTGCAACTGGTCTTCGGCTACCTGATCGGCCGCTTCCTGATCGCCTTGCTCTTCCTGCCCGCCTACTTCCGCGGCGCCATCTACACCTCCTACGAGCTCCTGCAGAAGCGCTTCGGGGGCAGTGCCGTGCGCACCACCTCGGCCGGCATCTTCTTGCTCTACCGCACGGTGGGCGACGGAATCCGATTGCACGCGGCGGCCCTGGTGCTCTCGCTGGCCGCCGGGGTTCCGGAGTGGTGGTGCATCGGCCTCTTGGGGGTGGCGATGATCCTCTACACCGAGGAAGGCGGCGTCACCGCCACCATCTGGACCGACGCTGTGCAGATGGTCGTCTATTTGTTAGGCGCACTGGTCTGCCTGGTAGCGGTGGTCCGGCTGCTGCCGGACGGCGTTGGCGGCGCCCTGGCGGCCGCCTCGGCCGCCGGCAAGCTCCAGGTGGTGACCACCGGCCTCGACTTCAGCAAGCCCTACACGCTGTGGGCCGGGCTGATCGGTGGTGCGTTCCTGACCCTGGCCACCCACGGCACCGACCACTACCTGGTGCAGCGCCTGCTGGTGGCCAAGAGCCAGAAGGACGCCTCCATCGGCCTGGTCCTCTCCGGCTTCCTGGTGCTGGCACAGTTCACGCTGTTTCTCTTCCTGGGCACTCTGTTCTGGGCCCACTACGGCGGCCGGCCCTTCGCCCGCGGCGACGAGGTGCTGCCGACCTTCGTCTCCGCTGAGCTGCCGGGGCCTCTCGTGGGCTTCATCCTGGCCGCCATCGTGGCCGCCGCGCTGTCGCCTTCGCTCAACTCGATGGCTTCCACCACGGTGCGCGATTTCTACCTGCCCTTCATTCGACGGGATGCCGATGAGGCCCGGCAGATGCGGGTGGGCCGCTTCTTCACCGTGTTCTGGGGCCTGGCCCAGATGCTGCTGGCGGTGGCGGCACAGAACGTCCAGTCCGCCCTCGACAAGGGCCTGGCGGCTTTGAGTTATGCGTCGGGTCCGACCGTGGGCGCCTTCCTGCTCGGGGTCTTGACCCGCTCTGCCACTTCGGCCGGCACCATGGTGGGGATGCTGGCGGGCCTCCTGGTCACCTTCTCGCTCGCCACCTGGGCCGGGATGGCCTGGACCTGGAACGTCGCGGTCGGCGCCCTGGTCACCACCGGGGTGGGCTGGACGGTGAGTCAGTTGCTCCCCAAGCCGTCCGTGCCTCAGCAGACGTAGCGTTGGGAGCGGCGACCGTATTCACTTTGGACGTTGCGCATACAGCAGAGCGACCGCTCGGTCCTTCCGGAAGGCCTGGAGGGCAGGCCCGTCCGCCTTCAGGATCGCCTCCACCGAATCCCCCCGCTCCAGCGCCTCCCGCACCCGGCGGGTGCCCAGCAGCCAGTCGAGAGCGCCCTCCCGCGACCAGCGGAACTCAGGCTCCCGGCGGAGCGCCGCCAGCAGCCTGAGCCCCAGCTCGTAGGGCCGAGCCGCCCTGGGGTCAACCACTCGAACCCGGGCGCCCCGGCACTCCTCGCCCAACAGCTTAGGGTTAGGTGCGGCCGTTGAGGCCGCCGGGGTGAAGCGGGCGGGCTCCAGGGTGAAGCCGGGGGCGCTCACGCCGGCCAGCGTCTCCGGCTTGAGCCAGGGAGCCCCCAGCAGCAGGAAGGGGGCCTCGGTGCCTCGGCCCTCCGAGAGGTTGGTGGCTTCCAGCAGGCACACGCCCGGATAGGCCAGAGCCGCTTCCGGGGTGCGCAAGTTGGGCGAGGGAGCGATCCAGGGACGGCCGGTGTCTGGCCACCGCATGCCGCGCTGCCACCCGCGCATGGCGATGACGGTGAGCTTGGCCTTCCGCACCGCCCCCGCATTCACATAACGAGCCATCTCACCCAGGGTCAGGCCGTGAACCAGCGGTCCCGGGGTTCGGTTCACCAGGCTTGCCGGCACCTGCTCCCGAGGGTCGGCCGGCGGTCCCTCGACCTCCTCACCCCCCAAGGGGTTGGGGCGATCCAGCACCACGAACTCGATGCCGGCCTCGGTCGCCGCCTCCAGGCACAGGAGCAGGGTGCTGGCGTAGGTGTAGAAGCGCACCCCGGCGTCCTGAAGGTCGAAGACCAGGGCGTCCAGGTCCTGGAGGTCATGAAGCGCGGGTTTGGTCTTCGCCCCGTAGAGGCTCACCACCGGGAGACCGCTGGCCGCGTCCATCCCGGAATCGACGCTCTCCCCGGCGGCGGCCCGGCTCCTGAGGCCATGCTCGGGCGCGAAGAGCCTGACCACCTTGACGCCCAGGTCCCGCAGCACGTCGACGTGGTGGCGGCCGTCAGCGGTCACCGAGGCGGCGTGGACGACCAGGCCCACGCGCTTGCCGCGGAGCGCTGCCGCACCGCCCGCAGCCAGCCGCTCGAGCCCGACCTCCACCTTGGGTCGAGCGGCTCCCGAGGCCGCCTGCGCCGGCGCGGCCGCCAGGGCGCAGGCCAAGGGGACCATGCCCCAGAGGCGGATCACGGCACGGCCAGGCCGCGGACCACGGCATCGGCCACCGCCCGTCTCGCGTCGCGAATGGCGTTGTTCTCTCGGGTCGGGTGCACGCGGTTGCTGAGGAGGATCACGAACAGGCGCCGCTCCGGGTCCATCCACATCGAGGTGCCGGTGAAGCCGGTGTGGCCGAAGGAGCGGGCCGAGAGCAGGCTGCCGGCCGAAGAGCCCTCGGACGGGGTGTCCCAGCCCAGGGCCCGGCTGGACCCCGGAACCCCGGCCCGCCGGGTGAAGCGCTCCACGGTGGCCCGTGACACCAAACGCTGGTGATCGTAGACCCCGCCGTTCAGCAGCATCTGCGCAAAGCGGGCCAGATCCGGTGCGCTTCCGAAGAGGCCGGCGTGAGGGGCCACCCCACCGAGGGCGAAGGCGTTCTCGTCGTGGACCTCGCCCCGGAGCAGCCGCTTCCGCCACTTGTCGTCTTGTTCGGTAGGTGCGATGCGGGGGAGCAGGGCGGCCGGGGGCCGGTAGCCGGTGTCCTTCATGCCCAGAGGGGCGAACAGGCGGCGTTTGGCGAAAGCCTCCAGGCTCTCCCCGGCCACCCGCTCCAGGACCTCGCCCAGCAGGATGACGCCCAGGTCGCTGTAGACGGACTTGGTACCCGGCTCGTAGTCGAGGTCCATGGCGGCGATGCGCTCGAGGTAGGCGTCCTTCCCCTTCAGTTCCTCGTGCAGCGGCGCCCACCACTTGAGCCCGCCCGAGTGGGTGAGCAGTTGCGTCACCGTCACCCGGTCTTTGGCACCGCCACGGAAGCCGGGGAGAAAGGCGGCAACCGGCTGGTCGAGGTCCAGCTTGCCCTCGTCCACCAGCACCATGGCCAGGGTGGTGGTGACCACCACCTTGGTGAGGCTGGCCAGGTCGTAGAGGGTGTCGGTGGTGACCAGAGGTGCCGCCGACTGGTAGCTCTCGCGGCCGAACGCCTTCAGGTGGACCAGCGCGGAGTCCTTGCCCACGGCGAGCACCGCGCCCGGGAACGCCTTGCCGGCGACGGCCTTCTCCACCACCTGGTCCACTTCAGCCATGCCGTCGCTACGAAACCCCGCCTCTTCGGGGCGGGCCATGCGCAGGGTCATCTCGCGCCTCGGGATCTTGAGACCGTGACCAAGGGGGAAGAGACCGGGGAGCGTCACCGGCAGCGTCCCGGTCACCGGGTGTTCACCGAACAGGGCCGACACCGCCGAGCGTTGGCTGGGATCGGCCCAGCCGTAGGTGGCCAGGTAGGCGGCAACGTCCGGGACCTGCTTCAGGAGGTAGGGGCTGCCGTAGGACACCACGATCACCGGCCGACCGGCCGCCACCAGGGCCTCGATGAGCTTGGCGTGGCTCTCTGCCATGTCCGCGTTCCCGCGGTAGGCACCGACCCGCACGAAGCAGGAGGCGAGCACGTGCGTGAAGTCCTGGGCCTGGGCCAGGATCCTGCCGGTGGTGGCCTCCGACACCTCGGGGCCCAGGTTCAAGGTCTCGGTGACGATCTTGCGAGCCGCCAACTCCGCCTCGGGGATGCCCTGGATGGCGTCGTTTCGGGCATCGCTGGAGAGCACCAGGTGGAGGATGGCGAGCGGCGCCTCGGCCTTCAGGGGCAGCAGGCCGCGTTCGTTCTTCACCACGGTGACGGCACGCCGGGCGATGCCTACCGCCCGCTGCACGTCGGCGGGCCGACCCACGCTGCTGGTCAGGGCCCCGACCTCGACTCGTCGCTCGCGGTGGAGCCCCAGCCGCTCCTTGACCTCCAGAATGCGGAGGACGGACTGGTCGATCCTCGACTCGTCGATTTCCCCCTCCTTGACCGCGCGAACCAGAGCCCCGATGGCGACCTCGGGATCGGGAGGCAGCAGGATCATGTCGGCGCCGGCCAGGACCGCGCGCTTGGCCGCATCGCCGGTCCAGGCCGCCTTGGCGCCCGCCATGTCCAGGGCATCGGTGACCACCAAGCCCCCAAACCCCAACTCCTTTCGCAGCAGCGTGGTCAAGACCGGAGACAGGGTGGCTGGAGCGCCGGTGGCGTCGAGGGCAGGGACGGCGATATGGCCGAGCATGACCGAGTCGACGCCGGCCCCGATGGCTCTGCGGAAGGGGAGCAGCTCCACCGCGTCCAGCCGTGCCCGGTCCGCACCCAAGCTGGCCAACGCGAGATGGCTGTCCACGGCGGTGTCGCCGTGACCCGGAAAGTGCTTGACGGTGGTGAGCAGCCCGCCCTCACGGGCCCCACGCACGAAGGCCGCCACCAATCCGGCCGCCCGCTCGGCGTCCTCGCCGAAGGAGCGGATGTTGATCACCGGGTTGGCGGGGTTGTTGTTCACGTCGGCCACCGGCGCCAGCGCCCAGTGCACGCCGAGCGCCCGCCCCTCCCGGGCCGCCACCTCCCCCATGAAGCGGGCATCCTCGATAGAGCCGGTCGCACCAAACGCCATGGCGTAGGGCAACGCCACCACGCCGCGGCGGATCCGGAAGGACATGCCCCGTTCCATGTCCGCGGAGACCAGCAGCGGCAGCTTGGCCACTCCCTGCAATTCGTTCAGCAGGCGCGGTAGGCTCTCCACCTCGGACTCGAACACGCAGATCGAGCCCACCCCCAGCACCGCCACCCGGCGCTTCAACTCCTGGGCTTCGGCGGTCTCCGGATTCCGGTAGAGGCCATAGGCTCTCACCCCGATCATCTGCGCGACCTTCTCGGGGAGGCTCAAGCGGCCGAGCGTCTCCCGCGCCCAGGAGAGCCGCGCCGGAGGGGTGGGCGCCAGCGGAGGCGGGACCACTGCCTTGGGATGACCGCAGGTGCTGGCCAGGGTCAGAAGCGCCGAAGCCCAGACGCCCGCGCGGTTCACCGCAACCCGGTCTCCGCGGTGGGCACCGCCTTCTGGTCCAGCCGGTTGGGCAGCCGCGGGAAGGCCTGCTCGCGCAGCGGGAGCAGGTGTGAAGGGCCCAGGGATTCGTGGGAGAAGAGCACCACCCCGCTGGCGCCCCGGTCGCGGGCGTCTCTCACCCGCTCCACGATCTCAGCCGGAGTCAGCCGGTAGGCGCCCACCCCGGCCCACACCGGAATCCCCACCCGCGCCCGGGCCTGCTCCACCTGACGCAGGAACACCGCCCGCTCCGGGGTATAGACCATGGGGCAGACGGCGTCCAGGATGCCGCGGGCCGCCCAGGTGGGCCAGTCCTGGAAACGATGATGGACCGCCTGAGCCTCTTCCGGCACCACGGCGGCGGAAACCACCAGCCCCCGCCGCTCGCTCCGGGAGGCCTCGGAGAGCCGCTGGGCCAGCGCGGTCAGGGCGTCACGCCGGTATTGTGCGAAGCCCTCGGCGTCGGCGAGCGCCTCGCCCAGAAGGTCGCCGCGGCTCCGCTTCCGGGCCAGGAAGCCTTCGAGCGCGGACCGCGAGTAGTCGTAGTCCCCGCTCGGATAACGAATAAAGTCGAAGTGAAGGCCGTCCACCGGATAGCCTCGGACCAGCTCCCGCACCACCTGCTCCAGGTGGTCCCCGACCTCTGGGGCCGCCGGCGAGAGGTAGAACCCCTCGACGTCCCCATCGCCCCGGTCTTGCCTCAGCACCTGCAACAGGCGGCTGCCCCGTTCGGACGCCGCCAGCCGGGCGCTGTCCCGGGGCACCATCAGCCACTCCGGGTGTTCGGCCGCGATGTGGCCGGCGGGCAGGACCTGCCCGAAGCCGGCCACCAGCAGCACGTTGACCCAGGCGTGGACCTCCAGACCCCGCTGCCGAGCCCGCTCGATCAGCCGGGCCAGGGGGTCGAAACCCGCCGGCTGCCCTTGCAGCAGCGGGCTGCGGGGCACCAGCGCCGAACGATAGAAGGCATCCCCCCGGCCCCGCACCTGCACGAACAGGGCATTGAAGCCGGCCTCCTGGGCTTGCTCGACCGTGCGGTCCACGGCCTGCGGCGAGGTGAGAGCGGTGCGGACCACCCACAGGCCTCGAAGCTCGGGGGCCGGCGCGGGCCCGCCCAAGCCGGGGCCGGCCAGCAGGAGAAGCGCGAGCAGAGGGTTCATGGGCGCCGGCATCCTACCATGGCCGCCTCAGGCGATCGGGCGGACTTGGGCCTCCTCGCCGTCGTGGGCACCCAGCTCCGCGAGCAGGGTGCGGGGCAGCTGAAGATCTCGCGCCAGCTTGGAGCGGAAGGCGACACCGACCAGGGCCGAACGGCCGTTCAGGGTGCGAACCTCCACCCGGTGCACGCCGTGGCTGAAGCGCAGGATCCGCTTCCACTCCGCCTCGTACCGCTCGTCGAGATAGGCCAGGTCCTTGCCCCCGAAGAGACCACCTTCGCTCTTGAGCCGCATGCTGCGCATCGGCTCCACCCGCTCCAGGAAGCCGGCGTCGGCCAGGTCGAACAGGATGCGCAGCACCTCGGCCCGCGGCACCTTCGAGGCCTCGATCACCTCCCGAACGTCGCGCAGCCCGTCCACCAAACGCAAGACCCGCCAGGCCGCCGCCCGCAGGGTGCAGCTCGCCCCGTCGTCGGTGGGTCCGGGGGCGAACTGGAACACCACCCGGTCCGAGGGGATCACCTCGCCCATCCGGTGCAAGGTCTCGCCTTCCCGGAGCCCCTCGTCGATCAGGGCTTCCATCGGCTTGTTAACGTTAGGCAACACCGGGCTCTCTTCGGGGATGAAGCTGAGCTGGCCCTCTTTCCAGCCGAAGAGGTCGAAGACCGCCGCCTCTCCCTGGAAGCGCCGCCCGGTGGCGGCGTGCACCAGCGCCCCTTTCTGGAAGCGCAGGATGGCCTCGTGAGTCGGCCCGGTCACGGTGAGCACGCCCGTCTTCTTGCCCGCCGCCATCAGGCGCAGGACCTCAGCCAGCTTGACCTCGTCCAGGGATCCAATGAGCGACATGACGGGAGCTCTTGGCGACAGTCTACCCCGCCGGCGGCTCCGCAACTGGCAGGCGCGAGAAAAGCCGCGTCATGGTCCGGGCTCGCGCGCCAGGACCAGCCAGTCCACCGAAACCGCGGCGTTCCGGCCCGCCACACCGGGCTGGGCCTCGCGCGGCGTCGACGAGTAGGCGAGGCCGAGGTCGTTCAGCCCGGGCCGCAGCAGGCCGGCGGGGATGCGGAAGCTGTACTCGGACCAGCCCGGCACCAGGTCGGCCGTCCCCACCGGCTGCCGGTTGGCCTCGACGGTGAGGGAGAGCGGCCCCTCCATCTCCGGCCGTAGTCGCAGCAGGACCCGGTAGGCGGCGGGGGCGCGGATGGGCACTCGCATCCAGGAGCCCCGCCCGCGGGAGCGCCGGAAGGTGACAGCGCCCTCGGCCTCCGGCGGGTACCAGCCGTGGCCTACGAGAAGCGGCAGCTCCGGCGGCTCGGCGCCCAGATCGATGCGGCCGCCGAGCGAGCGGGGCCCGTCGTCGAGCCAGATGCCCTTGAGGTTGTCGTAGGCCAGCGCCCATGCGGTTGGCGGCAGGCGGCCGTGCAGGCTGAGCAGCCACCGCCAGGCCCCCTCCACCTGAGCAGGAGCCAACCGGTCGAGACTCACCGGCTGGTCGCGACGGGAGACGACCTCGCTGTTGTAGATCCGCTCGAAGGCCAGGTTCCAGACCCCCAGCGCGGCCACGCCGCCGCTCAGGAGAGCCAGCGGACAAGAGCGCAGAAAGGCCAGGGCCTGCCCCAGACCCAGCGCGAAGAGAGGCGTCAGACCCAGCAAGCGCCGCTGGCCGAAGGCTTCGGCTCCCCACCAGTCCTGCATCGAGGCGTTGACCAGCACGGAAAGGGCGAAGCCGCCGATCGCCAGCGCGGCCAGCCCCAGCTCGCGACGCAGCCACAGCAGCCAGCCGGCGATGCAGACGGCGTAGAGAGGCGTCCAGGTCAAGAGCCCATGCCGGGCGGCGAAGAGCAGGTCCAAGACGTGAGGGCCGCCGTCGCTGCCCACCAGGTTGACGCGGAGGATGGTCCCCAGAAACCCGGTACCGTAGAGCCGCAGCCAGACCGCCAGTTGGACCAGGCCCAGGACCCAGGCGCCGGCGACGAACCGCATCGCCAAACCCAGGGAACGAGCAGGGCGGCGAATCCCCAGGTCGGCGAGCGGCAGGGCCAGCAGCACCGCGTCCTGCAAACGGACCAGCGTCATCAAGCCGCCGAGCAGCCCCAAGGCGAGCCACCCGCGGGTGGAGGGGACCTGGCGGACCCGCAGCCAGCAGACGACGAAGGCGGTCGCCGCAGCTACCGACGCACCGTGCGCCATGGCCGGGTTGGCGGTCATGTAGAAGTGGAGCGGGGTGGCGAACCAGATACCGAGGGCGCCGATCAGGGCCAGGCCACGTCCGTGGCGGCGACGCAGCTCGGCCTCCAACAGCAGAAGTGCCAGGACCCCGTAGAGGTAGCTGCCGGCGGTGACCGCCGAACGGTAGGGGACGGAGAAGCCGTCGGCGGCGACCCCGGCGCCCAACGCAGACGCCAGGGCGGTACCGGCGTGGGCAGCCAGAAAGGGGGGGGTCCACAGCAGGGCGAGGCCGGCGGGCAGGTGGCTGGTGGGCGTCCCGGTCTCGGTGGCCACCGCCCGGGCTCCCAGCCCGCGATAGTCGTTCGCCAGGTCGAGGTCGCCATCCAGGACCGCCGAGCGTACGACGACGAACGCCTGCACCCCATCGCCGCCGACCTGCCCGTACACGGTGGGCAGGAGCCCAAGCGCCAGCCCGATCAGAACCGCGCGCGGGGCGTCCACCCATCGGCGACGCCGGCGCGCGAGCAGGGCCACCAACACCCCCAGCGCCGTCGCCTGGGCGGCGGGCAGGATCCAAGACGGCCCGCCGGCATCCGCTCCCACTTTCGCCGCCACCGCGGCCAGCGAGGCCAGGACCAGCGCCGCCTCGGGAACCAGCAGGCTCGTGAATCGGGGCTTGGTCATGGGGCGCCTCGGGGCCGGCAAGGTGCGGGTGGTTCCGCCCGGCCGCAAGCGCCGGCATGGTATCATGTCGCCCCAGTGAGACTTCTGCGCGTTCTTGGCCTAACGGGTGCGCTGGTGACCGCCGCCGCCGCCAGCGCGGCGCCGCAAGATGCGGCTGCCGAGGCGGTGGCGCTCCGTCTGGATCGGCGGCAGAAGAGCCTCCGCGATCTGACCGCCCGCTTCGTCCAGAGGTACCGGTCGGGCGCCCTGGGCCGCGAGGTGGTGGAGCGGGGCGTGGTCTCCATCAAGCGCCCGAACCGCATGCTGTGGGAGTACCGCTCGCCGGAGCGAAAGCTCTTCGTGTCCGACGGCAGCACCGCCTACTTCTATGTCCCCGCCGACCACCAGGTGATCGTCCGCGAGCAGCAGGCCGATCAGGGCCTGGCCGCTTTCCTGCTTTCGGGGCGAGAGGGGATCCTGGATCGCTTCGCGGTAGGCATGGAGTCCGGAGCCCCCGCCGGCCTGACCCGCCTGCGCCTCACGCCCCGGACGCCCGACCCCGAGATGGAGTCGGCCCTGCTGGAGGTCGACGCGGCCGATCGAATCCGTTCGGTGCAGATGGTGGACGCCCAGGGGAACCGGAGCCGCTTCGATTTCGAGGACATCAAGGAGAACGTCGGCCTCCAGGACCGGCTGTTCCGCTTCGAGATCCCGGCGGGCGTGGAGGTGGTGGAAGGATGAGACGCTCCGGCCTCGCCTGGCTGCTTGTCGGCCTCTGGGGTTGCGCTTCTGCCGGCGCCTTCCGCGCCGGAGAGAGGGCCGAGAAGCGGGGCGAGTTCGACGTGGCCGTTCTGCAATACGCCAAGGCCCTCACGAGCGCGCCCGAGAATCGAGGCTACCGCGTCAGCCTGAAACGAGCCCGACTCCGGGCCTCGGCCAGCCATGCCGCTGCCGGACGCCGGCTGGCCGGTCGGGGCCTCTTCAAGGAAGCCCTGGAGGAATACCGGCTGGCCCTCGATCTCAACCCGGAATCGGGGACGCTGGCCGCCGAGATCCGCGAGGTGGAGGCCCGCCGGCAGTCCGCAGCCCCGGCCCCCTCGCTGGACCAGATCAAGGACCGGGCAAGGGAGCGCGCACTACCCGGGCTGGCCCTGGGACCTGAGGCCAAGGAGCCCCTGAGCATCTCCTTCCGCAACGCCAACCTCAAGGAGACCTACCTGGCCCTGGGCAAGGTGGCGGGGGTCAACTTCGTCTTCGACCCCCAGTTCCAGGACCAGCCGATCTCGCTCGACCTCAAGGGTGTCGGCTTCGAGCAGGCCCTGTCGGCGCTGGCCAGCACCGGCAAGACCTTCCACCGGGTGCTCGACGCCCGGGTCATCAACGTGGTCCCCGACACCCCCACCAAACGCCGCGAGTACGAGCAGCAGGTGGTGAAGACCTTCTTCCTCTCCAACGCCGACCTCAAGGAGACGGTGGATCTGCTGCGCATCGTGCTGGGGGCCCGGCGGGTGGCGCCACTGGCCGGCGCCAACGCGCTCACCATCAGCGACGCTCCCGACAAGGTGGCGGCCGCCGAACGCATCATCGAGACCGTCGACAAGGCCCGGGCCGAGGTGGTGGTCGAGGTCGAGATCATGGAGGTGAACCGCTCGCTGCTCAAGGAGTACGGCATCGAGATCACTTCGGGCCTGGCCGGGCTGGCGGGGGTTGCCGGTGGGATCGCCCCCAAAGGCACGGTGGAGGAGGTCGACACCGACAGCTACGGCTTCAAGACCCGGCGCACCCGCCAGGCGACTCTCGACGACGACCTCTACGGGCGCTCCAGCCTCCTGGTCAGCCAGCTCCCGGGAGTGCTCTACCGCCTGCTCCAAACCGACTCCGCCACCCGGCTGCTGGCCAACCCGCAACTGCGGGCCAGCGAGGGCCAAACCGCCCAGGCCCGCTTCGGCGACCAGATCCCGGTGCCGGTGACCGTCTTCACGCCTATCGCCACCGGCGGCACCGCCCAGCAACCCATCACCTCCTTCGACTACAAGAACGTGGGCGTCAACATCGACCTGACGCCGCGGGTCCACCACGACGGCGATGTGACCCTGAGCCTGAAGCTCGAGATCTCCTCCCTGGGACAGCTCTTCCAGAACAACCCCACCTTCAGGAACCGCACCGTCACCAGCGTGATCCGGCTGCGCGACGGCGAGACCAACATCCTGGCGGGCTTGATCAGCGACGAGGAGCGGACCAGCCTCTCCGGCCTGCCCGGCCTGGCCGACATCCCGCTGCTCAGGAACCTGTTCTCGCGCAACCAGCGCGAGGTGGCGGAGACCGACATCGTCATGACCCTGACGCCCCACGTGGTGCGACGGCCGCAGATCGACGAAGACGACCTGCGCTCCTTCCCGCTGGGCGGCGAGTCCTCGCCCCTGCTCTTCGAGGTCCCGGCCATCCCCTCCTTCGTCCCCGCGCCGCGGCCCAGCGAACCGCCGCGCATCGAGCCCATCCGCCCGCCCACACCTAACCCAACCCCCAGCCCGGTGCCTTGATGGGCCTGCTGACTCGCCTTCGCCAGGTGGCGACTCTGCTCGCCGATCCTCGGGTGCGACGGCTGCCCCGCCTGGCCGTGCTGTTTGCGGCGGCCTACCTGCTCTGGCCCCTGGACCTCTTCCCGGACTTCCTGGTGCCGGTGGCCGGCTACCTCGACGACCTGGTGCTGGTGTGGATGAGCGTGCGCTGGCTGTTCCGAAGCGCGCCCCCCGGGGAAGTGGCACCGGCGGCGACGCTCTCGCGATCAGACGCCGATCGCTGAGGGGATGCGCTCGATCTTGACCTTGCTGATGCGGTTCTTCTCCACGTCCACCACCGTCAGCCGGTAGTCGCCTACCGTCACCACCTCACCGCCCTTGGGCATGGAGCCCAGGACGTCGAGCATGAACCCGGCCACCGTCTCGAACTCCGCCGACTCGGGAATCGGCACCTCGTGGCCTTCTCTCAGCTCGGTGGCGGACACCGTCCCGTCCACCACCAGCGAGCCGTCCTTGAGCTTCTCCACCGGCCGCTCCTCCCAGTCGTACTCGTCCTGGATCTCGCCCACGATCTCTTCGAGCAGGTCCTCCAGGGTGACCAGGCCGGTGACCGAACCGTGCTCGTCGATGACGATGGCCATGTGGGTGCGCCGCTTCTGCAGCTCCTTGAGCAGCTCCCCCACCTTCTTGGTCTCGGGTACGAAGTGGGCGGGGTGCAGGATCTTGCGGATCACCACCGGCTGTCGCTTCTCCAGCAGCCGGAGCGCATCCTTCCCATAGATCAGGCCCATGATGTTGTCGACGGAGCCTTCGAAGACGGGAATCCGCGAGAAGCCGCCCTCCACCATCAGGCGCTCCACCTCGCCGGGCGGAGTGGCCACGTCCAGGGCGAAGATCTTGGGCCGCGGCACCATGACCTTCTTGACCGGCGTCTCCGAGAACTGGAACACGCTGTGAATCAGGTCCATCTCGGTCTGGTCGAGCAGGCCCTGGTCCCGGCCCTCCTTCACCAAATGCTTGATCTCCTCCTCGGAGACGAAGGTGCGGTGGCCGAGGTTGCGGATGCGGAACACGGCCAGGAAGCCACGGGTGGA
>DATECU010000381.1:0-8055 GCA_035286745.1 Vicinamibacteria bacterium | reverse complement strand
CCGCTCAAACCCGTCTCCCTCGCCATCCTCAAGGAGGACACGCCATGAAGTGGCACGGCGTCATGCCCGCCATCACCACCCCCTTTGCGCCGAACCTGACCATCGATCACGAGTTCCTGCGGCAACATGCCTCCTGGCTCGTCGATCACGGCTGCACCGGCGTGGTGGCCCTGGGCTCGCTGGGGGAGGGCGCCACCCTGCGTCTCGAGGAGAAGCTCGCGGTGCTGGCCTCCTGCCACCAGGCCCTGGCCGGCCGGGCGCCGCTGGTGGCGGGCATCGCCGCCCTCAGCACGGCCGAGGCCGTGGAACTGGCGCGGGCCGCCGAGAGCGCGGGCTCCGAGGGCCTGATGGTCTTGCCGCCCTACGTCTATCGCGGGGATTGGCAGGAGACGGCCGCCCACTTTCGGGCGGTCATCGCGGCCACGCCGCTCTCCTGCATGCTGTACAACAACCCCATCGCCTACGGCGTCGACGTCACCCCTGAGCAGTTGGCCGAGTTGGCGGCGGTGCTGCCCAACCTCCATGCGGTCAAGGAGTCGAGCGCAGACGTCAGGCGAGTGAGCGCCATTCGCAGCCTGCTGGCCGAACGGCTGGCGATCCTGGTGGGTGTCGACGACCTGATCGTCGAGGGGATCGCAGCCGGGGCCACCGGCTGGATCGCAGGCCTGGTCAACGCGCTTCCCCGGGAATCCCTGCAACTCTTCGAGCTGGCGCTGGCGGGCCGTCATCAGGAGGCTCGCCGCCTCTACGACTGGTTCCTCCCCCTGCTGCGCCTCGACACCGTCCCCAAGTTCGTCCAGCTCATCAAGCTGGTCCAGCAGGCGGTGGGGATGGGCAGCGAGCGCGTGCGTCCCCCTCGCCTTCCCCTCGAAGGCACCGAGCGCGAGACCGCGCTCAGGCTGATCCAGAACACCTTGAGGGGCCGGCCGGCCGCCTGACCGGGGCCGCCAACTTCGGCCTTTCGACACGTCTTCACATCGGTTGACATCGATCGGCATGGAGCCCGGGATAAGATCGCCGCGGGTCGCAGTCCCCGGAGGTTGACGATGACGATGACGACGCTGCTTCGCACCGCACTGCTTCTCGGTCTTACGGTTCCGGCCGCCGCCGCCGGCGTGCCTTCACCCTCCGAGTTCCTGGGGTTCACGGTGGGGGCCGACCGGACGCTCGCCGACTACCGCCAGATTGCCGCCTACTTCAAAGCCCTGGACGCGGCGTCGCCTCGCGTGGAGGTCCAGGTGCTCGGCAAGACCACCCTCGGCGAGGACCTGTTCATGGCCGTCATCTCCGCGGAGGAGAACATCAAGAACCTGCCGCGGATCCGCGAGACCGCGAGGAAGCTCGCCGATCCCCGCGGGCTGTCGGCGGCGGAGATCGATCAACTCACGCGCGAGGGCAAGCTGGTGCTGCTGGTCACCTGCAACATCCACGCGACCGAGATCGCCGCCTCCCAGATGGCCATGGAATGGGCTCACGCGCTGGCCACGTCCAACGATCCCGAGACCAAGAAGCGCTTGCAGGAGGTGGTGCTGCTGCTGCTGCCTTCGATCAACCCCGACGGCCAGATCATGGAGACGGAGTGGTACCGCAAGCACCTGGGCACCCGCTACGAGGGGAGCCGCCTGCCCTGGCTCTACCACCACTACGTGGGCCACGACAACAACCGGGACTGGTTCATGCTCACCCAGAAGGAAACCCGTGCCGTCTCCCGGGCCGTTTATCACGACTGGTTCCCCCAGATCTGGCTGGACGAGCACCAGATGGGCGCCAGCGGGCCCCGCATCTTCGTGCCGCCCTACTCGGAGCCGGTGGACAAGGACATCCACCCTCTGGTTTGGCGCGAGGTCAACCTGATCGGCTCCGAGATGGCGCTGCGCCTGGAGCAGGCCGGCAAGACGGGCGTCATCTACGGCTACGTCTTCGACGCCTACTGGCCGGGCGGCACCAAGAACACCGCCTGGTGGAAGAACGTCTCGGGCCTTCTGACCGAGGTGGCCTCGGCCCGGCTGGCCACGCCTGTTCGCATCGAGCCCGGCGAGCTTTCCGGTGGCGGCAAGGGGCTCGTGGAGTACGGCGCGCAGACCAACTTCCCCAACCCCTGGCCGGGCGGCGTCTGGCGCTTGCGCGACATCATGGACTACGAGCGCATCGCCTCCGACGCGCTGCTCGAATCCTCGGCCAACCACCGCCAGGACTTCCTGCGCGATGCGGTCAAGCGGGCGCAGGCGGCGATCGCCTCCTTCGGACCTCAGGACGCCTACCGTATCCCCGCCGAACAGCGCGATCCGGCGAGCGCCTCACGGCTCGCCTCGCTGATGGTCGAGCACGGCGTCGAGGTGAAGGTGGCACCGGGCGGCGACGCCTTCATCCCTCTGGCCCAGCCCTACGGCAAGTTCGTGGCCGAAATGTTCTCGGTCCAGCGCTTCCCCGAGGTCAAGCTGGTCTCGGGCAAGGAGATCGTGCGCCCCTACGACGTCTCCGCCTGGACCCTGCCGCTGATGATGGGGGTCACCGTGGAACGCGCAACGCTACCCACGGACCTCAAGCCCTACGCGGCCCCGGCGGCCCGCCTGACGACCGACGGCACCGCCTTCGCGCTCAGCCCGGGCAGCCCGGAGAACGCCAAGCTGGTGAACGCTGCCCTGCGCAGCACGGGCAAGGTCCAGATCGCTCGCAAGGGGGTGGAAGCGGGTGGCAAGTCCTGGCCGGCCGGCACCATTTTCTTCGACGGGGTGGCGGCCAAAGCCGCCGCTGCCAAGGCCGAGCCCGGCCTCCGTTGGACGGCAGTAGGCAGTCTGCCGGCGGGGACCGAGAAGCTCAGCGCCCCGCGAGTGGGGCTCTACAAGCCGTGGCTGGCCTCCATGGACGAGGGCTGGACCCGCTTCACCCTGGAGCAGTACGGCTTCGAGCCCAAGAGCCTGGACAACAAGACGGCCCGTGCCGGCAACCTCAAGGACGCGTTTGACGTGATCGTGTTGCCCGACGTCAACAAGGACGTGATGGCCGCCGGCAAGCCCAAGCGCGAGGAAGGCGAGATGCGCTATTTCGCCGAGTTCCCCCCCGAGTACGCCGGAGGGCTGGACAAGGAAGGGGCCAAGGCGCTCAAGGACTTCGTGGAGGCGGGGGGCACGCTGGTCGCTCTGGGCTCGTCTAACGAGTACCTGTTGGAGGAATTGAACCTGCCGGTCAAGAACGGCGTGGGCCGGCCTCGTCCCGACGAGTTTGGCTGCCCCGGCTCGCTGCTTCGGGCCCAGGTGACCCCCGACCATCCGGTGACCTACGGCCTGCCCCGCGAGGTGGCCGTGTTCCAGGACAAGCCGCTGGCTTTCGACACCACCCCGCCTGGGGCGGAGATGGAACGCTGGGTGCTCGCCGCCTATCCTGCCGACGCGCGGGATGTGCTCCTGTCGGGATGGCTGCGGGGCGAGGATCGGCTGGCCCGGCGGGCGGCGGCGGTGGCGGCCACCTATGGCAAAGGAAGGCTGGTGCTCTTGGGCTTCCGTCCCCAGCACCGCGCGCAGACCCCGGCCACCTTCCCGTTCCTGTTCAATGCGCTGTACTGGTCGGTGGGGGGGTAGGACGAAAGCGCTCAGCGAACCGGGGTCGGCTCTCGGCCTACGGGAACCGGCGGGAGCCCGGACACGGAGCGATCAACGGACGTCGGTCAACGGCTGGATGGGCTAGGGCGCTTGGCGGCGTTCGCGGGATCGCTCCGGGCGGGTCGCAGGCGGCTCGAGCCCGGCGGGCCCCGGGAGCAGCGTGGGCGACTCGGTCGCAGCTAGCAGGGTCCGCATGCCGCCGGTGGTCTGGGCCGCCTGCTCGCCGAAGGCCTCGGTTGCCGGTTTGCCGGTAGCGCCCGACCGCAGGCTGAGGCCCAAGACGTAGAGCGCGGTGGCGGCGGTGTCGGTGGTTCGGATCGCCGCCGAGAGCTGGCCTCGGGCCGGTATCCTGGGACCGACGATGATCCAGGGGATGGTGGTCTCGAGCGGCGCCGAGGAGCCGTGGGTCGTGCCGTAGCCTCCGTGGTCGGCGGTCAGAATCACCGTGGTCTCGGGGGGCAGGGCCAAGAGGACGCGACTCACCGCCTGATCGGTCTCGGCGATCTGCTGCAAGTAGGTCGCGGACATCCAGCCCTTGCCGTGGCCAGCGTAGTCGGTCTGGGGGAAGTGGACGAAGAGCAGATCGAAGCCGGCGGCCGCCTGCACCACCGCCTCGTTGGCGACGGCGGCGTCCCCGGCGGCAGTGAGCACATAACGATCAACGGTGCCGGGGGCGTTCAGGTGAGCCAGCTTGTCCTTGCCGATCACCATGGCGGTGCGCAGGCCCGCCTCGCGGGCGATGGTGAAGATGGTGGGGACGGTGATGGTCCCCTTCTCCGGCTTGTAGTCGCCCCAGGTCAGGCGGTGTACGGAAGGCTCGTAGCCGGAGAGCATCGAGGCGTGGCCGGGCAGGGTGGCGGAGGGCAGAACCGTCTGCGCCTGGAAGGTGTAGGCGCCGCGGCGCGCCAGGCCCTGGATCGTGGGGGCCGCCGCCTGCACCAAGGCGTCTGGCCGGAGGCCGTCTATGGAGATGATGGCGACCTTTGGGGAGGGAGCCGGAGTGGGGGTAGGAAGCGGGGTCGGGCTCGAAGAGCTCAAGGACCCGCAGGCCCAAAGACCTAAAGCCACCAGCCCCCATGCGGGGCCGAGGCGACGGAGGGACCGCATCAAGAATATTCTCGCCCGTTCTCAACGGGTGAGGCAAGGACTATTTTGCCAAAGTGGCAGGGCTCAGGCCCTCGATGCCCTCGATGGCTCGCTGAGCCGCAGCCTGAGCGGCGTCGATTTGCGCCTCTGGTCCGGAGAGGTACAAGCGGCCGTAAGCCCCGAAGAGTGAAGCATCTATGAGCTTGACCCGGGCGGCCTTCAGGGCCTCGTTGGCAGCAAAGGCCACATACCCCGCTGGCTCGACCTCGAAGATGTAGAGGGACTCACCAGCGATCAGCATGTCTCCAAAACGCATCTTGTTAAGGATCTGAGCGTGGTAGGGCTCGACACCTCGGATGACCTCCTGGGACACGACTCGGGGCTTGAGCCTCCCCGACTCGTCGAGCCCCAGGTGTTCCAGCACGGCCCGTCCTGCCAGGCGCACCTGGCCCTGGTCCTTGTGGTGAACCTCCAGGAGCCCGAAGGAGCGCTCCACCACCATGATGCCGGGCGCCACCGAAGTGGCCTTGAGCGCCACGTCGGTCAGCCGGTTGATGATCAGGCCAGGAGCGGTCTCGATGAAGTAGGCCGCCACCCCGCCCACCGGCAGGTAGCCGCGGGCGGTGGTGCCGATGAAGCCCGCCAACTGGTCCTGCATGTTGTCGAGGAACACGAAGCTGCGCAAGGTGATGTCGGCCACGCAGGACTCCTTCGGCTAACTCATGCAGGCGCGGGCCTGCTCCCCAACCTGAAGCCGGCGAACGGGTCGACCTCTCCCACCACCCGCTCACCAGGTATTGGTCGGGATTCTAGCACCGCGGCCGTCCCGACCGGCCTAGGGTGACACGTTCGAGCGCCGATGCCGCGTCACCCAGTGGAGGAGAATTCATGAAGAAGAGCGTTGCAGCCGTCCTCATGGCCAGCCTGGTGCTGGCCGTCCTGCCTGCTGGCGCGGAACCGTTGCCGCCGGCCTTCCCCATGCCTGCGACGGCGGCGGGCGGGCCACTTGCGGCGTCGATCGACCGCGCCGTCGCCAAGGCGACCGCCGACCCTCGGGTCGCCGGAACGCGGGGTACCGGAATCCGAGCCACCCAGGAGGTAGGGATGTCCGGGGGTGGAGGCGGAACCGGGAAGTTCATCGTGATGATGCTGGTGACGACGGCGATCAGCGTTGGGACCTACTACCTCATCATGAAGAAGGCCAACGACGAGATCGGAAAGCAGTCCAGTCTCCGCTGACGGTTGCCGCCGCGAGTCCCCGGAACAGGTGGCGGCCTGGCGCCAGACGGTCAGGTCGCCGCCAAGACGGCTATACGCAGCGGCCGAAGCGGTTGCGTTTCGTGTCCGGGGGCTCGGGGGGCGGGAGCCCCCCGCTTCATAGCGGCGACCGAATTCACTTCGGGCGCCGCGTATAGCGACGCCCAGACTCCTGACTTCGGGCGCCCGCGGGCCCGGCCTTCCCCAGCTTGGCGAGCGCAGCATCGCAGCGCGCCACCCCGCGCGCCGGCTCGTCAGGGTCCGGCTCCTCGTAGCGCAGCGCGGGGGCGCCGCCGCTCGGCAGATCGCGAAGTGCGGTCCGGCCCTTCTCATACCAGGAGCGGGCCTGGTTCCAGCGCTCCAGCCGAAGGTCGCGAGACAGCCGTGGCTGTGAGGCCAAGGTCTCGTGGAGGGCAGCGAGCCGGCCGTAGAGGATGGCGAGATCGCGGAGAACGCCAGTATCCACGGGGACCGACGCTGCCAGCGCCTGGTCAACGGTCAGCGCTCGGTGGTAGCTCTCGAGGGCCGCCTGGAGATCGCCGCTCTGCTTCAGGATGTCGCCGAGAACCCGTTCGGCGCCCGCGAGCTCACGGCGGGCCCGCGGGTTTGCGGGTTCGGCGGTGGCCAACGCCTGACGAATGGCAACGCTCTGCCGGCAGGCAGCCAGCGCTTCCCTCGTCCTGCCGGCGGCCGCGAGGTGCAGCGCGAGCAGGACGTAGGCGTTGGCGAGCGCTCCACGGGCGTGGGCGTTGCGGGGGTCCGACTGCGACAGTTCCTCACGGATCGCCACCACCTTGCGGTAGCGGTCGATGGCTCCCGTGATGTCGCCCGTATTCCCGAGGATGTTGCCGATGTCGCTGTGATCGAACGAGACATCGAGGCGCGCCTGCGCATCCTCGGGGCTGCCGGCCAAGCGGCCCTGGTCGAGTCGCAGGGCCTCCTGGTAGTGCTCAAGCGCGGGGACCATCTGCCCCATTCTCACCAGGGTGGCGCCCACCTTCTTGTGGGCCAGGGCCAGGTTGCGCGAAGCGTTTGGGTTCGTCGGATCAGCCGCGGCCAACTCCTGGAACAGCGCGAGCTCCTGCCGGTAGAAGCTCATGGCGGCCGGCAGGTCCCTCCTGTCGACGAAAGCGTCTCCCAGCTCGTGATAGCTGATGGCCAGAGAGCGCTTCGCCTTGGGGTTGGTCGGGTCGCTCGCCAATAGCGACTGACGAATGGTCAGCGCCCGCTGCCAGTGGAACATGGCCCGCTCGGCATCGCCCGCCACCCCCAGCAGGGTCCCCACCCGACCGTGGCTCCTGGCCAGATCGTTCTGCAGCTCGGCGTCCTTGGCTCCGGCCGCCGCCAGAGCTTCCCGCAGGCCCAGCGCCTTGCGATGGCTCTCGAGCGCGCCGGCCGTCTGGCCGAGGTTGGCCGAGCCGGGTTCGCCCTGCACGTCCCCGACCTTCTGGTAGGCGGCAGCCAGCTCGCGTTGCAGCGAGGGATCGCCACCCGCTTCCTGCGCCAAGCCGTCGAGGTACTCCAGGGCCTTGCGCACCACGAGCTCCCGGGCTGGCGTCGAGCCAGGGAGGGTGGCGATGGCGTCGTGAAACTCGAACAGGAACGAGTTCGCCAGCTTGCGCACGTCGCCGAAGCGTCGCTCCGCCCGCGCCCGGTTCGCCTCGGCGATGCGGGCCTGTCGCACCGTGGCCAGGATCCCGCCCAGCAGGCTCGCGACCAGAAGCCCCGCCACCACCACCGCCGCCTTGTGCCGCCGCACGAACTTCCCAGCCCGGTAGCCGACCGTATCCCCACGCGCCAGCACCGGCAGGCCGGCAAGGTAGCGGTGTAGATCCTCCGACAGCTCCCCCACCGTTTGGTACCGCCGAGCGGGTTCCTTTCGGATCGCCTTCAGCACGATGGTGTCCAGATCCCCCTTGAGCTGCCGCGACAACGCCCGGTCTGCCCGCGCGCTCGGCTTCTCCGGCTCCTGTTGGCACACCACCCGCGCCACCTCCTCCGGAGCCCGGGTCTTGATCTCGTAGGGCCGCTTCCGCGCCAAAAGCTCGTAGAGCAGCATCCCCAGCGAGTAGACGTCGCTCGCTGTCGTCGCCGCCTCGCCCTTCACCTGCTC
>DATECU010000380.1:0-26163 GCA_035286745.1 Vicinamibacteria bacterium | reverse complement strand
GCGGGCGGCTTCGCGGAACCGGGACCTGACGGTAGAGATCTCCGCCCCCCGGGCCACCGCCGAAAAGCACGACCTCTACCGCCGATACCTTACCGGCAGGCACGACGGAACCATGGACGGCTCGGAGCTGGAGTTCGAGCTTCTGTACACCACCGGGATCGAGACCCTGGAGATCCAGTACCGGTCAGGCGAGCGACTGCTGGGGGTGGGTCTGGCCGACTTGGAACCCTCGGCGATGAGCGCCGTCTACTGCTACTTCGATCCCGAGAAGGCGCGCCGCTCGCTGGGTGTCTTCAACATCCTGTGGATGATCGAGGAGTGCCGGCGGCGGGGAATCCCGCATCTCTACCTCGGCTACTGGGTCCCCGGCTGTCGGGCCATGCGCTACAAGGCCGACTTCCGGCCCTGCGAGGTGCTGGATCCGGACGGCGCCTGGGTCCCTCTGCCCTGAACACCGGGCCCTTCGTCTGGCCCGATTCGATCTTCCTTGCTCCAGCGCAACGACGGCGGGGGAGGGGGCCCCGTAGACTGGGCCAACAAGGAGGACGCTCTTGATGGAGATTCGACCCGAGACCCAGATCGCCGAGGTGGCCACCGCCCACCCCGCCACCATTCGCGTGTTTCAGCGCCACGGCATCGACTTCTGCTGCGGCGGCAAGCGGCCCTTGACCGAGGTTTGCGGCGAGAAGGGGATCGCCTTCGAGAGCCTGCTTCAGGACCTGAACGGCGCCATCGCCGGCTCTCCCCCGAGCCAGCGCTCGTGGCAAGACGCGCCCCTGGCCGAGCTGGTGGCCTTCATCGTCGACCGCTACCACCAGTGGCTGAAGGACGAGCTGCCTCGGCTGAGCCAGATGATGAACAAGGTCCTGGCGGTTCATGGCGAGCGCCACCCCGACCTTCAGCCCATTGGCAACAGCTTCCGGGAAATCCTGGGCGAGATCGAGCCCCACATGATGAAGGAGGAGCGCGTTCTCTTCCCCTACCTGACCCAACTGGGGAACTTGGAACAGAAGGGAGAGACGCTCCCCGGGTCGCCCTTTGGCTCCGTCCGCAACCCCATCGGCGCCATGGAGAGCGACCATGAGTACCTGGGCCGACTCCTGCTCCAACTGCGGGAGCAGACCGGGAACTTCACGCCGCCTGAGGACGCCTGCAACACCTATCGCGGCTTGTTCCACGGCCTGAACGAGATGGAGGGGGAGTTGCACGAACACATCCACCTCGAAAACAACGTCCTGCACCCCCGCGCCATCGCGCTCGAGGAGAAGCTCCAGGCGGCGCTGACCGCCTGAGTCCGAGGGGCCGCTGTGCCGCTCTCGGCCGTGCCTGGCGCGAGCCGAGAGCGCCTATACTCGCTAAGTGAGCGGTCAGCCAGCGCCGTCCCCGCGCTTTCTCGACGGTCTTCCGGGGCCCAGCCGTCGCGCCACCCTGGCCCAGGCACGCCGGCGCTCGCTCGCCCTGGGCGAGATCCTGTTCCGCCAGGACGAGCCAGCGGAGGCTCTCTTTCTGGTGGAAACCGGCCGCCTCAAGCTCACCCAGCTCACCGCCGAGGGACGGCAGGTCATCGTTCGCATCGTGGGCCCCGGCGAGGTCTTCGCGGCGATGGCGGTTCTGGACGGAAAGGCCTACCCGTTCACCGCCGAGGCGGTGGAAGAGGGCGAGGTTCTGGCCTGGCCCCGGAGCGTGTTGTCTGAGCTTTTTCGGCAGCACCCGGAGCTTCAGGCCGGCGTGCTGGCGGTGGTGGGCGCCCACGCCCGGGAAACCCTCGACCGCTTCCGGGAGCTGGCCACCGAACCCGTGCCACAACGCTTGGCGCGGGCCTTGCTGCGTTTGGTGCCCTTGGGCGACCAGTGCTGCGCGGACGGCATCTTCCTGGAAGGTATCACCCAGCAGCAGCTAGCGGACCTCGCGGCCACCACCCTCTACACGGTGAGCCGCGTCCTCTCCCAGTGGGAGAGTGAGGGGCTGGTCGAAACCGGTCGCGGCAAGATCCGAATCAGGTCTCGGCAGCGTCTGAGCGAGCTGGCGGAGCCGCCAGCGGCCCTTCGCTAGCTCCGGTCTCGAAGCGCCAGGGACCCACCCGCGTCTTGTGCCGGAGCGCCTTGCGCAGGGCGGCCTGATAGGCCTTTCTGGGCCAGTCCGTGGCTCCAAAGCGAGCCAGGTGCTCGGTCTCCACCTGGCAGTCGATGAGCGTGATCCCCCAGCGCAGCAGTTGCTCCACCAGGGCCACGAAAGCCACCTTCGAGGCATCGGGGGCGCAAGCGAACATCGACTCCCCAAAGTAGGCGGCCCCCAGCGAAACCCCGTACAGACCACCGACCAGCGTTCCCTGCTCCCAGGCCTCCACCGAGTGAGCCAGACCGCGCCGGTGCAGCTCGAGGTAGGCCCGCCGCATCTCCTCGGTGATCCAGGTCCCACGTTGCCCGGGCCGCTCGGCTCGGGCGCAGGATTCGATCACGCGGGCGAAGGCGGTGTCGAGCGTGATCCGGTAGCTGCCCTTGCGGATCGTCTTGCGCAGGCTGCGGGACACCCGGAGGTCCTGAGCCGCCAGCACGAAGCGGGGATCGGGCGAGTGCCAGAGGATGGGCTGGCCCTCGGAGTACCAGGGGAAGATGCCTTGCGAGTAGGCGAGCACCAGGCGTTCCGGACTGAGATCGCCGCCCACCGCCAGCAGGCCGTCTTCCGCATAACGCACCGGCGGAAACACCAGCCGCTCGTCGAGCCTGAGGACGGGCAAGGGGTGCCCTCGGCGCTATGCGTCGCAGCCGAGGGCGAAGGCCAGGGCCGCGCACACTTCGCGCAAGCGGTCCCCTCCGAGCTGGGCGATCCGCCGACCCAGGCCGTCCTTGGGTACAGTGACGACGTTGTGGAGGTTGACCACGCAGGGTTGCTTGAGGCCATCCTCCAGACCCAGAGCTACCTCAGAGGGAACGCCGCGAATGGTCGAGGTGATGGGAGCCACAGTGACCCGTGACAGGTAGCTCAGGGCAGCACCGCGGGTCAGCACCAGAACCGGGCGCTGTTTGTCGGGGCTCGGAAAACGAAACAGCCGGATCTCGCCGCGCTCTACTCCTCCGGCCATGCCAGCACCTTGTCCCAAACGGCCAGATCCGACGTCTCGGGAGTTCGCTCGTACCCCTCCCGATCCCGGTGCTCCCGCTCCAGCGAGGACAGATGTCGCAAGTGTCGGCGCAGGGACTCTCGGATGAGGGCTGAGCGGTTGGTCTTCAAACGGCGGGCGGCCCGATCCGTCGTCCGCAGCAGTTCCTCCTCGATCACGACCTGGATCGTCTGCATACTGTGGACTCTAGTCCACAGCCGACTCCACAGTCAATCCCTGGTGGGGGCCTGGCCCAGCTCGGCCGCGGGCGCCACCATCGGAACCGGAGCGCTCTCGACGGCGAAGGTCAGCTTGTCTCCATCCAGGCCCAGGGTGACGGTGCCGCCGTTCTCCAGCCGGCCGAAGAGAATCTCGTCGGTCAGGGGATCGCGGACCTCGGTCTGAATCAACCGCGAGAGCGGCCGAGCCCCGTAGGTGGTGTCGTAGCCCTTGCGCGCGAGATAGGCGCGCGCCTCGGGTGTGAGGGCGATCGCCACCCGCCGCTCGGCGAGCTGCGCTTCCAGCTCCAGGATGAACTTCTCCACGATGGTCTCCATCACCTCGGGGGTCAGGGTGACGAAGCTCACGATGGCGTCCAGCCGGTTCCGGAACTCGGGAGACAAGAGCCGCTCCAGGGCCTGCTTGCCGCGGGCCTTGGCGTCCTTGCCGCGCTCGCCGGCGAAGCCGATGGCGGCCTGGCTCATCTCTCTCGATCCAGCGTTAGACGTCATGATCAGCACCACCTGGCGGAAGTCGGCCTTGCGCCCGTTGTTGTCGGTCAGGGTGGCGTGGTCCATGACCTGGAGCAGGATGTTGAAGAGGTCGGGGTGCGCCTTCTCGATCTCGTCCAGCAGCACGACGCTGTAGGGGTGGTTGCGCACCGCGTCCACCAGCAGCCCCCCCTGCTCGAAGCCCACGTAGCCCGGGGGCGCCCCAATGAGCCGAGCCACCGCATGCTTCTCCATGAACTCGCTCATGTCGAAGCGGTGGAACTCGTTGCCCAGATGGTGGGCCAGTTGCTTGGCCAGCTCGGTCTTGCCGACGCCGGTGGGGCCGGTGAAGAGGAAGCAGCCCGCAGGATGGTCGGGGTGGCCCAGGCCGGCCCGCGAGCGCTTGATGGCGCGGGCCACGGTGCGAACCGCCTCCGGCTGCCCGAACACCACTCGGGCCAGGGTTTCCTCCAGCGTGCGCAGGCGGTCCTTCTCGGACAGCGTCGCCTGCTTCTCCGGAATCCGGGCCATGCGGGCGATGACCCGCTCGACCTCGGGGGTGTCGACGATGGGGGAGTCCTCGGGCTTGGAGCGGAGGCGAAGGGCGGCCCCGGCCTCGTCGATCACGTCGACCGCGCTGTCGGGCAGGCGGTAGTCGCGCAGGTGGCGCGCCGCCAAACGGACCGCCGACTGAATGGCTCCCTCGGTGTAGGTGATGCCGTGGTGGGCCTCGTAGCGCGACTTCAGCCCCTTGAGGATATCCACCGTGTCCCCAAAGCTGGGCTCGTCGACGGCGATCTTCTGGAGGCGGCGGAAGAGGGCGCGGTCCTTCTCGATGTGCTTGTACTCCTCGAAGGTGGTGGAGCCCATCAAGCGCAGGTTCCCCTCGGTCAGGATCGGCTTCACCAGGTTGGCGAGGTCCATGGTGCCGCCGGTGGTGGCGCCCGCCCCCACCATGGTGTGCAGCTCGTCGATGAACAGGATAGGTTTGGGCCGGCGCAAGAGCGCCGCCATCAGTGCCTTGAAGCGCTCCTCGAAATCGCCGCGGAACCGGGTCCCCGCCAAGAGCGAGCCGGAGTCGAGGGCGAAGATCTCGGCGCCCTTCAGGATGGCGGGCACGTCGTCGCCGAGCAGGCGCTGGGCCAAGCCCTCCACCAGCGCCGTCTTGCCGACGCCGGCCTCGCCGACGAAGACCGGATTGTTCTTGCGTCGCCGGCAGAGCACCTCGAGCGCCCTTTCGATCTCGGCCGCCCTTCCGATCAACGGATCCAACTGCCCCTTCTGCGCCCGCTCCGTGAGGTTGACTGCGTAGGCGACCAGCGGATCTCGAGAGGGACCCGCCGCCTCCTCGCCCTCGCCGGCGGGAACCGGGGCTGGTGTGTCGTCGAGCCGGGGTACCTTGGACACGCCATGGGAGATGTAGTTGAGGATGTCCAGCCGGGTCACACCCTGGGCGGACAGGAGCTGGGCGGCCTGCGATTTCGGCTGTTGCAGCAGCGCCGCCAGGATGTCACCGACGGTAGCCTGGTCCTTGCCGGCGCTCTGTACGTGGAGCACCGCCATCTGGATCACGCGCCGGAAAGCCAGGGTCTGCGCCGGCTCCTGCTCCTTGCCCTTGGGAAGCTGCTCGACCACGTCCTCCAGGTAGCGGCGCAGGTCCGCCTTCACCCGATCGATATCGACCGCGCAGGCTCTGAGGATCTCCTCGCCCGCGGGATCGTGGGCCACCGCATAGAGCAGGTGCTCTAGCGTCAGGTGGGCGTGCCGTCGCGTCACCGCCTCACGATAGGCGACGCTCAGGACCAGCTCCAGGGCGGGGCTGAACATGGCTCAGGCCTCCTCCAGGCTGGCGCGCAGGGGAAAGCCCCGCTCCCGGGCCCGGCTGTGGACCAGGGCCACCTTGGTCTCCGCCTCTTCGTGAGCATAGGACCCGCAAACCCCGTGGCCTCGGGTGTGGATGTGCATCATGATCCGATGGGCCTCCGCCGGCGACTTGTGGAAGATGCTCTCCAGGACCTCCACCACGAACTGCATGGTGGTGTAGTCGTCGTTGTGCAGAATCACCTGGTAGAGTGGCGGCTTCCCGGTCTTCTGGGAGGTCTTCTCCAGAACCTCGCCACCGGGTTGGCCGTGCTTCTCCGCCATCGACTGATTGTACGTCTGGAGACGAGAAGTCTGAGGCCCAAGACCGTTGTATACTCGCGGCCCACATGCCCGACGAGTCCCTCGACTACCCGCGTTGGATTGCGGAGGCCCTGGTGGACGTGGCACGGCGCGCGCTGCGGACGGTAGCCGAGCAAGGGCTTCCCGGGGACCACCACTTCTTCATCACCTTCCGCACCGGCGATCCGGGCGTTCTCATGCCGCGGAACCTGCAGGCCCGCTTCCCCGCGGAAATGACCATCGTCCTGCAGCATCAGTTCTGGGGTCTCGAGGTGACCGATCAGGCCTTCTCGGTGGCGCTGCGCTTCTCCGGAGCGCGCCAGCAGCTCAGCATCCCGTTTGCGGCGCTGACCGCTTTCGTCGATCCCTCGGTCGGGCTGGGCCTTCAGTTCCAGCCTGCCGCCAAGGACTCGCCGCCGCCGCCCGAACCGCTCGAGGCCACGATGGAGGAGCCGGCCGCATCCGCTGCGAGCGGCCTCGACCGCTCCGAGAACGTGCTCGCCTTCGACGCCTTCCGGAAGAAGTAGTCGCGGGGTCTAGTCTGTCTAGGCCGGCTGGCACGACACGCCGGTCCCTCCGATGCCGCAGTAGCCGCCCGGGTTCTTGGCCAAGTACTGCTGGTGGTAGTCCTCAGCGTAGTAGAACTCGGGCGCCGGTCCGATCTCGGTGGTGATGGGTGAAAAGCCGGCGGCGTGCAGGAGCTCCTGGTAGGCCCGGCGAGTCGATCGGGCCAGGGCTTCCTGCTCCTCGCCCGCGCAGTAGATCGCCGAGCGGTACTGGGTGCCAACGTCCTGGCCCTGACGCATGCCCTGGGTCGGGTCGTGGCCCTCCCAGAACAGGCGCAGCAGTTCCCGGTAGGGGACTGGCTGGGGATCGAAGGCGACCAGAACCACCTCGGCATGGCCGGTGAGCCCGCCGCACACCTCGCGATAGGTGGGGTTTGGGGTATGACCGCCGGCGTAGCCTGCCGCGGTGCTGTAGACGCCCGGCGTCTGCCAGTAGCGGCGTTCGGCGCCCCAAAAGCACCCCATGCCAAACAGCGCAATCTCGACCCCGGGCGGGAAAGGCGGAAGCAGCGGCGTGCCGAGCACGAAGTGGCGGTCCGGTACCGGCACTCCGTTCGAGCGCCCGGGCAGGGGAGTTTCCTTCGGGAGCAGCACTCGCGGGTCCGGATGCAGCATGGACTGGATCATCCCCTCATTAGAGCAAACGCCGATCGGGCTCCGGTGATTCCCCCAGGAACTGGTGGCGCGAGCCGGGGCGCCCTCTACCAGTGCAGCTCCACGATGTCACGGTCCCGGACCGGGTGATCGGCGCTGACCTGTTGCCCGTCGAACTCGCCGCTGCCCCAGACCCGCGCGAAGTGCAGCTCGGCCGCCCGGCCCCGGTGAACCAACCGGGCAACGTCCCGGACCAGACTGCCCCGCCAAAGCGTGAAGGGGCGATGGGCCTCGGGGGGATGGCCCGGGACCTTGGTGTACACCCGCACGATACCCAGGACGTCGAAGAGAAGCGGGCCCAGGCCGGCCAAGCCGTGGCCGGTCTCGGCCGATACGACCGCGGTGGGGAAGCGCACGCCGGTCAGGTCCCGGAAGGCCAGCAGCTCAGCCTCGGGAGCTGCCAGAAGATCGGCCTTGTTGGCGACCAGCACCGCCGGAAGCCGGATCCGGAACAGGCTCGCCAGCTCGTCCTCCTGGGCACCTAACGCACAAGGGGAGCCGGGCGCCACCAGCGACACCCGCTTGCCCTCGAGCTGACCCACCACCGCCTCCATCTGCTCGACGCACCCGGGATCGCCCAGGTCGAGGATCAGCAGCGCCGCGTCGGCGTTCTCCACAGCGTTGCCGATCCAGGGCTCGACGTAGTCGGCAGCAATCGGCGGCAGATCGACCAACTGGAAGTGGATGTCCTCGAAGGACAGCATCCCCGGCAGCGGCATCTTGGTCGCGAACGGATATGGACCAACCACCGAGTGAGAGCCGGTCAGCCGCGCATGCAGGAGCGACTTTCCCGAATTCGGTGGCCCCAAGAGCGCCACTTGGGCGGCGCCCTCGGACCTGACCACGAAGCTGGGGCCGGTCCTGGCGCCACCCCGGCGGTGACCCGCCAAGTCGTCGCTCTGTTCCTTGATCCGGGTCTTGAGGTCCGCCTGAAGGTGTTCGGTTCCCTTGTGCTTCGGGATGGTGCGCAGCATCTCCCGCAGGCATTCGAGGCGCTCCTGCGGCTCCCGCGCTCTCCGGTAGGCCTCCTGGGCCTCCTTGAACTCGGGGGAGAGATTGGCCGCCATGGCTGCGGCGCATCGTGGCGCCGCGGGCGGAGCGCGTCAAGCCCCACATGAGCCCGCTACTCGGGAGCTAGCTTTACATAATATATCTTATCGGAAGTAGATTCGCACGCCCCGGAGGCGACAGCCCCGCGCTAGAATGGCCGTTCTCGGCCCCGTATGACCAAGCGAGTTCTAGTCGTCGACGACCACCCGCCCACCCGGTTTCTCATCCGCTCCGTCCTGGAGGCCGAGAAGGACCGTCGCTTCGCAATTGTCGAGGCCGGCTCGGGAACCGATTGCCTGATGGTCTTCGATACCCAGGGGCCCTTCGATCTGGTCCTGCTCGACGTGAACCTGCCGGACATGGACGGCTTCGCCGTCTGTCGGGCGCTCCGGCACGTCGACGGTCAGGTGCCCATCGTGTTCGTGACCGGAAAGGGCGAGCTCAAGGACTACGCGGCCGGCCGTGACGCCGGCGGCGACTCCTACCTGGTCAAGCCCATTGCCCGCAATGCCCTCCGCTCCATCGTCGCCCTCTTCACGAACCTGGAACGCCAGAAGGCGGAGGTTCCGTCGGCGTGATCCCAAGGGGCGGGTTTTCTGCCGCCGCCAGGGTGGCCATCCTCCACGAGAAACCTCAGCGGGCCGAGTTCCTGGCTCGGGTTCTGGCAGGCGCCGGTCACCGAGTCACCACCGTTGCCGAGGGTTTTGGCGCGGTCACCAACCTGGTGGCCGCGGATCCCGAGCTGGTGGTGGCGTCCTGCTTCTTCGCCGACCCACCGCTGCGGACCATCCTCAGCGAGGCCCGGGCGTGCTGGCCTGACGACATCCCGACGCTCATGGTCGTCGGCCGCGAGGACGCCGGGGGCTCCCTCGAGACCGACGAGATCATCCGCGAACCGGTGGACCCGAAGGAGCTCGCGTTCCGGGTCAGCACGCTGCTCAGGAGCCGCGCCGAACGGAGCCAACTGCAGCGCAAGCTGACTGAGATCGCGGGCATCTACCGCGTCTTCTGGCCCTTTTCCTTGGCCAGTGGAGCCGAGGGCCTGTACGGCCAGATCGCTCACCAGGCCGCCGAGCTGACGCGGGCCGCCAAGGCTCTGGTGCTGCTCTATGATCCCGACCGGCGAGAGATGCTGGCTCAACCTCCCGGCCACGGCTTCTCCCGCGAGCAGGCCCAGGTCCACTACCCGGTCGACGGCGAGGCCCGCTCGCTCTGGAACTTCCGTACCAACGGGCCGTTGCTCTCGAACCAGGCGGCGGCCGATTCCCGCTTGCTCGCCGGCGTCCTCTCGGTCCTCGATCTCAACTCGCTGCTGGTGGTCCCGGTCACCCGCGGCCCCCAGGTCCTGGGACTGCTGTTGGTGGCGGATCGCGCGCCTAACTCACCCTTCGGGGAAGCCGACCTGGCCCTGCTCCAGGCCTTCGCCGGCCAGGCCGGAGTGGCCATCGAGAACCAGCGCCTGCACGAGAACCTGCAGCACGCCAACGCCATGCTCAAGGAGTACGACCGGCTCAAGAGCGAGTTCGTGGCCATGGTGGCGCACGACTTCCGCAAGCCGCTGACGGCCATCCGAGGCTTCGCCGAGCTGGTCCTGGAAAGCCCCAGCCTGGCCCAGGAGACCCGCGAGGAGTTCATGCGCACGGTCATTCGCGAGACCGATGCCCTGGCCAGCCTGGCGGAAGATACCCTGCTCATCAGCCGCATCGAGACCGGGGAGCTGAGCTTCGAGTTCGCCGAGTTGGACCTGGGCGGCTTGCTGCTCGAATGCATGCCGTTGGGCCTCTCCGAGCACTCGATCCTGGTGGACACGCCCCCGGAACAGATTCGCATCCGTGCCGACCCTTTCCGCCTGCGCCAGGTGGTCAACAACCTCATCAGCAACGCGGTCAAGTACTCGCCGCGGGGTGGGACCGTTACCGTCCGAACCCGCCTCCGCGGTCCCGATCACGTCAGCCTGGAGGTGATGGATCAGGGTCTGGGCATTCCCAAGGAGGAGCTGAGACGTCTGTTCCAGAAGTTCCAGCGGGTCCGGACACCTGGCCATCTGGCTATTCCCGGAACCGGCCTCGGACTCTACATCTGCCGGCTGATCGTCCAGGGCCACGGAGGCAGAGTCTGGGTTGAATCAGAGCCCGGCCAGGGTAGTACGTTCGGCGTCTTGCTCCCCCGCCGAGCCCGTGAGGCGGCCTGAGCGGGCAACTCAACGGCAACCATAGAGGCAGGAGGAGTCAGGCGCGCCTCAACCTCTCGCCCGCCGTCGTAGCTGAAAGCTGATCGCCGATCGCTGACGGCTACCAGAGGCGCGGTCTGGAGGTCAGACCCTGGATCGGCGGAGGCGCGCCAGCACCTTCTCCACCTCGGCTACCTTGGGCGCGATCTCTAGGGGCGGGTTGGCCCCCTTGCTCCGGCCCTGGTGAAAGCGCATCACGGTGTCCGGGTCCTTCAGCAGGTGCCCGGTGAGCACCGCCACCACGGAGTCGCCGGGCCGGATCACGCCCTGCCTCACCAGCTTGCGGACCCCCGCGACCGATGCGGCCGACGCCGGCTCGCAGCCCAGGCCGGCCCGGTCCACCGCCGCCTTGGCCGCCAGGATCTCCCCATCCCCCACCGCTATCACCACCCCATTCGTTAGTCGCATGGCGGTCACCGCTCGCGCGTGACTGGCGGGATCCCCGATGCGAATGGCGGTCGCCACCGTCTCCGCCTGCACCGTGTAACGCCGCTTGAAACCGCCGCCGAAGCTCTTGAAGAACGGGGCCGCTCCGGCCGCCTGGACGGCCGCGATGCGTGGCAGCTTCCGGATCAGCCCCAGCGCCTTGGCCTCGCCGAGGGCTTTGCCGAAGGCTGAGGTGTTGCCCAGGTTGCCCGCCGGCACCACGATCCAGTCCGGTGGCTTCCAGCCGCGCTGCTGCAGCAGCTCGAAGACGATGGTCTTCTGCCCCTCGATCCGCCAGGGGTTGACCGAGTTGAGGAGGGTGACGCCCAGCGCCTGACACGCCTCCCGAGCCAGTCGCAGGCAGGCATCGAAGTCCCCCTCCACCAAGAGGGTGCGTGCCCCGTAGGCCAGGGCCTGGGCCAACTTCCCCGCCGCCACCCTCCCCCGAGGCACGAACACCAGCGCCGGCAGCCCCGCCTGAGCTGCGTACGCCGCCATCGAGGCCGAGGTGTTGCCGGTGGAAGCGCAGGCGACCGCGGTGGCCCCGGAGCGCACGGCATGGGTCACCGCCACCGTCATGCCCCGGTCCTTGAAGGAGCCGGTGGGGTTCTCGCCCTCGTGCTTCAGGGTTAGGTCTCGGAGATCCACATAACGGGCAATGGCCTCCCGTCGATAGAGGACGGTGTTCCCCTCGGGGTGAGTCACCAGGGGGCCGGGGTCGGGAAGCAGCAGCTCGCGGAAGCGCCAAACGCCACTCCCCTCCGCCTCCGAGTCGTGCCCTCGCCGCTCCTCCCACAACCGCCGCAGGGCCTCGCCCCCGAGCCTCGGGGTCTGGACCACCTCCAGCAGACCCCCGCAAGGGCAATCCGCCGCCAGCGAAGAGACCGCGGTCTCCCGCCGGCAATCGGCGCAGCGCAAGCCGGCGCTCACCCCACCACCCGCGCGCCGGCGGTGTCCACCTCCGCGGCGTGTGCGACCGCCGCGATTCCGAGCCGCCGGTACGCCGCCACCATGGCCTCTCCCACCCGCTCCTCCCTTCCCTTGCTTGTGATGGCCACCAGCGTCGGCCCGGCGCCCGATACGGTGACCCCGGCGGCTCCCGCCTCTTGTCCCGCCTGCCGGGCCTCCTGGTAACCGGGATACAGGGGCGCCCGCGCGGGCTCGGCGATGCGGTCTCCCAGGCTGCGCGCAATCAGCTCCAGATCGCCCCGCTCCAGGCCCAGAACCAGGCCCGCCAGGGCCGCGGCCTGACCGACGGCATCGGCTCGCGCCACTTGCGGCGGCAGGACCGCCCGTGCCCGCGACGTCTCCACCCGGTAGTCGGGAGTGACCAGGACCAGCGCCAGCTCGCCGGACACCGCGAACGACACCACCTGCGGCGACGGGCCGGCACTGGAGACCAGGACCGCCCCGCCCAGAAGCGAGGGGGCGACGTTGTCCGCATGACGGCCCGAAAGGCCGGCCTCGGCTTCGATGGCTGCACTCAGCAGGCGCTCACGATCGGCGCCCAATCCGAAGAGCGCATCGACGGCAACGGCGCCCGCCACCGCCGAGGCCGCGCTCCCCCCCAGGCCGCCGGCCAGGGGCAGTCCCTTCTCGACCGCCAGCTCGACGCCGGCGTCCGCCGTTTCCCCCAAGAGGAAGGCCGCCGCCAGGGCCGCGGTGTTCCGATCGCTGGCCGTTGGAATTCTGGGGTCGGAGATGGTGACCACCCGGACTCCCGGCAGCGAGGAGCGAATAGCGGTGACCCGATCGCCCTTGCCGGTGAAGGCAATACCCAGGCAATCGAAGCCGGGTCCCAGGTTGGAGGTGGACCCCGGGGCGTAGACAGTGACCCGATCCCGCACTACTCCTCTTCTTCGCGGAGCTTGGCCAGAACCGAATAGTCCTCGAGGGTGGTGGTGTCCCCCAGCGTCTCCCGGCCGGAGGCGATGTCGCGCAGCAGGCGGCGCATGATCTTGCCGCTGCGGGTCTTGGGCAGGGCCTCGCTGAAGCGGATCTCGTCGGGGCGGGCGATGGCACCGATCTCCTTCACCACGTGCTCCTTGAGCTCCGCGCGCAACACCTCGGTGACCTTCACCCCGCCCTGCACGGTGACGAAAGCCACCACCGCCTGCCCCTTGAGCTCGTCCGGCCGGCCCACCACCGCCGCCTCCGCCACCTGCGGATGCGAGACCAGAGCGCTCTCGATCTCCATGGTCCCCAGCCGATGCCCGGCCACGTTCATGACGTCGTCCACCCGGCCCATGATCCAGAAGTAGCCGTCGGCGTCCGAGCGCGCGCCGTCGCCGGTGAAATAGGTGCCGGGAAAGCGCTTCCAGTACTGCTCCACATAACGATCAGGATCTCGATAGATGGTCCGCAGCATGGAAGGCCAGGGCCGCTTGATCACCAGGTAGCCGCCCACCCCCGGCGGCACCGGGTGCCCTTCCTTGTCCACCACCTCGGGAAGCACGCCATAAAACGGCAAGGTGCCGGAGCCGGGCTTGGTGGGAGTGGCCCCCGGGAGGGGGGTGATCATGATGGCCCCGGTCTCGGTCTGCCACCAGGTGTCCACGATGGGGCAGCGCGCCTTGCCGATCACCGTGTGGTACCACATCCAGGCTTCGGGGTTGATGGGCTCCCCCACCGTGCCCAGCAGGCGCAGGCTGGAGAGGCTGTGCTTCAAGGGCCACTGCTCCCCCCAGCGGACGAATGCGCGGATAGCGGTAGGCGCGGTGTAGAAGATGCTGACCTGGTGGCGGTCGACCATCTGCCAGAACCGGTCGGGCTCCGGGAAGTTGGGAGCGCCTTCGTACATGACGGTGGTGGCGCCGTTGGCCAGCGGCCCGTAGATCACGTAGCTGTGGCCGGTGACCCAGCCGATGTCGGCGGTGCACCAGTAGGTGTCCTCTTCCTTGATGTCGAAGACGTGCTGGGTGGTGAGAGCGGCTTGCAGGAGATAGCCGGCGGTGGTGTGGACCACACCCTTGGGCTTGCCGGTGGTCCCGCTCGTGTAGAGGATGAAGAGCGGGTGCTCCGCCTCCAGCGGCTCGGCCGGACAGTTCGGCGACGCCGCCTCCATCAGCTCGTGATACCAGTGATCGCGGCCCGGTAGGAGGTGCATCTCCTCGCCGACCCGGCGCACCACCACCACGCTCTGGACCGAGGGCGTGTGTGCCAGCGCGGCATCGACCGCCGCCTTCAGACGCACCACGGTGCCCCGGCGATAGGCGCCGTCCGCGGTCACGATGACCTTGGCCTGGGCGTCGTTCATCCGGTCGCGGAGAGCCTCCGCCGAGAAGCCGGCGAAGACCACCGAGTGGGTGGCGCCGATGCGGGTGCAGGCCAGCATGACCACTGCGGTCTCGGGGATCATGGGCATGTAGATGCCCACGCAGTCGCCCTTCTGGACCCCCAGGTTCTTGAGCACGTTGGCGAAGCGACAAACCTCGCGCAACAACTCCTGATAGGTGACGGTGCGGGTGTCGCCCGGCTCGCCTTCCCAGAGTATGGCTGCCTTGTTCTTGCGCCAGGTGGCCACGTGCCGATCCAGGCAGTTCTCGGAGATGTTGATGAGGCCGCCGGTGAACCACTTGGCGAAAGGCGCGTTCCATTCCAGGACCAGATCCCACTTCCGCCTCCAGAGCAGCGCCTCCGCCTGCTCGGCCCAGAAGCCCTCCGGGTCCTCGATGCTCTGTCGGTAAAGAGCGCGGTACTGGTCGAGGCTCTTGATCCTGGCCTCGCGGGCGAAGGACTCCGGCGGAGGAAAGACCCGGCTCTCTCGCAGGACCGAGAGGATGTCGTCCGTCATGGCTGCCCCCTTGAGCTCTCTGGTGGAACAAAGAAGCCGAAACGATAACCGATTCCAAGCGCATCCGCGAGGCCGCAGCCGGGTGGGGTGGCAGCCGTGGCTGACCGCTGATCGCTGATCGCTGTGCGCCTCCTGCCGTAGCTGACGGCTGATTGCTGCCGTTCATGACCCGCATGCTAGGATTCGGTTGGTGAGCTTCAGCAGGATCCTCCGGCCAACACTCCTCGATCGCTACGTGGTCCGGGAGACCCTGCCTCCCACCGGAATCGGCTTCCTGCTCTTCACCTTCATCCTGGTCTTGGACCAGATCTCGCAGCTCACCAAGATCCTGGTCTCGCGGGGCGCCGACTTCCCCACCGTGATCCGGGCCTTCGTCTACCTGCTGCCCAGCATCTTCTCGGTCACCATCCCCATGGCGTTCCTGTTGGGTGTGCTGCTGGCCTTCGGGCGCATGGCCAGCGACAGCGAGATCGTGGCCCTGCGAGCCAGCGGCGTCAGTCCGGCCCGCCTGCTGAGGCCGGTGACCGCGCTGGCAGCCCTGGCCTGCGCCATCACCTTCTACGTGGTCGCCATTGCCCTGCCCAGCGCCAACCAGGCCTACCGCGAGCTGATCTTCAACCTGGTGGTGAGCAAGGCCCGGACCGGGATCGCGCCTCGCGTCTTCAACGACGAGCTGCTACCCAGTCGCGACCTGGTGATCTACATCTCCGACATCCGGGCCGACAGCGGCGAGTGGCGCGACATCTTCATTCACGATGCGCGCCGGGCGCAGCAGCCGGCGGTGATCCTCGCCAGGAGCGGGCACCTGGAGATCGACAAGGCGAAGAAGACCATTGAGATCAGCCTCCAAGACGGCGTGGTCCACGTCTTCGACGCGATGAACTCGGCGGCCTACGAACGCCTCCAGTTCCAGAGCCGGAACATCCCTCTGCCTTTCGAGCAGCTCTACCCGGTCGCTCCTCTCTCGAAAGGCGACCGCGAGATGCGCATCTACGAGCTCCGGCAGAGGATCGACGACCTGAAGGCCAAGGGCAAGGGGCCCAAGGACACCAATCCCTGGGCGGTGGAGATCCACAAGAAGTTCGCGATCCCCGCCGCCTGTTTCGTTTTCGGCTTCCTGGGCCTCGCCCTGTCTCTGGGCAGCAGGAAGGAGGCGCGTTCGGCTGCCTTCGGGCTCTCCATCGCGGTGATCTTCGTCTACTACGTGTTCATTCGGCTGGGCGAACAGGCAGGCGACACCGGCCTCCTCCATCCCTTCATCGCCATGTGGGGAGCCAACCTCGCCCTGGGCCTGGTGGCGGTCATCCTCCTCTTCCTCAATCACCGTGAGGCGGCTTTCGACCCCCTCGACGCCTCGCAGTACCGCGCACTGCTGCCTCTGGTTCGCCGGTCCCGGCACGCCCCCATGCCCCGGCCGCAGCTGCCGCCGGCCCCAGCCGGCCGTGGACGGCGGCGGGTGGTGGTGATCAGGGTCAAGCGTCCAACCGTGTCACTGCTGCCCGGCATTCTCGACCGCTACATTGCCCGCTCCTACGCCGGCAAGTTCGCGCTGGTGCTGGTGGCCTTCTGGTCGCTGTTCGTCCTGGTCAGCTTCATGGACCTCTTCGACGACGTCCAGCACAACAAGGTCAAAGGCTCGGTGGTCCTCCACTACTACGCCTTCGCCAGCCCATCGATCGTCCAACTGGTCACCCCGGTGGCGGTGCTGGTGGCCGTCCTCATCACCTTCGGCGTGCTGGCCCGCAAGAACGAGGTCACCGCCATGAAGGCGGCCGGGATCAGCGTCTACCGCGTGGCGTTGCCTGCTCTCGCCATGGGGCTCTTGGTCTCGCTCCTGGTGTTCGGGGCGTCCGAGTACGTGCTACCGCCCATGAACCGGGTGGCCAAAGAGGATTTCAACGTCATCAAGGGACGGCCACGCAAAACGGCGAGTCTGCTGGACAAGCGCTGGCTTCTGGGAAGCGAAGGCCAGATCTACCACTACGACGCGCTCAGCGGAACCACGCTCTACGGTCTCACCGTCTACGGCGTGCGGGCGGGCAAGTGGGGCCTCGGCGACATCCTCTACGCCTCCCGCGGGGCATGGAACGGGGTGTCCTACGATCTGGAGCGCGGCTGGCGGCGGACCCTGGAGGGAGCAAGCCCGGGGTTCCGCGAGTTCTCGCAGGTCAAGACCCGAGAGATCGAACCCCCCACCCGGTTCAGTCAGGAAGAGCGAGAGCCGGAGATGCTTCGCTTCGAAGAGCTGCGCCGCCACATCGCCTCGCTGGAGAGCTTGGGGTTGGACGTGGTTCCGCTCCGGGTCAAGCTCCACGCCAAGACCGCCTTCCCCCTGGTGAGCCTGGTGATGACGCTGCTCGGCATCCCCTTCTCGTTCGTGGTGGCTCGCCGCGGCGCCCTTTACGGAATCGCCGCCAGCATCGTGATCGCCATCATCTACTGGGCGTGCCTCGCGGTCTTCGATGCGCTGGGCAACAACGCCCATCTGCCGCCGCTGCTGGCCGCCTGGGCGCCCAACCTGCTCTTCGGTGCCGCCGGCCTCTATCTGATGCTGACGCTGGATACGTGACGCCGGACGCAGCGATCAGCGGTCAGCTACGGACAGCCGCCTCTAGCGATCGGATCAGTGCCCGCGCCTCACCGATCCCACCTGATCGCTGCCGTCAATACACTCCGAGGTCGTCGATCCAGATGGTCCCTCTGGTCCCCGGCTTGACGGCACCGACGTCGAGGACAAAGACCAGCGAGCGGATCTTCTCGAGGTCCAGCCGGCCGTCGCTCTTCTTGTTGGTCGAGCGGAACTTCGAGAAGGGCACGGCCACCCGGGTCCATTCGTTGGACGTCCGCAGCGAGGCGAACCAGTGCTCGAGGCCCTGGTCTTCGGAGGCCGGGTTCTGGTCCCGGACCTGCACCCATATTCGGTAGACACCGTCGCCCTTGAGCGCCAGCACCAGACCCCGGTAGGCGGAGAGATCGCGGCTCTCCCGGTTCACCAGCGCGCACCAGGTGTGGGGCTGGGCGGGGCCGGGAGCCCCCAGCCGAAACTGCAGCCGAGCCGCCGCCCGGCCATCGACGCCGGCCTTGGGGTCGGTGACCGCCGGGCTCACCTCCGAACTGGGATCGAACTCGGGCGTGAACGGGGGCGCAGCCTCGAAGTCGGCAATGACCTTGACCGCAGCCGGCGCGGCCCTCGGCGCGGGCCATGCCCCGCGGAGCTGCCGGGCCGCAGCCTGATTCCGGTCGAAGACGTAGATGGGGTTCGAGATGATCCACGGCAGGTCAGAGCCCGGCACCCGGGCCTCCACCCGATAGACCCCGGCCTGCTCCGCCCGGGACTCCATCCCCCCCACCGCCTCCTTCACCATCCGACCGTTCCGACGCAGGGTCAGCCTGGTGCCTGCCGGCAGGAGCCCGCCTGCCTTGAGGGTCAGGTCCGGCGAGGGGACCACCGTGTCCCCCATGCTCCAACGATGCCCGCCGGCTTCGGCCACGAAGAAGAACCCTCCGGCCGGTGCCAGAGCGTCGACCCCGACGTAGGCTCGGCCCCGGGCCAGCGCTTCCAGCACCGCCGGAGCGTCCACCTCGACCCGGCCGGAGAGCGGTGACTTGAGCAGCACGTGATTCCGCACCAAACGGAAGAGGGCTTGGTAGGAGGGAAAGCGAATCGAGACGTCCTTGCGGATGGGCACCCGTGAGTGGGCATCGGCGCCCACGATCCCGGGCACCTCGCGCTCGGCCAGCAGCGCGTCCCAGGCCTCGAGCGACGGCGCGGTCAGGCTGCCGACCAGCGCGTAGGAGCGGTTGAGCCGGTAGAGGGCCGCCGTCCGGAGCAACCGCCCCCAGCCCGCCGAGCGCCACTGGCTGTCGCCATTCAGAAGCTCCAGCCCCCAGGGGCCGGGAAGATCCCAGCCCGTGAACTGGAAGTCGCCGCGCAAGCTCAAAGGGTGGGCCGCGAAGGGCGTCCCACCCAGCAGGCGGATGTCGTCCAGGCCGTCTTCGGCATCCCCGGAGAAGCGAAAGGCGGGGTCGTTCGTCAGCCCGAGGCCCACCAGGTGGCCCGCCGTGGTCGACAGCTCGCTGCCCACCAGAACCAGCACGCCGTCGTGGTAGCCCTCGAAGGCCTTGGCGTCCAGGTTGTTGTGGTCGGTGAGGATCACGAAGCCGAGGCCGGCGGCTCTGGCCGCCGCCGCCACCTCGGCCGGCGATCCGCCGCCGTCGGAGAGGCTGCTGTGGACGTGGACGACGCCCGGAACCCGGATCAGGCCGTCGCTAGGTGCAGTGCCCTCGACCGGCAGCGGTCGCCAGCGGGCGACCCACAGGGGGTAGCCGCCGCCCAGCAACAGCAGCAGGGCCAGCGAGAAGACCTGCCACCGCCGCCAACCCCGGAAGCGGCGAGGCCCGGCTCCCGGGGCAAGGGCGGCGGGCCGGTCCACCGGGTACCGTTAGGCCTTGACCGCGCTCTTCAGGGCCTCCGCCCGGTCGGTCTTCTCCCAGGTGAACTCCGGCTCCGGACGACCGAAGTGGCCGTAGGCCGCGGTCTTCTTGAAGATCGGCCGCCGCAGGTCGAGGTACTCGATGATGCCCTTGGGGGTGAGCGGGAACACCTCTCGCACCGCGGCCACGATCTTCGACTCCTCCACCTTGCCGGTGCCTTCGGTGTCGACCATGATGGAGACCGGCTCCGCCACCCCGATGGCGTAGGCGATCTGCAGCTCCACCGCTTCGGCCAGGCCGGCGGCGACGATGGACTTGGCGATGTGACGAGCCATGTAGGAGGCCGAGCGGTCGACCTTGGTCGGGTCCTTGCCCGAGAAGGCCCCGCCTCCGTGGCTGCCCACGCCGCCGTAGGTGTCGACGATGATCTTGCGGCCGGTGAGACCGCAGTCTCCCTGGGGACCGCCCACCACGAAACGCCCGGTGGGGTTGATGAAGTACTTGGTCTTCTCGTCGAGCAGTTCCGCCGGGATCACTGCCTGAATGACCTTCTCCATCACGTCTTCCCGGATGGTGTCCATCTTGACCAGGCTCGAGTGCTGAGCCGAGATGATCACCGCCTCCACCCGCACCGGCCGGTGACCGTCGTACTCCACCGTCACCTGGCTCTTGCCGTCGGGCCGCAGGTAGTCGAGGATCTCTTCCTTGCGAACCTGAGCCAATCGTTGGGTGAGCTTGTGGGCCAGGGTGATGGGGAGCGGCATCAGCTCCTGGGTCTCGCGGCAGGCGTAGCCGAACATGAGACCCTGGTCGCCGGCTCCCCCGGGATCGACCCCCATGGCAATGTCCGGGGACTGCTCGTGGATGGCCGAGATCACCGCGCAGGTCTCGTAGTCGAAACCGTACTTGGCGCGGGTGTAGCCGACGCCCTTGATGGTCTCCCGCACGATGGCTGGAAGGTCGGCGTAGGCCTTGGTTGTGATCTCCCCGGCGATGAAGGCGAGGCCGGTGGTGACCACGGTCTCGCAGGCGACGCGGCTATAGGGATCCTGGCCGATCAGTGCGTCCAGCACGGCGTCGGAGATCTGGTCCGCGATCTTGTCGGGATGGCCCTCGGTAACCGATTCCGAGGAGAAGAGATGACTGCCGTTCTTGCCCATGCTTCTGCTGGTCCTCCGGAGCGCTTCAGAGGGCGCCCTTCGTGGGGTCCGCGGGACCCGCCCAAAAGCCGGTAGCGTATCACAACCCGCCGGCTAGCGGTCCCTTATGACAGGCCGCCTCAGGCCCGGGGATGGAATTGGTCGTAGACGCGGCGCAGACGCTCCCGGGTCACGTGGGTGTAGATCTGGGTGGTCGAGATGTCGGCGTGGCCCAGCATCGCCTGCAGGGCGCGCAGGTCCGCGCCCCGCTCCAGGAGGTGGGTGGCGAAGGAATGACGGAGGACGTGAGGCGTGAGCGTCCTCTCCACGCCCGCGCTGACCGCGTGACGGCGCACGATCCCCCACAGTCCCATGCGGGAAAGGCGCCCCCCCCGGTGGTTCAGGAACAGGTTGGGGGCCGACGCCGGCTTCCCCAGCTGGGGCCGCACCTCGGCCAGGTAGCGCCGCACCCAATCTCGAGCCGTTGCGCCCAACGGCACCAGACGCTCCTTCCGTCCCTTCCCGAAACAGGTGAGGATGCCGAGCTTCAGGTCCAGATCCCCGGCCCTGAGGCCGATCAGCTCAGAGACCCTGAGACCGGTCGCGTAGAGCATCTCCAGAATCGCCCGGTCCCGGATTCCCAGCAGGGTCGAGATGTCGGGGGCTTCGAGCAGCGCCTCCACTTGCCCGGTGGTGAGAAAGCGCGGCAGGGGCCGAAAGGCGCGAGGGGCCTTCAGGTTCTCCATGGGGTCGGCCTCGAGCCGTCCCTCGCGCACAGCGAAACGATAGAGGCCGCGCACCCCGTGGACCAGCCGGGCCACCGAGCGCGCCGACAAGCCCGGCCCGCGCAAGCCGGCGATGAAGCTCGATAGCTCACGCTGGCCCAGGCCCAGGATCTCCCGCTTGCTCCTGCGGGCGTAGGCCTCGAGCCGGGTCAGGTCCAGACGATAGGCGAGCAGCGTGTTCTGAGCCAGGCCCCGTTCCACTCTCAGGTGGTCCAGGTAGTCCTGGACGACGGTCGCCGATCGCCTAGCGGCCTGGGTCATGGCGTGGCCGCCCTCGGCCGGGGTCGACTACAGGCTCAGCTCCAGGCCGAACTGCCAGCCGCCGATCCTGAGCGCTCCCTGATCCGCCCCGTCCTTGGCATCGATCTTGAGCGCGCGATAGCCCCCCTGGGCGGCGATGCGGTCTGAGATGTGGAAGCGAGTGCCCATCTCGTATTCGTACAGGGTGCCCCGATCCCCGATGGAGAGCGCCGAGAACTCGCCTTCGAAGCTGAAGCGCCAGGCGTAGACCCGGCCGGTGGCTCCCAGCACCGGAATCGGGGCGCGCAACGTCTGCACCTCACGCTTGAACTCATCGGGTGCCACGATCACCGCATCGAGGTCGAAGATCTTGGCGCCGATGAGGCCGCCCAGATACCCCTTCGGACCCTTGATGAAGTCCCACTCGTAGCTGGCGCTGTAGTAGCCGCCCTTGAGCCCGGTCACCACCCGGGTGAAGCGCTCGTAGGTGGTCCCACCGTACACGAAGACCTTGCGCAGCTCGGTATCGCCGCCGTAGTCGAGGGGCGTGTAGCTGCCGCGCAGCTTGTGACCGCGCCTGATCTGCAGGGCAAGGTGCACCTCGAAGGTCCGCTCGTCCTCGACCTTCAGGTCCTTGATGACGTCGATCTCGGTCCCCCCCGCGCCCTTCTGGACGGTGCCGGTGAGCTTGGGGCGGAACTCCCGGTACTCCGCCCGCAGCACGTAGTTCTCGGCACCCGGGTAGTCGTCTTGACCCAGGTCCTGAGCCACGGTCAGGGCCGGGGCAGCGAGAGCCAGCAGGGCAAGCGCGTGGAAGCGTCGGATCATCGGACCTCCTAGGACCAGAGCGATTCCGAAACGTAGCACGAAGGCCCGTCCGACCACAATGGGTTGGGCCCTCAACCTCCAGGGCCTCGACCGGTAGCCATCAGGGCCATCGGCGGAGGACGCTTCCGGCGAGGGCGCGGGCTTCGGGACTCCCAAGCGCCAGTGCCGCCGAAGCGTAGACGAGCCCGCCCGCCAGGACCGGGCCCAGGCCGGTCACCAGTTGGGCGTAGAGACCGCGAACCCCCACCCAGGCCTCGAGCCCGTGAGCGGAAAGGACCACGATGGGGGCCATGAGCAGGGCCGCGGCGGCGGTCTTGGCCAGGCTGCGCAGCGTCGAACGGTCCCCGATGCCCCCCAGTCGCGCCTTCAGCGCCAGCAGGAGGATGACCGCATTGAGCAGCGAGCCCACGCTGGTGCCCAGGGGAATAGCCCGGAAGCCCAGCTGACTGTGCAGAGCCAGGATCGTCACCAGGTTGGCGGCAACGGCCGAGACGCTGGCCAGAAACGGGATCCGGGGGCTTCCCATGGCGTAGAACGCGGGCGCCAACACCTTCACGCCGGCGTAGGCGGGAAGCCCGATGCCGTAGAGCAAGAGCGCCAGCGCCGTCATGGCGGTGTCCTCGGGCCGGAAGCGGCCGCGCTCGAAGAGCAGGCGAACGATGGGCACCGGCAGCAGCAGCAGGCCCAGGGTGGCCGGCACGGTGAGAAAGGCCAGGTTGCACAGAGAGTGCTGAAGGGTGCCCTTGAGCCCGGCGGTATCTCCCGCTGCGGCCCGGCGCGCCAGCCCCACGGTGGCCACCGTTCCCACCGAGACGCCGAAGAGACCGATGGGGAGGTAGAGGATGCGGAACGCGTACTGGAGCGCCGCCACCGCGCTCTCGTCGTGGGAGGCGAAGCGGGTGCTGATGAAGATGTTGACCTGGACCGCAGCCAGGCCCACGGTAGCCGGCGCCATCAGTTTGGCGATGGCCAGGATGCCCGGATCCCAGGGCGCCCACCTGGGCCGAAAGCGCCAGCCCTCCCGCCACAGGGCCGGGACCTGGACCAGGAACTGGGCCAGCCCCCCTGCCAGCGTCGCCACCGCCCAGCCGAAGACGACGCGCTCGGGCCCGTAGTTCAGAGCCCACAGGACGGCGCCCCAGACGATGGCGACCAGGTTGAACATGGAGGGGGCGAGCGCGGGGATGTCGAACCGGCCGTGAGCGTTCAACACGCCCATGGCGACGGCGGCGAACGACACCAGGGGCAGAAACGGCAGCATGATGCGCGTCAAGCGAACCGTCAGCTCGAGCTTGCCGGGGGTCTCCGCAAAGCCGGCGGCCAGGAACCCGACCAGCGGCGTGGCGAACAGGAAGCCCAGCAGGCAAAGCCCACTCAGGATGACAGCCAGCAGGCTGAGGGCCCGCGAGGCCAGCTCGAATCCGCGTTCGGCGCTCTCGGCCCTGGCCTTGGTGTAGGTGGGCACGAAGGCAGCCGAGAGCGCACCCTCCGCGAAGAGGTCCCGCAAGAGGTTGGGAATCCGGAAGGCGGCGTGGAAGGCATCGGCGTAGGGACCCAGGCCCACCAGGCGGGCGAAGACCACGTCCCGCACCAGGCCCAGGATCCGCGAGAGCATGGTGAACATGGAGACCAGGCCCGCCGAGCGCATGAGGGCCCGGCCCTCGGCACCCGAAGCCTTGACCTCGCCGGGGCCTTGCTCTAAACTACGCTTTTGTCGGTCTTTAGAGGAGGACACGAGTGGCTCATCACGCATCGGCTCTGAAACAGATGAGGCAGAGCCTGAAGCACAAGGATCGCAATCGGCAGAACCTCTCCAAGGTCAAAACCCAGATCAAGCGGCTACGATCGAGCCTGGCAGCCGGCGACGCCGAGGCCGCGAAGAACGCCCTCTCCGCCACCGTCGGCGCCATCGACAAGGCGGCCAAGCAGGGCGTGATCCATGACAACGCCGCCAGCCGGTACAAGAGCCGGTTGACCCGTCGCCTCAACGCCCTGGCCGCAGCTCGGGGCTAGCGCCTCCCGGACCAGGGCCGCAGCTCGCCACCACCGCGCCCGTCAGGGCGGCCCTGACGTCGGCCCCCCGTTTCAGAATCCGGTCCGCCCGCGCCAGCGCCGACCAGCCGCGCTTCAAGTCGACCTCCGACCATTGCCGCGCCGCCTCCACAATCGCCGGCAGCTTGAAGATCATGTTGGGGGGCAGCCCCAGGCGTTTGGCCATCTCCTCTCGAGGTAGGCGCAGCGCCGACAGGGCCCGTGCCGCTCGCACCTGCCGCAGCGAGCGCACCAGGGTGGCCAGAATCCGAAGCCCCTCCTCGCCCTCCTCGATCAGCCCCTCGGCCAGCTCCAGCACCCGCACCCCCTGGCGCGACGCCATGGCGTCGGCCAGCAGGTAGAGCGGCTGGGCAAAGCCCCGCCCCGAAACCGCCGCCACATCCTCCGCCGTCAGGCGGCGCCCGCTGCCGCCGGAGTAGGCCTCCAGCTTGTCCAGTTCTCCCATCAGCCTTCTGAGGTCGGCCCCCACCCGTTCCAGCAGCTCGTCCAGAGCCTCCTCGGCCAGCGGCAGGCCCCGCCTCTTCACCCGTTCGGCCACGAAAGCCCGCAACGAGCGGCCCTTCAAGGGCTCGGCCGGCGTCACCTCGGCGACTTCGAAGAGGCGCTTCCAGACCGTACGGCGCTTGTCCGGCTTCACCGCCAAGACGATCAACCGCACCTCGGGCGCCGGATCCTCGAGGTAGCTCAGCAGATCGTCGCCTTCCCCTTTCATGGCGTCGGCTCCCCGAACCAGGAGCGCCCGGCGGGCGACGAAGAGCGAGCCAGTCCGAGCCGCCTCGACCACTCGGCTCCAGGTGGTCTCTTCGCCCCTGAAGACCGAGACCGCGTCGCTGCGGTCGCCCCCCACAAACGAGGAGAGCAGGTTCTCGACCGCCTCTTCGGCCAGGAAGGAATCCGGGCCCGCGATGACGTGGACGGCGGCGGTCTTGGGCTTGGCCTTCGCCACGTGTGGGCTAGAAGGCCTCCATCATGGCGGCCACCAGGTTGCGGGCGAAGACGCCGGCCAGCCGTTCGATCGCCTGCTCCTCGCGATCGAAGAAGGAGCTGGCCTCTCCGACATCCCATTCGTCCTGGACCGAGAAGGAGTCGTTGGCCCAGATGGCTTCGGTGGCTCCCGTCTTCGAGTACTTGACCCGAGCCGTGAGCACGATCTGGTAGCGGCTGGCCTGAGCGCTCTGCCCCGCCTCGCCGGTGAGGGCCGCCGCCTGGCTCCGGTAGCTCAGAAGCTCGCCGTCCACTACCGCGTCGACCTCGGTCGCCTGCTGGACCACGTCGAACCGGCCCCGCTTCAGCAGCTCCTCGATCACCTTTTGGGTGATCTTCTGGTCCAGGCTCGTCTTGCCGGTGCCGGCGTCCCGAAACAGGGGCACTCCGATCCGCTTGATCGAGGGATCGACCACGGTGCCGCGCCCCACCAGCGCGTAGCCGCAGGAGGACAGGGTGCCGGCCGCCAGCAGACCAAGAGCCGCCGCTCTCACCGCACCACCAGGCTCACCAGCCGGCCGGGGACCACCACCTGCTTCACCATCTCCTTGCCTGTCAGGTGCTCCTTCACACGCGGCTCCTCCATCGCCAAACGCAAGATCTCCTGCTCGCTGGCCCCCACGCCCACCTGCAGGTGGCCGCGCACCTTCCCGTTGACCTGCACCGCCAGCTCGATCGTCTCCTCCCGGGCTACCCCGGCGTCCGCCTGCGGCCACACCCGGTCCACCACGTAGGGCCGGCGTCCCAGGCGAGCCCACAGCTCCTCGCACAGATGGGGAGCGAAAGGAGCCAACAACAGGACCACCGTCTCCAGCGCCTCCTGGAGCGCGCCCCGCCCCGGGCCCTGGCTCACCTCGGGCTCCAGCCGGTAGATCTCGTTCACCAGCTCCATGAGGGCCGCCACCGCCGTGTTCAGATGGAGCCGGTCCTCCACGTTCTCGGTCACCCGCTGTATCGTTTGGTGCACGCGGCGGCGCAGTTGGCGGGCCGACTCCGGCAGCTCCGCCGG
>DATECU010000379.1:0-3381 GCA_035286745.1 Vicinamibacteria bacterium | reverse complement strand
CCGCCGGCAGCGCCCTTGTCGGAGGGAGCAGCATACCACGTCGGCTTTGCCGGGGCCGATCAGCTCGCCGAGGCGGGCGGGTCGGGCTCGGGTCGGGGAAGCGCCGCCGCCGGCAGTAGGTAGCGCTCGGCGGCAAGCAGTGCGATGAAGGTGGCTGCGCCCACGGCCAGGTCGCGCGCCGATATGCCCGGAGCGAGCATCTGCCTGGCCACCGCGAAGGCCATCAACTCGATCATCGCGGGCAGGCTGTGGACCACCAAGAGCCGCACCAACTCGAGACCGATGGCCACCAGCAAGACCCGGGACATGAGGCGCTCGAAGGCGACCGGCTGGGTCCAGTCCAGCGCCATGACATCGCGTGCCCCGCCGATCATGGCCGCCATCACACCGACCACGACCCCAGCCGCCAGCACCAGCTCGACACCGCGCGCAAACGCCGTCAAGCCCGCGGCGCCGCGGTCGATCACGAGCGGCAAGCCGCTCAGAGGTTTGCCCGTGGAACCAGCCAAAGCGCCTTCTCAGCGCGGGGAGAGGTCATCCGGCAGCCTGAACTCGCTGGCGCGGGCCAGGCTGCCCTGGAACATGAAACCACCGGGCTGGGCTCCCACCTTGGCGGCGTCGTGAAGGAAGCCGAACACCTCGTCGGCCTTCTCGGTCGGAACCAGCACCGTCAGGATGTCCTTCTCCACCGAATGGCGGACCGTCCGCGGCAGGCCACCGGTCCGCTTCACCTGGGTGAAGGGCGCCCGGGCGGTCCCCAGGGAGGCCCGCAGCATCTTCTTCTCGTAGAGCGCGTGCAGCAGAGCCATGCCCTCGCCCTGAGGCACGATCACGGTGATGACCTTCAGCTCACCGGGCATCGCTCAAGCCCTCTGCTTGAGGCGCTCTTCCACCTGCGGCGGGATGTAGGTGGCTGCCTTGTCGAGGGGAGTCACGAAGATGAAACCCATGCCGGGGGTGTCCAGGTGGCCGGCCAGGTAGATCTTGTCGAACACCCGGTCCACCTGGTCGCGGGCCACCACGATATTGATGACCTCCTTCTCCACCTCCACGGCGATGCCGAGGATCCCCAGCCGCTCTCTCACCCCGCTCCCGCGTGCGTAGTAGACGGTGGCTCCCTGGGCGCCGGCCTCGCGGGCGGCGTCCACCATCTGCTCCGCCAGGCCCTTCTGGACAATACAGGTGATGAGGGCGACATCGGTCAGGACGGTGATCTCTCTCTGAGCCATGTTTACCTCGTTATGCGCCGGCTTCCGTCAGCTTGCGGTTCCGCCACTGGACCCAGAGACCCAGCAGCAGCACGGAGAGAATGGGGCACAGGGATGCCAGGCTCAGGATGCCGAAGCCATCCAAGGCCTTCACGGCGTTGCCCAGGCCCAGGCCCATGGCCAGGACCAGGGGCACGGTCACGGGTCCGGTGGTGACCCCGGCACTGTCCCATCCCACGTTCACGAACTCCTCGCTGGAGAAGTAGGTCACCACCAGCAGCAACAGGTAGCCGGGGATCAAGAAGTAGAGGAGGTTCCAGCCGAAGATGACCTTCAACACGCCGAGCGATATGCCGGTGGCGACCCCGATCGAGACGGCATACATGAGCATGGACTTCTTGAACGCCCCGTTGGTCAGGTTCTCGACGGTGATTCCCAGGGCGTTCAAGGCGGGCTCCGCCAGCGTCGCCCCGAAGCCCAGGAACCAGGAGAACAGGGCGGCAATGGCGATGCCCAGGGCAAAGAAGTACAGGGGCGAGCCGGCGACCTGGTCCAGGGTCATGAAGGCAGCTGGAATCAGGCTGCCGGACTGGCCGCCGAGGCTGGCAAGACCGTAGGTGAGTCCCAGGTTGAAGATCGCCATGCCCACCACCGCCAGCACCACCCCGTAGATCACATAACGGAGGTTGGGGACGGCTTTTCGGGCAACGAACTTCATCACCAGAAGCAGGTACAACACCAGGGGGACGATGGCCTGGATGGCAGCCAGGATCTCGACGGTCGGCGATCGGCTGTACCAGCCGACGGCACCAGCGGCAACGGCTGCCGGCGGAGCCACCGGGGCGTCCACCAACAGCGACGACAGCAGTACGGTGATGATCGGGAAGACCGAGGCCAGGGTCACGATGCCAAACCCCTGGAGCTTCGATTCCCCCTTGCCCACGGCCGCCGCCACACCGATGCCGAGCGCGATCACCAGGGGGACCGTCACCGGTCCGGTGGTGACCGCCCCGCAGTCCCAAGCCACGCCGATGACCTGCCGCATGTTGGGGTCGAAGTGGGCGTAGAGCGTGAGCGCCAGGGCCGGCAGCACGGAGAAGTAGATAAGCGGCTTCAGGCTCCAGTTGTACACGAAGCGCAGGGTGCCCAGCACCGCTGCCAGGCCGACACCGATGGCCACCGCGGTCTTCAGCAGCGTGGCCTTGGCGGTGAGCAGGGTGTAGAGGATGGGGGCGCCCTGCGGGCTGACGATCTTCCCGGCCTCCTGCAGGGCGCCGATGGCCGGCTCGGCCAGCGTCACACCGATGCCCAGCAGGAAGGTGACGAAGAGCACGACGGGCAGGGGGCGGCGGGCGGGCAGGGTGTTGCCGAGGGTCTCCCCCAGCGGCATCAGACCGAGCTTGAGGCCCTCCATGAAGAGCATCAGGCCGATCATGACCGCCGCCAGGCCGGCGCTGACCGCCCAACTGCGAGCGACGCCTTGGCGCAGCATGAGGAGTTGGAACAAGACCAGGTACAGGGCCAGCGGCACCACCGCTTTGGCCTGCTCCATGAAGCGGGGCGTGACGTACGGTTTGAGGAGTTCGGCAGCTTCGGTCGCCTGGATGTGGATCCGGGCGGCCTGCTCGGGCGCCAGCGCGGCCAAGTCGTTGTAGCTGACTTCCCGCTGATGGACCGAGGCCTCGCTCACGAAGTCGCCGAAACGGATTCGTGTCTCCATGCCGTCCTCTCTCGATTACGGATCGGGAATGGAAGAAGACGTCGCTTGGGTCGTGGACGCGGAGGTTATACTCCGGGCGCCGGCGGAAGTCCAGACCGCAAAGTGACCGCCAGGGGGTCCGCATCGCCTGCCGATGCTGTCGCTTCTCTGCCCTGTCTACGGATCGGTACCAGCCGCCGGGATGGAAACGCGAAGAGCCCGACTAACGGTGCCTCACCCACCCATGCCCGGCCGCGCGTCGACGCGGACTCATCCCCGCGTCGCGGCGGGGCGGGCCGACGTGCCTTCAGGCTTTCTTGGCGGCAGCCTCGGCGGTGAACTCGACTCCCAACACCCCCGCCGACTGGGTGATGGGCATGACACAGGCGATACCCATTCCAGGAGTGTGGAGATGGCCGGCGTGCACGACCGCGTCGAAGAGCTTCTGGGTCTCGGCCTGGGGGCACACGATCA
>DATECU010000378.1:0-11714 GCA_035286745.1 Vicinamibacteria bacterium | reverse complement strand
GGCCTTCTGCGCGGGCCCGCCGGGGACCAGGCCGGTCACCAGAACCCCCCCGTCGAAGCCCTGGGGGTAGAGGCCCAGCCAGGCGCGGGAAGACCGGCGGGGTTCGAAGGAGGCGAGCTCCTCACGGTCGCGCAGAAACAGCTCGACAGGAATGGCCAGCGTGAAGCGACCCACCGCCGAGAGGCCCAGGCTCACGATGCCCAAGAGCCGCGCGGCGGCGTCGAACAGCGGCGCGCCGGCCAGGCCGGGGTTCATCACCGTGGTCATGATGGCACGGTCCAGCATGTACTCCCAGAACGCCTCGAAGGGACCGATCACCGTGATGTGGCCGGTGGCGCCCTTGCGTTCTTGCTCGTCGGTGCAGGTCAGGACGAAGACCGGCAGCCCCGGCTTGGCCTGTTCACTGTCACCCAACTGCACCGGCCGCAGGGGCGGGCCTTGAAAGCCCAGCAGGGCCAGACCGCTTTCGTGATCGACCGCCACCTTGGGACAGGGCCGACTACGCCCGTCGGCACCGCGCGCCATCACCTGGGAAGCGCCGAGGACCAGGTAGTGGGCGGTGAGGATCAGGTCGGGCGCCACCGCCACCCCGGCCCCTAGTCGTTCTTCGCCGAGAACCACCGCGGAGGGGTGGCTGGACGGGATCTCCGAGCGAAGGAAGACGAGAGAAGCGGCCGTTTCGCGGGGAATGGCGGGCGAAGAGTCCAAGGGGGGGTCTCCTCCGGAGCGACGCGATCTCTCTCAGGCGGGAGCGAAGCTACTTGGCTCGATAGGTGATGAGACCGCGCTTCAGGTCGTAGGGAGAGACGCCGACGGTCACGCGATCGCCCTGAATCACTCGGATGCGGAACTGCCGCATCTTGCCGTTGAGCCGGGCCAGCACCTCGTGGTTCTCGCCGCACTTCACCTTGTAGTTGCCCCCGGCGAGGACTTCCGTCACCACACCCTGAAGCTCGATCAGGTCTTCCTTGCTCATCCACGTCCTTTCGAAGTGCCTCACGGGGACCCTGGGCAGTGGCGTCGCCCGTCCGGCCAAACCCATCGATTATGGGGCGAAGGGATGGGCGCTGTCCACTTGGGGGCGAGGGAGGAGGCACGAAGGCGGGGACTCGCGCGGGGTGGAGGAGAGCCCGGCGTCCCCTATAATCCCGGCTTCCCCAAGAGTGAGGGCACCCTGACCTTGAACCTGATCCGACATCCAACCGGCCCCGAGATCGTGGAACGACTTCGGGCCTCGGGCCTGCGGGGTCGCGGTGGGGGCTGGTTCCCCGCCTGGCAGAAGTGGCAAGCGGTGCGGGCCGAAGGGGGCGAGCCGGTGGTGGTCGCCAACGGGGCCGAGGGCGAGCCCGGCTCGGCCAAGGACCAAGTGGTGATGATCGAGCAGCCCCGCCAGGTCCTGGAGGGCCTGGCCCTGGCTGCCAAGTCGGTAGGTGCGAGCGAGGCCATCATCTACCTCAAGGGCTCCTTCCGCCGGCCCCAGGCGGCGCTCGAAGGAGCCATGGCCGGGGCGGTCTTGGACGGCATCGATATCCGCATCCATCGCGGCGATGAGAGCTACGTCTCGGGTGAGGAGACGGCTCTGCTCGAGGTGCTGGAGGGCCGGCGCCCCTGGCCCCGTCCCAAGCCGCCCCTTCCCGCCGCCGTGGGCTACCAGGAACGGCCCACCCTGGTTCAGAACGTGGAGACCCTGTCGCGGGTCCCCGCCGCCCTTGCCGACCCCAGCGCCTACCGAGCCGGAGAAACCACGCTGGTCACGCTCTGGGGCCACCTGCCGCGGCCTGGAGTCTACGAGGTCCCCCTCGGCACCCCCCTCTCCCGGCTGATCGATGAGTTCGGCGGGGGTGCGTCTTCAGGCGTCGGCTTGGTGTTTCCGGCTGGGCCCTCGGCGCCGCCCCTCTCCGCCGGCGACCTGGCGGCGCCCCTTGACCCCGACGCCCTCACTGCCCTTGGCTCTGCTCTGGGCACAGCGTCGATCCTGGTCCTGGGATCCTCGGTGTGCCCGGTAGCAGCGGCGCTCTCCGCCGCCGCCTTCTTCGAGCGCGAGTCCTGCGGCCAATGCCCCCCGTGCAGCCTGGGCAGCGCCAGCCTGGCGCGCGTCGTGCGCGGCCTGGAGGGGGGCGACACGCGAGCCAAGGAGGTGGGGAGCCTGCGCGAGATCGCCGCCTTCATGGCCGGCCACGGCTACTGCGCCCACGGCCGCACCGGTGCCGCCGTCGTCATGGGCGTGCTGGACCGCTTTGCCGCCGATGTCCAGGCGCACCTGGCCGGCGGGGGTTGCCCGCAGCGGCAGGCCGCCTGCGATCCCTTCGCCCCCGGTTCCGCGGAGCAGCGGGCCCTGGCCGCCGCGCTGGCGGGGAGGATCGGAGACTAACGGCCCGCCGCGTCCGGGGTTAGAATCCGCTCCGGGACGCCATGCCAGAGCTGCCGGATCTCCTCCACATCGTCGACAAGCTCAAGCAGCGAGTCGAGGGGCGCCCGGTGTCGGCCGAGCGGGTCCGCGAACCCATCGTCTTGCGCTTCACGGTCCACGGCAACCTGTCGTTGCTGCAGGGCCGAACCCTTACCGAGATCTTCCGGAAGTCCCACTTCGTCGTCTTCCGCTTCCCTGGGCTCGACCTGGCTGTCAATCCCATGCTGGCAGGCCGCTTCCGGCTGGCCACCCCGGGAGAGATGGACGAGTACCACCTCGCCTTCGCCCTCGAGTTTGGCGAGATCGAGCTGCGCTACATCGACAACAAGAAGATGGGCAAGGCCTACCTGATCGCCACCGACGACTGGGCCGCCATTCCCGGCATCAAGACCGGGGGCGTCGACATCCTCTCCCCCGAGTTCACCCGCGAGCGCTTCGTCAGCCTGCTCAAGCACCGGCGGGACCAGGTGCGGGTCTTCCTGCTCGACAAGAAGGCTCTGGACAGCCTGGGCAACGCCTACGCGGACGAGGTGCTCTTCGAGGCCGGCATCCATCCCAAGACCTGGTGCCGCTCGCTCAGCCACGATCACGCGGTTCGCCTCCATGACGCCATCGTCAAGGTCATGAAGGAGGCGGTGACGGAGGTGGCCGGTCGCGACGAACCCACCGAGGTCAAGGTGCGCGACTTCCTCAAGGTGCGGCGGAAGCCGGAGTGCCCGAAGTGCGGGAGCAAGATCCGCAGGGCCGGGGTCAACAGCATGGACGCCTACTTCTGCCCCCACTGCCAGCCCGCCACCCGCGAGGGCCTGGTGGACTGGACCAAGACCGGGCGGTGACGGGGAGCGGTCAGCGAACAGCGATCAGCGGTCAGCGGTCAGCTACCGACGGAGGACCACAAAGACACAAAGGACACGAAGGGCAGCGGGAGGGTCGGGACTGGTGACCGGGGATTGGCGCCGGGGATTGGCGACCGGGAACCATCGTTAGGCGGCCAGCGAACCGCACACGGCGGTCGAGGTGCCCCGGAGCGCGAGGCCCGAATCGTAGTCAAATGACAATGGCCGAGCGTCGGAGCGCGGAGGGGCACCTCGGGCCGGCGGGGCGAGACCCCAGCCGTCAGCGGTCGGCAATCGACGGTCAAGCACGCGACGGACGGAGGACGGTGGCTCGGGATCGGGAGAACCTGGCACCGGGGTTGGGAGAGGCGTAGGAATGCCTGAGGTCGGCTGTTTGGCGTGTTTGCGGGGTGTGCCGAAGCGGGGGCGGCGACGCTGTCCCGAGTGTGGATACGTCTTTCGTGGCTCGGGCTGGGATGGCATCGACGCCCATTGGAGGGCCAACCACCAGGGGGTCATGCCCTATCGGCAGTTTTGGACCTCACTCTGCCGCGCCCATCGGGCTCCCTCGGCCGTCGGCTGCCCGTGCTGCGAGAAGGGCATGCAGGAGGACGGCCCCAGCCAGTGTCCGGAGTGCGCTCAGGTCTTCAAGGGCAAAGGCTGGGAAGGCCTGGAGGCACACTGGAGATCGAAGCACCCCGATGTGATGGCCTACGAGGACTTCCGGGCCATCCTCTGCCCCGCCCATCGTCACCGGAGCGATCGCGCCTCCGGCTTCTTGCCCCTCGGCCCACACCGTTAGTCACGACAGCCCAAACTCAGGAGAACCCATGCATCCATCGATCGCTGCGGTCGCTCAGGTCTTCGGCGCCAGCACCGCGCTCTTCGAGAAAGCCCTGGCGGGCCTCGACCGCGAGGCCCTGCTGCGACGCCCTGGCACCGAGACCAACCCCATCCTCTGGATCGCCGGCCACCTTGCCTCCAGTCGATACGGTCTGGCCACAGCCCTCGGACGCCAGCGGGATGTCCCGTGGGGCACCCTCTTCTTCAAGGGCGCCGCGGTCGGCGACCTCTCGGCCCTCCCCGAGGTCGGCTCCATCCAGGAGGGCTGGCGCGAGATCTCGGCCCTGCTGGCGGCGCGCCTGGAGGAGCTGACCGAGGCGGAACTTGCCGCCCCGTTCCCGCGCTCTTTTCCCATCCCAGATCGCAGCCTTCGTGGGGCCATCACCTTCCTGGCCTTCCACGAGGGCTACCACCTCGGCCAGATGGCGTTGCTCCGCAAGTGGCTCGGCCTCCCGGGCCTGGTCGATGGCTAGCAAGACCTCAGCGCTCCCCGGCAAGGGCGCCAGGTCGGGCTGCTGGGGCCGCTGGTTAGACCGGGTGGAGGGGCTGGAAAGCGGCGCCGACGACTCGTCTGTACGCGGCGCCCGAAGCGACCGGTCGCCGCTGTGAAGCGGGCGCTCCCGCCCTCCCGAGCCCCGGACCCGAGCAACAACCACGTCGGACGCTACGTATGGACGAAGGTCGAGCTGGTCGCTTGGCTACCGGGTCAGCAGCACGTTCAGGACGCCGGATTCCGGAACCTCGGCGAAGCTGTAGATCCAGACCCGAATGGCGCTGGCCGCCGAAAGCTGGAAGACCACTCGCGCCCGCTTGCTCGCGCTGGCTGGGGCCTTGTCCGACGACAGTACCGTGCATTGGCTGTTGTAGGCGGCAACCGCGTCCAAACACGTCGTGGGCGTGACGACCATGTCGATGTCGGAGCTGGCGAAGGTGTAGTCGAAAGTCACTTCCACCTGGCCGCCGTTCGGAACGGACACGTCCTGGAAGCCGTAGACGGCGCTCCCTGCCGGCGCTGCCACCACGCTGAAGGGCCGGCTGAAGATGTTGGTGGTTGCGGGCGCGGGCGTCGGCGTGGGCACTGGCGTCGGAGTGCTCGGACTGTCACCTCCACAAGAGGGTAGCAACAGTACTGCGAAGCCGAGGCCGGCTGCCAAGATCGCACGTCTCATGTCAAGCTCCTTTGCCTGAGCGGGTGGACTGGTTGGGGACCCGCGCGTGATCCGGATTGTGTACCCCGCCAACCCTCGTGTCAACGGAAAGCGCCGAAGCCGGCTGGCGCGCACAAGCCGTCCCGACCGCGGATTCGCCGCTTCTGGACTCGATGGCTCTCCGCGGCAAGCGGCTGGGCTTCCCGGGCCTAGGGATGGCTCGTCTGCCGACGGCGACGGCCGCCGTTGATCTCGCTCGACGCCTCCCCCGACACCATCGCCGCGAGCTCGGTTGTGGTGTTCCAGTTTCGTATCGTTATGCTCTGGTAGAGCGGGAGCTGAGTCACCCTCGTCAGCTGGCTGAACGCGTTCTTCGCGATCAGCCTCCGGAAGTAGAGCGCGTGCTCACCCGCGTGGACGGCATCGACGCCCGGTTTCGCGGTGAGCTGTTGGAGGGCCTCCTCGGTCCTCAATGGCTCCTTCACGAACACCACGTCGTAGCGGTAGCGAGTCGGCTGCTTTCCGAATCCGGGCGGTGCCTGGACGACCACGGCCTCAAGCTCCTTCGAGGAGACGAGAACCACTCGTGACCGGTAGCCGAAGGCATCGCTCAGCGTCTTCTCGATCGTTCTGACGAGCTTGGGCTTGTCGAGCGACTTCGAGGAGAACACCACGTTGCCGCTCTGGATGTAGGTCTCGACCTCGGTGAAGCCCATGGCTTCAAAGCTGGCTCGCAGGTCGGCCATCTTGATGATGTTCTTTCCGCCGACGTTGATGCCGCGCAGAAGCGCGATGTAGCGGCCCTGGCTCATGGTAGGTCTCGTCCCCTTGGCTGGCGGCCGACCGGGAACGGGAACGGGCACTGCCCGGTTTCGCGAAGCTCCGAGTCGCTGACGGTCGCGCCACGATTGCGTCTCTTAGCTTCGTGGACCTCAATGCCTCTGTGGCGCTCGTGCGTTTGGTGGCGGCTCCTTCGTCTCTCTGTGCCTCTGTGGTTTCCGTGCCGTTCGGCTCGCCTACCGAATCGCCAGGATCTGCTCCAGAAGCTTGGGGTCCTTGGGGAGCTGCTCCACGGCCGGCAAGCGCGTCACCAGCTCCCGCCACCGGCGGTCGGCTGCGAAGGCGCGCGCGAACAGCGGCCGGGCGGCGTCCAGCCTTCCGTTGGCGGCCAGGGCCACCGCGTGCCAGAAGGCCATCTCGGCGTTTTCCGGCTGCATGACCTCGGCCGCGCCGTACTCGCGTTCGGCGCAGGTCCAGTCCTTGACCGCCACGCAGTCGTCCCCGGTGCTCATGCGGTTGTAGGCGCGGGCCACGCCCACCAGCCGCCGCAGCTCCCGCAGCGGCTCGGGGTGGTCCTCCACCCGCAAGTCGAAGACCCTGTCGGCCCAGGGGCGGCCCGAGGACGTGCCCTTCACCACCAGGATCGCCGCCGACTGCCGCCCGCGGATGTCGCCGCCCTCCGCCTCGGCGGCATCGAGGGCAGCGAGCATGCGCTCGGCCAGGTCGCCGCGGGCCGCCTCGTAGGCGCGGGCCATGGCGGGCCACACCGTCGGCTTCTCCATCAGGTTGGCCTGCACCACGTATTCCCTGCCTGCCTGCCCACCTGCCGCCGGGATGTCGAGCTTGCCGGTGTGAGTGGCCACGTTGCCCTTGGCGTCGACCATCCCGACTTGCCTCACCTCCCGCCCACTGTCCGCCGCCAGAAGCGCAGCCAGTGTCTCCGGAGCCGTGCGCCCGGCCTTCATGAGGGCCAGACCGAGAGGACCATAGGAGGCATCGACAAACGATTGGGTGGCAACGGCTCCCACCCCCGCCTCGGCCCAGGGGACCAGCGGACCGACCGAGAACCAGTGGCTCTGCACCGCCACCCCCAACTCCCCGGTGGCCGGGTCGCGGGCCACGATGGAGTAGGTGCTGACCGGCCGCACCGGCTGGGCGACGACCAAGAGGGCAAAGAGCGACAGAGCGAGCATGGAACCTCCCGGGTGGCGCCAGCGGACCCGAGAGCCGAAGCCCTCGGGTCCGGCCACCTCTAAGCCTTGAAGTTGGCCTCGGCGAAACGCCAGTTCGCCACCTTGAAGAAGGCCTCCACGTACTTGGCGCGAGCGTTCCGGTAGTCGATGTAGTAGGCGTGCTCCCACACGTCGCAGGTGACGAGCGGGGTAAGACCCTGCGTGATGGGACAGTCGGCGTTCGGCGTCTGGACGATGTCGAGCCCCCCGTCCGCTGTCTGCACCAGCCAGGCCCAGCCGCTCCCGAAGAGCGTGGTGGCCTTGCCGGCGAAGGCCTCGCGGAAGGAAGCCAGGGACCCGAACTTCTTGTCGATGGCCTGGGCCAGAGCGCCCGTGGGGTCCGACGACTGCGGCGTCAGCGACTTCCAGTAGAAGCTGTGGTTCCAGTGCTGGGCGGCGTTGTTGAAGACCCCTCCCGAGGCCTTCTTGACGATCTCCTCCAGGGAAGCTCCGGCGAAGGGCGTCCCGGCCACCAGCTTGTTCAGGTTGTCCACGTAGGTGCGGTGGTGTTTGCCCCAGTGGTACTCGAAGGTCTCCGCCGACAGGTGCGGTATCAGTGCGTTGGGTGCGTACGGCAGGTCGGGCAGGGCGTGTTCCATGTCTCCAGTTCTCCTCAGTGCTCGGGCGCAAGGCCCGCGACCAGGCCGCCATCGGGTTCGAGCAGGCCACTGGCCCTCGGCTTCGCTGGCGGGACCACCCGTGATCTTACAACGACCGGTGACCGGCGGCCTCGGCGGAGGGCAGCCACCGACCCAGCACCAGATGCGCCGGCAAGTAGGCAGACAGGAGGAGCGCGATCCACACCACCATCACGTGAACCGGCGGCGGCCCCCAGGAGCGCAGGAAGAAGGGGTCCAGGTGGGCGTAGTTGATGTTCGCCTGGGGGTCGGCCAGCCGCGACAAGGAAACCACCACCAGGGCCAGCACCGACTGGACGAGGAGAGCCCGCCGGTCGTAGCCCAGGCGCCGAAGGGCCAGGATCAGCAGCGCCGGAAGCGCCGCGTGGTAGAGCGACAGCAGGCGGGTGAAGAGAGGCCAGCGCGGATCCCACATGTACTCGGTGCCGCCAAAGAGGTGGCGTCCGAGCAGCAGGCGGGCCGCGAAGTCGAGGATCCACACTATGTCGACCACCAGCGAAGAGAGGGCAGCCACCGAAACCAGGAGCGCCTGGCCTCGCAGAATGCCGAGGCAGAACAGGATCGCCGCCAGGTTGCACAGGAACAGGAAGTTGGTGAAACCGTAGGCCCAGGTGTAGCTGGGAAGGTACACGGCCAGCCAGCCAGCGGCCAGCCAACGGGCCCGCGGGAAGGCGGGCTCGTTCACCGCGCTCGCTGCTCCAGGGCTCGGGCCGCGGCCAGGCCACTGCGCACCGCGCCCTCGATGGTGGCCGGAAGGCCGGTGTCGGTCCAGTCCCCGGCCAGGAACAGGCCGGCGATGGGGGTCACCACCCCGGGCCGAAGGCGCTCGGCCTGGGGCGTGCAGGCGAAGGTGGCAGCCGGCTCGCGGAGCACGTGGCTGCGCAGCACCTGGGCGTCCTTCATGGCGGGGAAGTAGCGGCCGAGCGCAGCCTCCGCGGTCGCCACCAGCTGAGCGTTAGGCTGCGACTGGCTCCGCCGGGCGGCGCTCACGATGAAGGCCAGGTGCTGGGGTGGCCCCCCCCGCCCGAACAGCCGGCCCTTGTCGAAGACCCACTCCACCTCGGATTCGCGCAGTCCCACCATGGCCGGCTCGACCACCACCCGGTCCAGCCACATCTCGATGGAGACGATCGGCGAGGCCTCGATGCCGGCGAGGCCCTGGAAAGGCGCCTCCCCTCGCCAAGCTTCGGGCAGCAAGCCCGGCACCGCGCTCCAGGGCACGGCCAGGACGACGGCCTCGGCGTCCAGGCGGGCCTCCTGGGCACCCTGCCCCTGCTGGATCGCCCCCCGCTCTTCGGGGCTCTGCGAATAACGAACGCCCTGCACCCGCCCCTGCTCCACCTCCAGGGCCTGGACCAGGGCCCGGCGCCTCAGCATCCCTCCCCGGCCGACGAAGTAGGCCGCCAAACGCTCGTGCAGTCGGCCCCAGCCGGCGCGCAGGAACACCAGCCGGGAGGCCCGGTGATCGGAGAGGAAGGCCTCGCGGTACACGTTCCAGAACAGCGAGGCGGCGGCACGCTCGGGGGTTTCGTTCAGGATCGCGGTCGCCAGCGGATCCCACAGCAGGCGGCGCGTCGCCGGGCTCTGGCGGGTGCGGGCGAAGGCCTCGGCCAGGGTCCCCGTTGGCGCGGCCGAAAAGCGCACCGCCAGGCCCAGGCGCAGCGCGTCCCAGCGAGTCCTCCACGGTAGGCGCAGCGAGAGGAGACCCAGCAACAGGTGCAGGGGGGCCACGAACGGGGGGCAGACGAGGGAGGTGGGACCCTTCTGGTCGACGTAGTCGAGCCGCAGGCTGTCCTGGGCGTGAACCAGGTCGAGCGCCCCTGCACGTCGCAACAGGTCCAGCGAAGCCCGGTAGGCGCCGAGCATCAGATGGGTGCCGTTGTCGACGTCCTCCCCGGACTGAGCGTCACGGAAGGAGGTGGCCCGCCCGCCCAGAATCCCCCGGCGCTCCAAGAGCACGACCTGGTGCCGCTGCTCTTGAAGGGCGATGGCGGCGGTGAGGCCGGCGAAGCCGCCGCCGATCACCACCACCCTCATGCCGACACCAGGTAAGCGCGGGCCAGCGCCCTGAGCGCGATCCAGGCCTTCCGCGGACGGGGGATGCGAACCGGTGGCCCCAACGGATAGCCCCGAGCCTCGATCTCGTCCAGAATGGCCCGGTACACCGCACCCATGACCTCGGCCGGGGCCATGGCCCGGCGGTCGGAGCAGGGAAGCAGGGTGGCCGCTCGCTCATAGTGCTCCCGTGCCCGCCCGGCCTCGAAAGCCAGGAGCCTGCGCACCGCCGGTGGCGGTTGCCCGCCGGCCTTCGCCGCCGCCATCATCTCCTCCTCGCTGACGTCGAAGCGGGCCAGGTCGTCGAGCGGAAAGTAGAGCCGGCCCAAAGCTGCGTCGCTAGTGACGTCGCGCAGGATGTTGGTGAGCTGCAGGGCCAGGCCCAGGTTGATGGCGTAGTCGCGGGTGGCGGGATCCCGGTAGCCGAAGACCTCGATGGAAGCCAGGCCCACCGCCGAGGCCACCCGCTCGCAGTAGAGGCGCAGGTCGGCAAAGCTCGGATAACGGATGGCGTTCAAGTCCATGCGGCAGCCGGCCACGATGTCCTCGAAGCAGCCGCGGGGGATGGGGAAGCGATTGACCGCCTGGGCCAGCTCTCGCCCCAACTCGGTCTGGGGCTCTCCGGCATAGCAGCGGTGCGCCTCCGCCAGCCAACGGACCAGGCCTGCCTCCCCTTCCCCATCGGGCTCGTCGACGCAGTCGTCCACCACCCTGCAGAAGGAGTAGACGGCGTAGATGGCCTCCCGCTTGTCGCGCGGGAGGATCCGGAAAGCGTAGTAGAAGTTGGTGCCGCTCTGACGCGTGAGGCGGGCGGACAGGCGTTCCATGCTGCGTCGCTAGGCGGCTGGCCAGCGCAGGGCTCGCCAGGCCAGGCCCAGCTTGGCGGGAAGCCGGTAGTGAGGGCGCCGGCGGAAGACGTCGTAGCCCACCGCCTCGATGCGGTCCAGGATGCCGCTGCCTCCCAGCCAGGTGAGGCGCAGCTCGAAGCGCAGGTCGCGGCCCACCCGGTCGCACAGCGGCCGGCCGCGGTCGAACAGCCCCCGGGTGCGAGCCACCAGTTCCCGGAGCAGGTCGGCGATGCCCTGGCTCACGACGCCGGCGTGAAGGTCGGCCTCGCTCACCTGGAAGCGATCGAGCAGCTCGGCCGGCACGTAGATCCGGTCCTTGCCGAGGTCGACGGCCAGGTCCTGCCAGTGGTTGGCGAGCTGGAGGGCCGTGCACAGGGCGTCCGCGAGAGGGGTGAGCTCAGGATCGCGGTAGCCGAACACCAGCAGCACCAACCGACCCACCGGATCGGCGGAGCGCCGGCAGTAGTCGAGCAGCTCCGGCCAGTTCGCATAACGATGCTTCTCGGTGTCCTGGCGGAAGGCCGAGAGCAGGTCGAGCAGGAGCTGCTTGGGGATCTCCAGGCGCCGCACCGTCTCTGCCAGGGCCAGGAACACCGGATCCTCGGCCTCCCCGCGATAGGCGGCGTGCAGCCGCTCCTCCCACTGGTCGAGCTTCTCCGCCCGCATCCCCGCATAGCAGGGCTCGTCGGCGAAGTCGTCGGCAGTCCGGGCGAAGGCATACAGCGCGTGCACGTAGGCCCGCTTGTCCTTGGGCACGAAGAGCCCCACCGGGAAGTTCTCGTAGTGGGCGCGGACCCGGGCTTCGCAGTGGGCGAAAGCCTCCTCCAGGCTCAGGTTGGCGGTCACGACCGGCGATCATAGCACCCGGCTGGCGGCGATTGCGGCTATCATGGGCGGATTGTGGAGATCGCGCTCGGCTTCTTG
>DATECU010000377.1:0-19357 GCA_035286745.1 Vicinamibacteria bacterium | reverse complement strand
CGGGTCGAACTCGCAGCTCCGAGCGCTGGCCGAGGTCCACGCAAGCGCCGGCGCGGAGGCGAAGTTCGTTCACGACTTCGCGGCGGCGTGGACCAAGGTGATGAACCTCGACCGGTTCGACGTCGCATAGGCCTGGGGCAGGGCCGGATCGGTGATTCGATCCGGCCCGACCGCCCGGGCATACCGCAATGAAGTCCTGTGTCAGCGCGCAGGAGGGTCAGCTCACTCCCAGAGTGGGACGCCTGCGCGCCGGGCTGCCTTCCGAAGCGAGCGGTCCCTACAGCTCAAGGGGAGCTTCCGTCGCTCGGCCAGCTCGAGGTACGCAGCGTCGTAGACCGAGAGTTCGTGGGCCGATGCCAGCTCCGACAGGCGCGAGAAAGCGAGCGCTGCCGGCCCTCCTCGATGGCGGAGCGCACTTCCCTGTCGGACAGCTTCCCGCGCGACCTCCGGAGAATCCGCTTCTGCAGATCACGCAGCGCGGCCACGGCACGGCGCACCTCGTCCAGCCGGGCACGAGGCGGGCGACCGCCTTGTCGTGGCGGGTGATGACGACCTCCTCTCCCTTGGAGACCCGCTCGAGCAGCTCTCCAAAGCGGGTCTTGGCCTCGAAAGCGGTGACCTTGCTCATGCCTCAATATGGACCAGTCATCGACCAGTCAGAACGGTGCCACTCGCCTGTCGTCCGCCCCTTCACGCAACACGTAGCGCAGCAGCGCCTCGCGCCCCGCGGCGTCGGTTGAAGGTCCCGCTGGCCGGAGCGCCGGCATCGTTCAGGCCACACCAGCCGGCGCCTCGGCCCAAGGGCCCCGCGGCAACTCCCCGCCCTCGGTCGGAGCATCGGCCGGGTCCGACAGTAGCGGCCGAGCCCAGCCGGGCCGCGCCAGCCAGTAGCCCCAGCGGCCAGGGACGCCGTCGCCCCGCAGCCCACAGCCGTGAAGGGCAGTGTCCAGGGCCCGGCCTCAGGCGGAAGCGCCACCAGGCAGAGCAGGACGCCGACGACATGCGCGGACATGGCCACGAAGCCACCCCCCCAAGCCAGCGCCGCCAGCGATACTCCCAGGGTGAGCGCCAGGACCGCCGGCGCCCACGCGTCCCGGGCCGTGTCCAGGTGGGACGCGGGCAAGTCGGGTTGCCGCGGCAACGGCGGTCCGACCTCGAAGCGCAGCACGTGGCCGTCCAACAGCCGCAGATCCTCCCCGGCTGCACCCCCGTCGGCGCGGACGCCGCGCTCGGCCTGCTGGCCCGTCCACAGCGCCGCCGGGATGTGCGTGGTCGCCTCGCGCAGCCAGGCTCTCCTCCACGGGCGCTGCGGGTGGACCGTCGGGCCAGTGCTCCCATGCGCGCAGCCGACCCAGGCCATCGGAGCGCACACGCCAGCTGCCGGGCGTGGGGTCGGGAAAGCCGAACCCCGGCGGCTGGCTCGGTGCGAGGAGGCTGGTTCCGGACCCGCGTGCCCAAGCCTGCACACCTCCGTCGGGATCGACGAGGTAGCCCTCAGCGGTGTGAGGTGCCGGCGGAAGGCCGAGACGCCGGGCCCACGAGTCGGCGCTCTGGCGGACGGCCGCGAGGCGTGGCAACGGTTGCCGCGCGGCCTCCGGCCAGGCCCGCGCCGCGGCGTGAGCGAGTCCCACTGCGCCCATGACCCCCAGAGCCAGCGCCGCCAGCGCCGCCGGCCGCGAGAGCGGTGCGTGGGCGCGCGCAGCCGCGATGACGCCCACTGGCAAGAGTTCGGGCCGGCCAGCCGCCACCGACGCCAGCTGGAGCGGCACTCGTGCCAGCAGCTCGCCGCCATCGCGCGGACGGTGGCTCGGGTTCTTCTGGAGACAGGCATCGACCAGCGTCGCCAAGGCTTCGGGCAGGCCGCGCCGCCGCTCGCGAACCGGCCGCGGCTGGTCGCGCAACACGGCTGCCAGACGATCGGCCACGGTCGGCCCCTCGAAGGGCCGGGCGCCCGTCAGCATCTCGTAGAGCACCACTCCGGCCGCCCAGACATCGGTCTGGGTGCTGGGTGCGGGGCCGCTGCCCGCGGGCCTGCTCGGGAGCCATGTAGTCCGCGGTCCCTACCACCTTGCCCGTCCCCGTGAGCGTGTCGCGGCCGCCGCCCGGTTCGATCGACTGCAGCACCGCCAGGCCGAAGTCGACCACCACCAGGCTGTCGTCGGCTCGCACCATCACGTTGGCAGGCTTCAGGTCACGGTGCAGCACTCCTGCGGCGTGGGCCGCCGCCAGCGCTGCCGCCAGTTGCCGAAAGAGGTGCAGGACCCGCTCGAACGGCAGCGGACCCGTCACCAGCAGGTCCGCGAGGGTGCCGCCGGCGAGCAGTTCCATCACCACTGCTGGCTCATCGCATGGCGGGGCGGCCGGCAGGATGTCGTGCAGCGCAACCACATGGGGGCTGCTCACGGTGGCCAGGGGCCCGCGCCTCACGCAGCAAGCGGTGACGGGCCTCGCCATCGACGGAGGGGGCCGTGACCCGCTTGACGGCCACACGCCTTCCCAGCAGCGCGTCCGTGGCCTCCCAGACCTCTCCCATGCCGCCTCGGCCCAGAAGGCGTTCGAGCCGGTAGCGTCCGATCTCCTGCTGCTCCGCCCAGGCGAGCCCAGGCGCGGTGTGTGCCACGGGTATCCTCAGCGGGCCGAGGGGACGACGGATCGCCTCAGCGCGGGCCCGCCAGGAGCGTAGGCAATACGAGGGCGTTTCACGTGTCAACCCGCCCGCTCGCCGAGCCGAGGCCGGACGGGCCGTCCGAGACGGCCGACTGGAGGCCTGGCCTGTAGCCGCGCCCCTGCCCGGGGCGGTGCCCCGGAGCTGGTTCCGGGCAACGCGGCGCACCACGGGGCCCCGCGGCCCGTGCGGCCCCCGGCGGTGCGTCTGGCCCAGGTCCGCCGAGGCAGCCAGGTGGCTCTTGATCGCCAGGCGCGTCGGGGTCCTCATCGATCCCGAGCAGGCCCCGTCGGCGAAGCGCCGCTCCGGGGTACCCTCCAGCACGCCGCCGACCTCGCTCGTCTGCAGGTGAGAGAGCCCTGGCCAGCAGGGCTCGCCGGCCCGCTCGGGCCAGACGTCATCGCGGCTCGAACACTCGACGCGCTTCGGGTAGGCGGGCCGTGATGCGCTCCAGCACCGCCGGCGTCAGCGTGCCGCGCATTCGCCACGCCGCCCACTCGCCCTCAATGGTCATCTCCCCGCCGTGTGGCCAGGCGGCCAGCCTGTCGGCGTCCGCCTTCCCGCCGGGCACCGGCCAGGCCACCAGCACCCGCCAGACGCCGCTGGTCTTCACGCCCCCGCTTCCGTTCAGCCCCTGCGCCGGCGTCTCGTGTTCGGCGATCGCCAGCTCGGCTCCGCCTAACGCTCAGGTCAGGCCGACACCCCAGAGGCGAGCGTCGCGACCCTCCAGGCACGCCGCCAAGGCCTGCATCGGCGGCCGGCCGGCAGGGACGAACGGCGAGTGCAGCACGAAGCCGTGGTGCAGCGCCCAGGTCTCCATGCCGCGGACGCGCCAGCGTTCGCGCACCAGGCCGGCGACGAGCACCCCGATGACGATCACCACCACCACGATCCAGCTCGGCATCGATTCCTCCTCTCCGTCTTCGAATCCTCACCCGAGCCGGCGCTCTTTCAGCGCGGCGGCCGCTCCCCGGAACCGCACGCAATCGGCGTTCCGCATCTCCGCGAGCGCCTGCTCGCGTCGACAAACTCGATCATGGCGCTCTCATCCTGCCCATGCCGCGTGTCGGCGATCTCCGTCCAGTCGCCCGCCCGCGAAGGAGGTCCGCCCTGAAAGCAACCGCTCGACGACGACCCGGCTTGAGCCGTCCGCGTCGAGGGCATCCGTCCGCATCCGGACTTCCGGTGCCACGTAGCTGGGGAAGTCGTGGCCCACGTTGGTGTTGCGTCATCGGGCTCACGACGGGGCTGGAGGACGGTCCCGGGAGCGGCCGATCTGGTTCGGCGCGATGAGGAGCACCCGCCTCAAGATCCTCACCTGCATGCTGCCGGCGTCGTTCTCTATGGGGTTCTTACCCACTCGAAGACGCGACGAGCGGATGAAACATCACCTCAGCCTGGCCGGCCTTTGCACACTCAACGAGACGCCGAACAGTCCCGCTACAGAATACTCTCGCCAGTCCGGTAGAGACGATAGAAGTACCACAGAAACCACGCTGCAAAGATGAAATCCCCGACGACCACAACGTAGACCACCGGCCCTGCAAGACCTTCCAGATGGAGCTGCAGAAGCTTCAGCGCAAAGGCGACCTTACCGATCCCGCCTACTATGACAACACCACTGTGTTTCACAGGATTCTTCGCTACGATCAGGTATCCAAGAAAGTACATCAGAGTGGTTCCCCATGCCCCCTTGTAGATCGCGAGAACAAGCGGATCCGTTAGCTCTCTGCCAAAGAACTGGGCAAACGTGAATGCTGTATTGAAATACCCGAAACCCGCCCCAATCATGTTCCAGATCGCAGCCGTGACAAAGAGCACTCGAAACGCCCTTACTTCCCTCTCGCTCATTGCATCCTCTCTTCACCAAGCTGACCAGTCGAAGGAGTTGTCATCTCCCCGCATTCAGGCTGAACATCGCAGACAGCCCCATTGCGTCTGACGATGGACATCAACGACGTGTCCCGTGAGAACGATGTGCCCCAGTAGCGGCGCCGTGCGCGCCTTAGCAATCTACCAACATCGCGCACATCGGCGCAAGCGGGCTGAATGAAAGGTCTCCGCGAGAGCTACGAGTGGCGGGCGCCGAGCTGAGCGAGGCCGCCGCGTGTATGTCGGTTTTGAGGTTAGGCGCTGTGCACTCCTGGAAAGACCGGCGGCACGAATGCCGACTACTCAGCCTACGCTAGATGCGCGAGGCTGGAAATGCCCCGCAGGGTTCCTGAGGGTTCCTGCTCTTGCGAGGACACAAGGGGGGGTATCCTCGACAAGGAGCTGGGTGCACCCTACGGCGTCAGCGCCGCCTTGCCGGACCCTCTCTGATCACGGCTCCGGAAGCCCCCCAGGAGGCGGTGATCCGCGACTTGCGGTGCGAATTTGGCTGCTCCCTTCGGCTCTGAGTGGCTTGGTGCTTGTCGCCTCCGCGCTGAGGCCTTGGAATCTGTCCCGAGCTTCAAAGGATCTCTGCGGCATTGAGGCGCGTCGCGTCTGCCGTGGAAGCGCATCGGCCGGACGCCAGGCTCAGGACCTCGCGACCGGCCAGGCCCCTGCCCTACTACCACCCAGGCGGGAGGCTCTGGTCCAGCTCCTCCCCCTCCGGTCGCTCGCTGACCACCGCGGTCGCCGGGCGCTCCCCCACTTCCTCGATCGGGGAGGCGTACGACATGCCGTCGCGATAGACCAGGACCTGGTAGCGGCCACGTTGGAGGCGGGGCCAGGTCGCGGGGCCCGAAACCTGCGACGGTCGGTTGCCGACCCGCAGCGCCAGGAACTGCGGGGATTGCCCAGGGATGTCGGCCCGGAGCGTGGCGGTCGGCGCTCCCCCTCCTTTTCCGGGTGCAAGGAGCGCTGGTGGAATCACCACCGTGAGCGATCCCGTCCGTACCGAGACCGTGGTGGTCGTGTCGAGATCGGCGGGTCCCTCGATGCCCGTCACGAACCACAGATCGTTTGGCGAACTGGGCTCCGGCGCCTTGAACTGCACCGAAGCGACGGGCTGGCGAGGATCCACGAACGGGTCGCGCGCGAGCTCGAAGGCGCCGTTGCGATCGGACTCCACGCGGCCCGAGTCCTTGCCCCACTCCTCGGTCACCAGCGTCCACTCGACCTGCTGCCGCATCATCGGCTTGTCGTCGACGACGAGACGGAAGGAGACCGGACGCGCGGCTCGGGAATCGGCGACCTTCTCGCCTAGCGCACGCAGCCCGATCCCTCCCCTGGCTCGCACCTCACCGTAGGGCGAACCGAGCATGACCCGGAACGCCTCCCGACTCTCCGGCCGGCAGAGTCGGACCAGGAGGTGTGAGGCCGCGTCCGCCTCGCGCAGGCCGCTCCCGGCTCCCACCCTCTGACCCAGAAGCTCCAGAGCGCTCTCCTGGATGTCGTTGCCGATCGACGGGGCCTCGCAATCGCGCTGGATCTCGCGGGAGTCCGAGGCCTGGTAGCCCGCGCAGGGACCGTTCGACTGGACCAGGGCTCCAAGCGGCCACAGCAACGCGTCGGGCTCTCCGTTCGCCGCGTACGGATCGAGAACGCGCGCGGCGGCGGCAAGCTGCTCGGCAGCTCGCTCGGAGCCGTGACGAGCCAGCGAGTCCGCCAGGCTCACTCCACCGGACAGCACTCCACCCAGGTAGAAGCGCTCCCAGTCGACGCCCGCGGCAGTTAGCAACCGGCGGTCCCACTCGGGCGTCTCCCCCGACGCTCCGAACGGCGACCACGAAAGCCATCCCCCCGCGGCGAGCGCCAGGTCGGCACGGCCGAGCCGCAGATACGCAACCAGCAATCCCTTGCTCTGGGGCACGAGGAGCAGACTGCTCCCGGTTCCACACCAGCCGCCCCACACATAACGGTCCAGCTCGCGCGCCGCATCGACCGCCGCAATCCGGCCCCGCAGGAGCGAGGCCACCAGCCGGTGAAACGCGGGCTGGTTGGACTGGAAGGGGATGTCGTCGTCCGGGGAGCTTCGCTCGGAGGTCGTTTGGCGCCTCCGGATGGTCGCTTGGTAGATGCGCCAGGCTTCCAGCAGTTCGGCCGGGGCCTCCTCGATGAACGCGGGCGGCTCACCGCTCACCGGTGCCGAAGGGCCTCCGGCGAGACCGGCCAACGCGGCTTCCACGTACCAGTCCAGGAGGCCGTCGACGATGGCCTCGGCCAGCGGAGAGGCCTCGGGCAGCTCATCGAACAGAGACCACAGGCGTTCCCGATCCGCGTCGGTACCGGTCCGGGCAATGGCCCGGATCGGCGCACGGCACCCGTACGCCCGACTCCATCGCTCGCGGTCCCTGTTCTCGCCGGGCTCCACGCCTAACTCCGCGATGCACTCCTCGACCACGGGCCATGCTGCCTCGGGCGCCTCCGCTTCGGCGCTGGCGGTCGAGGCCGTGGCGCACCCCTGCTCCTGACTCGTAGCGCCCCTCGGCCAGGTCAGGCTGCCCGCAATCAGAACGAACAACAGGCTTGGCGCGCGCTTCATTGCACCCTCCCTCGCTGACTTGCAAGCTTCGACACCGGGCCGCCACGCGCAGTTCCATCCTTGCCCCGGGCTCACACGGAGGCCAGCGTCATCTGCGATGGCGCTGCGTTGCCCTCCTCGAGCGCGCCGCGCTTCGAGGGGCGGCCTGACCAATAGCCAGCGTCGTGTACGATGGCTCTTGCCAGCGAGGTGCCCATGCCCGCCGACTCACCCCGGCCGCCGCGACCCGAGGACCTGACCTGGGACGAACTGCGGGAGCACGCCGAGGGGAACTGGCGGCTCACGGGACCCAACTCACAGGGCGGGACCAGGCTCTACCGTTATCAGGGACGGCTGTTCGTCGTCGGGTACGGCGATCACAGCTCGTTGCCCGGCGGCGCCGAACAGGTGATCGCGGTTCGGCCGGACAACACGCCGGGATTCGCTCCCCTGCTGGAGGGTGGCCACGCCGCCGGCTGCTGCCACGATCCCCACTGGGACTCGGACTGGTGGGCGCACCGGACCTTCTTGCTGAAGATCCAGCGGGGTGTCGTGCGCCTGTTCGAGGACGCGAACGAGACCTGGAACTGCCCGCTCGAGGCCTTCACTCGGCCAGGCTCTCCGCAGGGCGCGGATGTCCTCGCCAAGCTGGGGCCCGCCGTGCTGGACGAAGCGCTGCGGTGTGCCAGGGCTCGACCTCGACCAGGCAAGGACGCTGTCGGCCCCCCCGGGCCTCGGGGGCGGTGACCTGGGGTTGGAGTTCCCCACCCCAGCCTCGGTCTCCTACTCGAAACCGTCCTGGAAGATCAGATCCGACGAGGACGCGGCACCCCGCACCACGATGTCGTCGACGTGCCACCCGTCGAAGACCTGGGACACGTCGCTCTGGAAGCGGAAGCGAACCCGGGCCTGGGCGGCGCCGTCGAGCGCAGCCAGTTGGAGCTGGACCGACTGCCACGCGCTCTGCGTGCCGTTGTAGCTCATGGCTGTGGTCCAGTTGGTCCCGTTGTCGGTCGAGTACTCGACGTAGCAGTAGTCCCAGCCCGCCTCGGTGACGTACTGGTGTTGGAACTCCAGCCGCACACCGATGTAGCCCGTTAGGCTGAAGAGCGGCGAGGTGAGCGAGACGTTGCGGTTGTTGGCGTAGTTGCCGCCGGGGCTCTCGGTCCAGGAGTGAGTCGGGCTCTGGTACGACTCGGTGGTGATCACCCAGGGCGACTGCGCCGTCCATCCGTTGGGGCCGCCCTCCACCGGGTCCGAGAAGACCACGGTGTAGGGCGGCAGCAGGAAGTCGTGGTAGGTCGTGGTGCCCGACGTCAGCGTGAGCCCGGTGGCGGTCACCGAGGCGTGGTCAGCGGCGGTCGCCGTCGCGTCGTAGGTGCCGGCCGGGACCATGAGGTCGTAGGTCCCGTCGGTAGCGTTCGTGGCGGTGGAGAAGGCGCCGGCGCTCACGGTGGCTGCCAGCGGAGCGTTGCTGGTCGCGTCCCTAACCACACCCCGCAAGTGGGGCGCGGTCAGCGGATCGAGCACCCAGAAGAAGGCAGCACTCACCGCCCCCCAAGTGCCCGAGGCGTCCTGCCCGCGGAAATACAGGGTGTGCCGGCCCTCGGTGAGCCCGACGGTTGGAACCGACGCCAGGGCCGTCTCGGTCTTGGAGTCGAAAGTCCCGTCCGCCGCAGCCATGGCTATTGGCGTGGGAGCCGGCTGCTGCCACGGCGGAGCGTCGAGGTAGACCTCGGCCCCGGTGACGTTCTGGGTCGGCTCGGTACCGTTCGAGTTGTTGAACGGCAGGTCGTCGACCACCGCCCGCGCCTCGACCGGCGTCCCCGGCGCCACCACGTTCGCAGTCGGACTGAGGATCGACGCCACCCGCGGCCCACCTGGCGTTATGTACGGCGTGCGCGCCACCTTGGCGGCGAAGACCAGCGCCGGCAGGTTGGTGGGCAGGATGGTCCCGGAATAGGCGGGGCAGTCCTGGAAGAAGGCGGTACCCACTTCCACGGTGTAGCCGGCCACGCCGAGGTCGCCATAGAGGAAGTCCTTGGTGCTGCCGTCGGTGACGTACAGCTCGACGGCCTGCTGCGGCGTGTAGCCGTTGAAGTAGGCGAAACGGCGGCCGAGGGTCTGCAGCGCCGCACCGTTAGGGGCGACGGTCGAGGTGAAGCCCCACGGCCACAGCACCAGACCGCCGTAGCTGTGCAGGTCCAGGTAGAACCCGGTGGCAGTGGTCGGCGCCGGGTCGGTCGGGTTGGGGCCCTTCTGATCGGGGAAGATCGAGCGCTCGTACGACTGCAGCGCCTGCACCTCCGGCTCGGAGCCGGCGGACGCGCCTTGATAGGTCGTGCTGCACGGGTCGCTGCTGGAGCCGCCGCAGCAGGCCCACTGGTAGGAGTAGTTCCGGTTCAGGTCGGCGCCGATGGAGCTCGGGGAGGACGGGCAGTAGGCGGCGTTGGTGTTCTTCCGCCAGAGACTGCCGGCCTCGGCGCGCTTGCGGCCGTCCGGGTTGTGCTGGAGCACGATGTGGATCTCGTGCTCGTCGAGGAGCCAGGTGGCGTCGGCGTCGACGCCGTGGTTGTCGAGCAAGTAGCGGGCGAAGTCGAGCGCCAGCGCGGCGGTCGCGTACTCGCGGGCGTGGATGGCCGCCGTGATCAGGAGCCGCGGCTTGCCGTGGGGCGGGTCGATCCCGGTCGGGGTGCCGGGAACCGCGCTGTTGGTGAGCTTGAGCAGCAGCAGGTCGTAGCCCGGCAACCCGCCGGGCTCGGTCTTCTCCCACGAGTCGCCGATGTCGAACAGCGTCGCCAGGCCAGGGTGGGCGGCTGCCATGGCCTGTGCCTCGGCGTAGGTCTCCTCGACCGTCGCGTAGCAGGGGTAGCCGGGAATGCCGCTGAGCTGCCCCCGCAGCGGGAGCGCCGGGTGACAGTACTTCTGGGTTAGCTTCTCGTCCACCTCGACCCGGAAGCCCTCGGCGAGAAGGCGCCGATAGCCCATCGCATCGACGCCCACGACGAGGTATCCCCGGTCGTGGTGCACCTCCCACGGCTCGGCCCAGTCGACAAGCCGGTCGACCATGGCCCGGTCGGAGTAGAAGGCCCGAACCACGGTCGTCTCGCACCCACCGAGTGCTCCATCGCTCGCCTTGGGCGGCTCCGCCCGTGCGGGCAAGGCGGCGAGGAGCGCGAGCAGGTTCAGAACGAAAGCGCGAGCTGACGGCATGGAAGGCCCTCCATCCCCCGGCTTGGCGCGGCCGGCGGCCAGGAGATTACCACTCCCGGGGGCTCGGGGCGGTAGCCCCCCGCTTCAGAGCGGCGACCGAATTCACTTCGGGCGCCGCGTGTAGAATGGCGGCCGAGCGGTCGAACCCCACGACAACAAGGAGGCAGGAGTGACCGAGAGTCTAACTCGGACGTACTACGGCAACACGGCTCTGCAATGGCTCATCGCCCTGGGCATCGCCCTGGGATCCCTTATCGTCGGCAGGGCCCTGTACTGGGTCATCGGCAACGTCGTCAAGAAACTCACCGCCAAGACCAAGAACCGCCTCGACGATCTGATCGTCGACATGGTCGAGGAACCGGTAGTCTTCCTCGTAACCCTGGGCGGGATCTGGATCGGCCTCAACAAGCTGGTGCTGCCCGCGCAGGTCCAGGCGTGGATGGGTCACGCCCTGCACTTCCTGCTGATCTTGACGGGAGCCTGGCTGATCACGCGGCTGCTCGATGCCCTGCACAAGGAATACCTGGCCCCACTGGCGGAGAAGTCGGAGACCGACCTCGACGACCAACTGCTCCCCATCGTGCGCAAGGGCACCAAGATCCTGGTGTGGACCGTCGGCGGCGTGGTTGCGCTCAACAACGCCGGCTACGACGTCGGTGCCCTGATCGCGGGCCTGGGCATCGGCGGCTTGGCCCTGGCCATGGCAGCCAAGGACACGGTGGCTAACGTCTTCGGTGGCTTCACCATCTTCACGGACCGCCCCTTCAAGCTCAACGACCGCGTCCGGGTGGCGGGGTTCGACGGCTTCGTTCGCGAGATCGGCGTGCGCAGCACGCGCATCCAGACCCTCGACGGCACGCTGGTCACCATCCCCAACTCACAGTTCTCCGACGCCCCCGTCGAGAACGTGAGCCTGGAGCCCAGCCGGAAGGTCACCGTCAAGCTGGGCCTCACCTACGACACCTCGCCCGCGAAGATGCGCGAGGCCATGGACATCCTCCGCGACGTCGCGAGCCAGACCGACGGCCTGGAGCCGGAGCGCCAGGTCGCCTTCGACGCCTACGGCGACTTCGCCCTGAACATCACCTTCGTCTACTTCATCCGAAAGCAGGCCGACATCCTGGCCACCATGACGGCGGTCAACATGGCCATCCTCGAGCGCTTCGGCGGGGCTGGGATCGAGTTCGCGTTCCCCACCCAGACCATCTACACCAAGCCGGCCTGAGAGAAGCAGGGCACGCCTACGGGTAGGGATCGAAGCCGTCGGTGAAGATGACGTCGAGCGCGTGGAGGATCGGATAGCTGGCCCCATCTCGCATCTGGGAGAGAGTCCAGAACATCATGCCCTTCATAAAGTGCTGATCGAGGTACGCCCGCTTGGCCTGCATTGACCGTGGCGTCTCGTAGAAGATCAAGCTGACCTCGGCGGTGGCCGCGCAGTTGTTCCACAAGACGCAGTACAGCTCGTCGACCGTCACCTGCTGGGACACCGACCCGCTGTGCCAGTACGACATCTTCTGGCCGGCGTCCCAGACTTCGGTGAACTCCCCCGGGTGCTCGGTCAGGGTGTCGGTCAGCCAGGCCTGGGTGACCGCGTTGTCGGAGGCAATGCCGCCGCTTTCGCCCGAGGGCGAGCCGCTGCTCGAGTAGGGTGTGATGGGAGCCAGGCCGTCGGCGTTGGTGTCGCCCCACACCAGGCCGAAGCCCCCCACACCCATCACCAGCTTCGAGGCCGGCACCCCCGCGGTGGCCCACGCTTGGCGCACCCAGTCGATGGAGTTCTTGTTGGCCCCTACGACGTGCAGGGGCGTCAGCGGCGAGGGCAGCGTCCATCCACCCCACTGCGGAATGGCAATGTAGGTCATGGGCATGAAGGCGTCCACAGCAGCGGCTGCCGGGGCCAGATCGTCGGCATCCTCTCCGGTGAAGCCGGTGGGGATGGTGATGACGGCTTGCGGCCAGGCCATGCGCAGCCGCTGGGCCAGCCTGACCAACCCCGCGTAGTCGACGCCGTCCTCCCAATCCAGGTCGACTCCGTCGAAGCCCCGAGGCTGAAGCACCGAGACGATGTTGGCGGCGAACGTGGCCACGTTGGCCTCGGAGGTGGCCTGGTTCCAGATGCCGCCGGGATTCGAGCCCTCCCCTCCCAGCATGCAGGTGACCTTGCGGCCCGCCAGGTGGCCGGCGGTGACGTACTGCTGGGCGTCGTCGAACCAGGCCTGCGCTCCGTACCAGCTCGGCGGCACGACGGTGTGGCTGGTCGGCGACAGCGCTTCCGGTAGCAGGTAGCCAACGATCAGATGCGTGATCGAGTTCCAGGGGACTTGGTTGGCGGCAACCTCGTTCCACTGATAGCAGGGGTGATAGGGCACCACCCAGGGTTGGGTCGCCAGCTCCGCGCCAGCAGGCTCATGGGCGATAGCGTAGGCGCTCAGCGAGCCGGCGAGCAACGCCAACGCCGCCAACCCACTCATCCGCGCCTGGACGACAGTACCCCGGTTCATGCGGCCCCTTTCGATCTGGCCTGGTTGGCGCGCCCTGCCTGCGCATCGCGGCCCTGGACCTGCGCGGGCATCCCTCTGGAGCGACAGGAAGCGGACGTTCTAGGTCACGGGCGGTCGCACGTCCATGCGGCTGATCAGGCGGTAGATGCTCACCGCCACCGGGCGCCCGCGATAGCGCCCGGGCTCGAAGCGCTCCTGGCGAAGCGCGTCGATCAGCGGCTCCGCCTGGACCGAATCGCCGCCGAGCAGGGTCACCGTCGAGACGCTCCCATCCCGGGCCACCACCGTCTCCAGGAACAGCGTCCCCTCGTTCATGGCGGCCAGCACCTCGGCGGGGACCGGCTGCCGATCTCGGGCCCGGGGAACGCTCACGCCGGCTGTCGGGAAGTAGGGGTGGCTCTCGGTGCCCGCCGCCGCTGCCGGCCCCTCCCAGGCTCGCCCGGCCTGATGGACCGGGGGCAACGGCGCATCCCTGCCCAGGCCGAAGACGCCCCCCAGCACCGCCAGCAGGACCAAGGCGGCGGGGACCAAGCTGGGGAGGATCAGCGGCCGGGCGGCCCAGGCCGGACGGAACAAGAGGGCGAGGCCCGGCCCCCGAGTCTCAACCTCCAGCCGAGTCAGCACCCTCGAGGCGATGGACTCGGCCGGCGCCAGCCTCGGCGCCTCGGCGAGGATCTCGATCGCCTGGTTCAGGGACCGCCAGTCGGCGGCACAGGAAAGACAGGACTCGAGATGGGCCGTCACCGCCCGCATCTCGCCGCCGGACAGGTCGCGGTCTCGGTAGGCCGAGAGCCGCCTCAGGGCCGCTTCGCACTTCATGAACGCACTCCCACCGCGCCTTGCGCGAGCATGCTCCGGCGCAAGGACTCCCGAGCCCGCGCCAAACGACTCTTGACGGTGCCCACCGGGAGAACCAGGCTTTCCGCGATCTCCTCGCAAGACAGCTCCTCGACCTCGCGCAACAACAGGATGGCCCGATGATCGAACGACAGAGCGGAGAGCGCCGCCTGCACCCAGGCGGAACGCTCCCGCCGAACCAGCTGCTCGTGCGGTCCGTCCTGGCGGGCGCCGGCTTCGGCCATCCTGGCTTCGTCGCTGGGCGTCATCTCTTCGAGGGCCAGAGCCTGGTCCCGGCGGCGCCGCCGCCACCAGCGCCGGCGGTTGTGGCTGCTATTCACCACGATCCGGTAGATCCAGGTCTTGAGGCTGCTGCGCCCCTCGAAGCGCCCCAAGGTGCGGTAGACCTGCAGGAAGACCTCCTGAGCGACATCCCGGGCTTCCTCCGGGTCCCCCAGCAAGCGAACCGCCAGGTTGTAGACCATGCCCTCGTGGAGGGCAACCAGGCGCGCGAAGGCCTGGGCATCGCCTCGCCGGCACTGCTCGACCAGCACGCTGTCGGCCAGCCGAGGCTGAGCGTCCGCAGTCCCGAGCGCCATCTCTCCCGAGGCCATGGCGACCTCCGTCTGACCGGCGTGTCTCGGGTTCTTCGACACCGTCAGATCCCCCGCGGTTCCCTCTCCAGTCTACCTCCGACCGGGGCCGGTCATTCCGCCTTCCTCGGGCCCTTCAGTCGGAGACCGGCTCGGCACCGACCATGCCTCGGCGAGCTGCCAGGGCGGCTGCCAGTCCCAGTGCCGTGAAGAGGCCCACCACCACCAGACCGAGCGAGGTGATCCACTGCCCGGTGGTGGACGGGTGGAGGAACGGCCCCAGCTGGTCGAGAGGGTGAAACCCTCGGCCTGCCCGGCTGGCTCGCATGGCTTCCAGGCTCGCCATGGTCATGAGGCTGGCACCCCAGCCCAGCGCGCCGCCGAGCAAGGCGCGCAGGCCCAGGCCGACGACGGTGAGGGGGCGGCCGCGGCTAGGAGCGGCCACGTGGAACTCGGGATCCTGCACACCCCAGGGCACGAAGCGGTGGAGCATGAGCAGGCCGGGGATGCCGGTGAGCACAGTGAAGATGAAGAAGTCCCGCCAGCCGATGGCGTCCACCAGAAGGCCGGTGGGCGGCCCGGCCAGGATCCGCGGCAGCGAGAACAGGCTGGAGAGCAGCGCGTACTGGGTGGCCGAGAAGCGCTTCTGCGTCAGACGCAACAGGAGGACTCCAAAGGCCCCAGTGCCCAGGCCCGAGGTCAGATACTCGAAGCTCTGGGCGGCGTAGAGGATCGGCCGGCTGGGGACCTCGGCCACCACCGCATAACCCAGGTTGGAGAACATCTGCAAGAGGCCGGTGATCCAGAGCGCCCGCCCCAGGCCTGCCGCCTGGGTCAGCAGGCCTCCCAAGAAGACGCCCACCACGATGCCGCCGGTGCCCAGGCTCATGGTGGCGACCCCCACGTCCAGGTCCGAGAAGCCCATCTTCACAAAGAAGGGCCGGAGCAGGGCCTGGGTCAAGTTGTCGGAGAGCTTGAAGAGCACCACGAAGGCCAGGATCTCGACCGCGCGGTGCTGGCCCATGAGGCCGACAAAGGGCCCCCACACGGCGTCGCGGAGTGTTCGGGGCGGCGCCGGAACCGCTTCCGGCTCCGGGGCCCGCCAGGTGACGAACAGAAAGGGCAGGTAGGCAAGGGCCAGCAGCAAGTTCACGACGGTCCAGGACCAGGAGGCGGCGAGCGTGATGGAAGCACCACCGGAAACGAACATGGCCACCCGGTAGAGCGCGGTCTTGGCCCCCACCGCCACCCCCTGCTCTTCCCGGCGGAGCACCTCGACCGTATAGCCGTCGTAGGCGATGTCGTGGGTGGCGGCGGCGAACCCGATGGCCAGGGCGAGAGAGCCGATCACCAACACGGCCTCCGGGCGGCGCGAGACGGCCGCCAACCAGAGCCCGAAACCCACCAGGCCCACCTGGCTCACCAGGATCCAACCTCGCTTCCGCCCCAAGAAGGGCAGGGGGTAGCGATCCATCAGGGGCGACCACAGGAACTTGAAGCTCCAGGGCGCCTGGGCCAGCGTGAAGAGCCCGATGACCTTGATGTCGATCCCGGCCCTGGCCATCCAGGCCGGGATGGCGATCCACACCAAACCCAGGGGCAGACCGGAGGAGAAGGACAAGAGGGCCACCGAGGCCAGACGCCAACTGGTCGCCACCTCGACCAGGCTGTCCCAGGTCGAAGGCCTCTCGCCACGCTCGCTGGTCACGGGGCGGGAGCATACCAGAACCACCGCAGACGAGGCTCGCTCTACAATCGGACCCACGGAGGGGCGCTCTTGAGCATCGTGGTCCAGAAGTACGGCGGTTCGTCGGTCGCCGACATCGCGAAGATCCAGCAAGTCGCCGACCGGGTAGCCGCCGCCCAGGCCGCGGGCAAGCAGCTGGTGGTGGTGGTCTCCGCCATGGGCGACACCACCGACGAGCTGCTGGCCCTCGCCAAACGGGTGACCGAGAGCCCGGCCCGGCGAGAGCTGGACATGCTGCTGAGCGCGGGGGAGCGCGTTTCCATGGCCCTCCTCTCCATGGCCCTGAACGCCCGCGGGGTGCCGGCGGTGAGCTTCACCGGCTCCCAGTCGGGCATCGTGACCAATGACGCCCACACCAACGCCCGCATCGTGGAAGTGCGGCCCTACCGGGTCCAGGACGAGCTGGCGCGGGGCAAGGTGGTGATCGTGGCCGGCTACCAGGGGGTTTCCTACAAGCGGGAAGTGACCACCCTGGGTCGGGGAGGCAGCGACACCACCGCGGTGGCCCTGGCGGCAGCGCTAGACGCGGAAGCCTGTGAGATCTACAGCGACGTGGAGGGCGTCTTTAGCGCCGATCCTCGGCTGGTGCCGGGGGCGCGGCGGCTGGCCGAGCTGTCCTACGAGGAGATGCAAGAGCTGGCCGAGTCGGGGGCCAGGGTGCTGAACGCCCAAGCCGTGGAGTTCGCCAAGGAGCGGGGAATCGCCATCTACGCGCGGGCGACCCGAGGCGGCGGGGAGACGGTGATCCGCAAGTTCCCGCCGCGGGCGCCGGGGCGGGTGGTCGGGGTCGCCAGCGAAAGCGGGCTGATGGCGGTGGAAGCTCCCGGCTCGGAGTTGGCGGCGCTGCTGGCGGAGCTGGATGCGCACCAGGCGGGCGGCAAGCAGTTGCTGGTCCACGGGCACGGGCCGCAGGCCCGCGCGTCCTTGGTCCTTTCGCTCGAAAACCTCCATGACTTCCCGCGGCTCCGGGAGAGGCTGCGGGCGCGCCTGGGTGCGGGACTTCGACTGACGGAGGGACTGGGCGCGGTCTCCGCGATCGGCGCCGGCATCAACGCCGGGTTCCAGAACCTCCGCAAGACGCTGGGGGTACTGGCGGAGTGGGGCGTCGTGCCCTCGGCGGTGTCGACGTCGTCCTTCCGTATCAGCCTGCTGCTGCCCGAGCCGGTGCTCCCGGAAGCCGTGCGGCGGTTGCATCGAGCGCTGGTCGAAGGGGAGGTCAGCCTATCCCCAGCCGATTGATCTTGCCGAAGAGCGCCTGACGCGTAAGCCCCAGGGCACAGGCCGCCTGGGCTCGGTTTCCCGATGTCCACTCCAGGACCTGCGAGATGTGATCCCGCTCGAAGGCGGACACCGCCTCCTTGAGGTGAAGCACCGGAAGCGGCACCACCGCCCCGCGACGCCGGGGTCCGGCGACGGCGGCATCCCGGATCTCCGGCGAGAGGTGCTGGCGACGGAGGGGGCCCTGGGCCGCCAGCAGGAACAGACGCTCCATCTCGCTCGCCAGTTCCCTGACGTTGCCGGGCCAGGAGTAGGCCTGCAGGGCTTTCGCCACCTCGGCCGACAGCTCAGGGTTAGGCGCACCGGCTTGGGTCGCGATCCGCGACAGGAAGTGGCGGGCCAGCAGCGGGATGTCCTCGCCGCGGGCTCGCAGCGGCGGCAGCGACAGGGTCAGCCGCTTCAGGCGATAGAGCAGGTCGGCCCGCAGTTGGCCGGCCTGCACCCGTTCTTCGAGGGTCACGTTGGAGGCGGTCACGATGCGCACGTTGGCTTTGCGGAGGCGGGACTCCCCCAACCGGCGGTACTCCCCGGTCTCCAAGAAGCGCAGCAGTCTCGCCTGGGCCCGGAGCGACAGGTCCACGACCTCGTCCAGGAAGAGGGTGCCGCCCTCGGCCTCCACCACGTAGCCCTCGCGATCGGCGATGGCGCCCGTGAAGGCCCCCTTCACGTGCCCGAAGAGCTGAGAGTCGAACAGCTCGTCCGTCAGCGAAGACGCGTTCACCGCCACGAAGGGCCCTTGCCGCCGCTTCGAGGCCCCATGGATCGCCTCCGCGACCCCTTCCTTCCCGGTGCCGGTCGCACCGAGAACGTGGACCGGAGCCTCGGATCCGGCCACCCGGGCAACCTCGCGGAACAGCTCCTGCATAACGCTTGATCGACCGACCAGGCCGGGGAAGTGCGGCGTGCCGGCCTGCGCGGGCTGCTCCGCGGTCGGGGGACCCTCATCCACCCGCGACATCTTCCCCACCAGGCCCGCCACCTCGGTCACCAAGGCCACCGCCTCCGGTCCGGGCTGGGCGTCACGGAAGTCGACGCAGACGAAGCCGTAGTCACCGGCGGGCGCCACCACCGCGCTCCGCAGGCCGTGCAGGGCCGCCGTCGGATGCGCCTCGAAGGGCGTGCCACAGCCGAGAGCGATCAGAGTGGGCCCCGCCGCGCCCTCCGCCAGCTCTCGCGCCAGATCGCCGGCCGGGAGCGGCTGCGGCTCGGCCAGGTCCCAGCGAAGCTCCAGGTCCTGAGGCCCCAGCAGCACGGCCCGCCACCAGGGCAGGACCGAATGGAGGGCGGTCATGGCCGCCCGCCAGCGCTCACCTAACGCCTCTGGCCCGAGAAGCCGGGTCGCCGCCTCGGCGACCGCGCGGGCCTTGGGGTCGGCTCGCTGCGGCACTGGGTTCGGCGCCGGAACCCGCGAGCTCAGCTGCCGGCCCAAGAGCGCTCGCAGGTCGGAGAGGGCGTAGGCGAGAAGCCTCCGGTCCCCCCACGCCTCGAGCGCCGCCAGCGGCCGCTGCACCTCGGGACTCGTCCAGGTCCCGCCCTCCGCGACCGCCAGCCCCAGCTCCGCCGCCTCCCGAAACGGTCGCTCTGCCACCTCCCGGGCCCGGGCGAAGAGGCGAGTCGCTGGATGGCCCAGCCGCAGCAGGGCCCGGCCTTCGGCCAGCAGGGCCAGGCCGAGCAGTCCGGAACGGCAGGGCGCGGAGGCGGCGCGAGTCCGCCGCGCCTCACGAATGGCCTCCTGACACCGCCCCAGCTCGACCAGGGCCAGACCCCGGCGCAGCCGGCTCCGGCTGGCCCCCTCTCGATCCTTCGCCACCGTGAAGAGACGGAGCGCCTCCCCCGCGCATTCCTCGGCCTCGGAAGCCATGCCCGACGCCAGCGCCAGATCCGAGCGAGCCAACAGGGTCTCGGCCGCCATCCCCGAGCCCTCCTGGCTCCCCGCGGAGGCGCGGGCCAAGGCCGCCCGCGCTCCGGCCAGGTTGCCGGCCGCCAGGTCAAGCGCCGCCCGGGCCGGCTCGATCCAGTGGCTGCTGCGACCGCTGAGCCGGTCCAGGATCTCGGAGGCGGTGTCGAGGT
>DATECU010000376.1:0-23173 GCA_035286745.1 Vicinamibacteria bacterium | reverse complement strand
ATCTGCGCTTCGCCGCTGATCCGCAGCGTTCGGCGGACGTGGCGCGAGGCGGCGGGGACGGGATGGACGAGCAATCGAGTGAAGCCGAGCGGAGCCCGGGTGCCCGCGCCCTCACGCTGTTTGGCATGATCATCGGCGGAGCCGTAGTCGGTGGAGTCATGAGGTTGGTCGTCGCACCCGATTCCGCGGTGGCGTTCGCCATCAGCTGCGCAATGCTGCCGTTTGCGCTCCTCAGCGGGCTCGGTCTGTGGCTCAGCGCGGCACTCGGGCTTGGCGTGGCCCGCCTCATCGGGAGTGTGTTCGTACCCCGTTGGCGGAAGCCATGGGGTCAGGGCAGGCGCTTCGTACCACCGGGTTCGGCGCTCATCGTAGCGACATGCCTGGGCTACAGTGTGGGCGGTGCAACCGCGGTTGCTGCCGTCTCGAGCCGAGCGACGCTGATGCCGACGCTAACCCTGTTTGCGACGGGCGGTCTCGTGTACGGAGTAGCAGCATGGCGTCTGGCGCGACTGGGCTTCCTGAGCCCGACCGAGGAGGCCTGAGTGGCGCCGCCGAACAAGCGGTATCTGGACTCCTCCGTCAAGAGGGAAGTGATGTCAGCTCATCGAACTCCGTTCCTTGAAGCCCTGAGGGCGAGTCGGCACCGCGCGGAGGTGAGGCACGCGACAGCGAGAGGGTCGGGACTGCTCTGGCCGCGCCATTCGATCTTCCGAAACACGGGGTGCCAAGGCATGTCGAGATCATCGAGCGTGCCGCAGGCCCAGGAGTCGGACCTCTTCGACGCCGACGAGGTCTTGCGCGCCCTCAGCCGGCGGGCTCGGACCGGACCCAACGGGCCAGGGAATCACGGCCGTTTGTGACCGAGCGAGCCTGCGCCCGCGAGAGTGGCTTTGGGGGGCGGAACCGGCGATATGGGAGGGGGTCGATGAGAAGGGTGGTGCTGATCGTCGCAACCGCGTTCGCGGCGAGCTCGGGAGCGGCCCAGGGATTGGGGGGCATCGCACGACTCTCCTGGCTTCAGGGATGCTGGCAGGCGGTTTCGGGAGAGCGGACGGTTGAGGAGCAGTGGATGGCCCCACGCGGCAGGAGCATGGTGGGGGTCAGCCGCACGGTGGGCGGCGATGCCCTGGTGGGATACGAGCTGGTCGTGGTCCGGGAGGAGGGCGCTCGGCTGACCTACCAGGCGCATCCTTCGGGCCAGCCGTCGGCGGTGTTCGCGTCGAAGCTGATCGCGGAGGAGACGGTTGTCTTCGAGAACCCACAACACGACTTCCCGCAGCGGATCGGCTATCAACGCAAGGGGGCAGACCTGCTGGCGTGGATCGAGGGTGAGCAGGGCGGCAAAGCCCGGCGCATCGAGTTCCCGTATCGTCGCGTGGCCTGTGCTGGAAGCTAGCCTCCCTCCCGGCCCCGCCCGACAGGGAATCGTGTCGCCTGGCCCCCCTCGCGCTTTTCTTCTTGGACTTTGGACCTCCGGCAGCAGGCCCCTGGGGTAGCCTCAGTCTCGCCGCACACGGCGCCATTCCGTAAGACCTGCCGGCTCTCTCCCCCGGCCCTTGTCGGACCTAGCTGACACTGGAGGAGCCATGCGTATCGATTTCGTGACCAAGGACAACGGACCGGAGCGTCTGGTTTGTGATGCGGAAGTGCTGTTCGGTGAAGAGGCCGGACCGCTGGCGGGCATGAAGCTGGTGGGCTTCAGTCTGTGGCGGGGCAGCGATGGGGACGTGTTTGTGAGCTTCCCTTCGCGGGCCTTCGGGACGGGCAACGAGCGTCGCTACTTCGACTACCTGCGCTCCAGCGACGGCCTGGCCTCGGACGCCAAGCGGGTCAAGGACTGGATCCTGGAGGAGTACCGTTCGAAGATCCGTACGGCAGCCTGACCCGTCCGGCGCCCGCCCGCCGCGTTTGGCGGGCGGGCCGCTTCTGGCGTTGGCGGACGGTGGCAGAATCAAGGGGACCGGGATGACCGGCCCGCGTGGGCGATGGCGTCACGGGGCCACTTCATGCGGAGACGGGGATGCCACGAAGAGCGATCGAGGTTGCAGGCGCTCACCTGGCGGTGCCGGCTTCCGGCAAAGGTCCCGGGGTGCTGGTCATTCACGCCTGGTGGGGACTGAACGACTTCTTCCAGAGCACCTGTGACCGGCTGGCCAGAGAGGGTTTCGTCGCCCTGGCTCCCGATCTGTTTGAGGGCCAGGTCGCCACCACCGTCGCGAGCGCCAAACGATTGCGCGCCAAGCCCAAGCGCGAACCGACCTACAAGACCCTCATTCGGGCGATCGAGCAGCTTGCCGGTCATCCGGCGGTTCAGGGACGAGCCATCGGCGTGATCGGGTTCTCGATGGGGGGGCATTGGGCCCTCTGGCTGTCGCAACGCCCAGAGCTTCCGATTGGGGCCGTGGTGACCTTCTACGGGGCGCGGTCCGGGGACTACGGCCACAGCCGGGCAGCGTTCCTGGGCCACTTCGCGGAGGAGGACGACTGGGTTTCGGAGGGGGCCCAGAAGAAGCTCCGGCTGAGCCTCGACCGAGCGGGTCGCGCCGCCGAGTTCTTTGTGTACCCTGGGACCGGCCACTGGTTCTTCGAGTCGGACCGCGCAGACGCCTACGATTCCCGGGCCGCCGGACTGGCGTGGCGAAGGAGCATCCAGTTTCTAGGGCAGCAGCTTCGAGTGGGGAGAAGCCAGACGCGGTGAGGCAGCGGTCGTCGCACGCGGATCACCGCTGGGCGGGACGGCGATCCGAGCCGCCGATGCCCAGAAGGGCATACGGTGGGCACCAGCCGATGAGCCCGGTGAGCAGCGGCATGAGGCCCAGGTATGCCCAGGGCGATCTGGGCCCCACGAACGCCAAGGATAGAATGGCGATCCCAGCCACCACCCGAATGATCCGTTCGACGCTGCCGATGTTCTTTTTCATCACGATTCCTCCCGTCTGACGGCCTTGCGCGGACCAGCCCGATGCCAGGGGGTTCACCCCGTGCCCGGCGAATGGGCGCCCCTACCCCGGAGACGGAACGCCCGCCCCGGAAGATACGCGTGGGCGCCGGCCGTCTCTGCAAGTTCGAGGGTCGAGAATGAGCGCTCGCGATCTGGGAAAGGCGATGCTACGCGCAGCTCGACTCGCGGCAGCCGCTCAGTGATCCGGCTGCCCACGGGTCATCATCCATCGCCCCCAGCATCGCATCGACGACGTGGTGCAGCGGCTCCACGTCGCAATCGAAGGGGTGAAGCGCATCGATGTGATCATGGCACTGAGGTGGCGAGGGGTGTGAGATCGCTGCCTCACCCCTATAGACGGACGAAGCACCGCCCGGGATACGGGCCGGGGAAGCGTCAGGGTTTGGAGGAGTCCCGACGGGGATTCGGGAGTCTGGCGGCCGGCAAGGTGGCGAGCGCCGGCCGGGGTCCGCCCATCAGCTCCCCGCGTTCGTTGTGGTAGCACTGGCAGTCGCGTCTGAACTCCTCAAGAAGCCGGGCGCGTGCTCGGTGCAGTCTGATCTTGACGGTCCCCACGGAAAGGGACAGGCGGCGGGCGATCTCCTCGTTCGAGAGGTCCTCGAACTCGCTGAGCACGTACACCACGAAGTAGTTCCGAGGAAGCTGCTTCACGTAGTCGAGGTAGCACGCGACCATCTCGTTTCGGGCCAGGTTTTCCTCGGGCGTTCGTGAGCGCGTGTCCGGAATGCGGGAGATCGATGTTTCTCCATCTCCATCCTCCGGCTCAAACCCGGGCCACGCACAGAGACGATCGGAGGAGCGTTTCCTTGCCGCGTCCCGGACGGTGTTGAGGGTAATGGCATAGATCCAGGATGTCAGCTTCGAGGGGTCTGACAGGGTGTCCAGAGAGCGGCCGACTTTGACGAAGACCTCTTGGGCGACGTCATCCGCCTCATCGCGGCTCAGCAGCTTGGCCGCATAGGCAACCACCTTGCCGCGGTAGGCGGCGTAGATCCCAGAGAAGTCGGGGATCACTCCGTGGCTCACGTCCTTCCCTCCGCAGACGCTCGCGTCCATCATCTCACTCCCCGAACCCCAAAGGGATGGAGTACTCAGCATGACTGAGGCCCTTTACCCACAGGATCCCCCATCCTTCACCCGACCGGGCGCCTGCCGCAGAGCCTCCTTCCCGGCTTGGAGGGATCCCCTCATTCCCCCGATGACCTCCGGCCCCACGGCGCGCACGAAGCACTCGACCGAACACACGCGGGCGACGATGCCCAAGGTCCGTGCGATCAGCGCCTGGGGAGTGCCCCGCCAGCGTGCCCGCTGCACCAGGCTCTCCGTGCAGCGCTCACAGCCCGCGCCGATCACCACGGCGATGGGGATCAAGTCCTCGAGGCCAGGCACCTCCGGTTCACTCGAAGGGGACTCGTCGGCGGCGTGCTCCGTTGGCCTCATGCGACCCACCTCTCATCGAGCGCTCACACCGGCCCGCATCCAGTCTGCTCGCGCGCCCAAGCAGGAGACGCTCTACCGCTATGACGGATCGCCGGTGCCGGAAGATACACGTCGACGCGAATCGCGGGTGTATCTCCGCCCGGCTGGCGACCGTCTCCGCAGTGTGAGGTCAGGAATGAGCGCCGAGCCCCAGCCGGTTCCAGAAGAGGTCGCGGTGGACGTACGGGACGTTCGCAGGGTCTACCGGCGGGACGGTCAGGAGATCACCGTCCTCGACGGTATCAACCTCCAAGTCGTCGAGGGAGAGTTCCTGGCGCTGATGGGCCCTTCAGGTTCCGGCAAGACGACGCTCCTCAACCTGATCGCCGGAATCGACCAGCCCACCTCGGGGCAGGTGAGGGTTGCCGGCACCGACCTGGCGCGGCTCTCGGAGGGCGCGCTGGCCCAGTGGCGAAGCCGGAATGTGGGCTTCATCTTCCAGTTCTACAACCTGATTCCGGTCCTGACGGCCTGCGACAACGTGGAGTTGCCGCTCTTGCTCACCGCCTTGTCCAGGAAAGAGCGGCGCGAGCGGGCTCTCACGGCCCTGAAGGTGGTGGGCCTTGCCGACCGGGCGAACCACGCTCCCCGCCAGCTCTCGGGCGGTCAGGAACAGAGGGTGGCCATCGCCCGGGCCATCGTTGCCGATCCCAAGGTCCTGGTGGCTGACGAGCCGACGGGGGACCTGGACGGCAAGAGCGCCCATGAGGTGCTCGATCTGCTGGTGACCCTCAACCAGGACTTCGGGAAGGCGATCGTGATGGTCACCCACGACCCACGGGCAGCACAGCGTGCCCGGACACGTCGCCACCTCGAGAAGGGAGTTCTGGAGCATCGGGGCGTGCCCAACGAGGTCGGCCCGTGAAGTACCTCCCGTTCATCCTGAAGCACCTCCGCCACCACTGGATGCGGACAGCGAGCACCGTCCTCGCCATGGTCGTCTGCGTCTTCCTGTTCTGCACGCTGGAGACGGTCATCGAGGCGGTCAACTGGGGCCTGCGCAGCGCCAACACCTCGCGCCTGGTGGTGCGCAACGCCATCAGCCTCTTCTACTCCCTGCCCTTGACCTACAAGGAGAAGATCCGGGAGATTCCGGGCGTCAGGCGAGTGGCGGCCTCCGACTTCTGGCTCCTGTCCTTTGGGGGCTCGGCCGACTTCTTCAGGCACCCGAGCTACTCGGTCGACGCCGAGGAGTATCTCGCGATCTATCCCGAGTACATCTTGTCGGCAGGGGAGACCAAGGCCTTCCTCGAAGATCGCAGGGGCGCCATCGTCGGTCCCGACACGGCGAAGGAGTTCGGGTGGAGAGTCGGCGACGCCATTCCGCTGGAGGACCGGACTGCCAACCTCAAGCCGTTCGAGTTCGTCCTCCGCGGGATCTACCGGGTCGACAACGTCCGCTATCCCGGAACCGACGGCCGCATTCTGTTCTTCCACCACAAGTACCTGGAGGAGGCCACCCAGAACCGCGCGGGAGCCGGCTTCCTGGTGGTGGAGATCGAGGATCCACAGCAGGCGAGCGCCCTCTCCGCCTCCATCGACGCGTTGTTCGAGAACAGCGAGCGCCAAACCCGCACCGAAACGGAAAGCGCTTTCCGCGCGGGCATCATCTCCATGGCGGGCAACCTGGCCCGTCTGCTCAACCTCATCGGAGTGGCCGTGATCTTCACCATCCTGATCGTGACCGCCAACACCATGAGCATGGCGGTCCGCCAACGACGCACGGAGATCGGCGTGCTCAAGACCCTGGGCTTCGGCAGCCGTCTCGTCATGGCTCTCATCCTGGGCGAAGCGCTCGCCCTGGGCGCGCTCGGGGGGACACTGGGAATCCTGCTCGGGAACCTGGCGATCGAAGCTCTGCCCGGCCTGCCGGCCATCGGCTGGGCGGTGCAGCAGTTCCCGAACCTGGGCCTCTCCCCGGCGGTGGCGTCGACCGGCCTGGCGCTGGCCCTTCTCTTGAGCCTGGCGGCCGGCCTGGTGCCGGCGGCGACCGCCTATCGCGGCAAGATCACAGAGCTCTTGAGGACGGTGTGATGGCGCTTCCACTCTCCTACAACCTGCGCAGCCTCACCGCCCGCTGGCAAGTCACCCTCTTCAGCGTCTTCGGCGTCGCGCTGGCGGTGACGGTCCTGGTGGTGCTCACCGCCATGGCCAGCGGCTTCCGCATAGCGCTTCGCTCCACCGGGCGCACCGACAACGCGATCGTCCTGCAGAGAGGCATGAGCTCGGAGCTGATGTCGGATATCTCGATCGAGAACGCCGCCGTCATCGCGGTAGATCCCGGCATTGCGCGTGGTGCCGACGGGCAGGCGCTCGCCTCTCCCGAGATCCTGTCCCTGATCAGCCTGCCCCGCAGCAACGAACGCGCGGAGGTCAACGTCGCCATCCGCGGCGTGACCCCCCGGGCTTTCGAGGTTCGAGGCGGCCTTCGCTTGGTCGAGGGCCGGCGTTTTGCTGCCGACGTCGCCGAGGTCATCGTGGGTGCGCGCGCCCGAGACCGCTTCGGTCTCGGTCTCGGCTCCAAGCTGACGATCCGCAGGAGCAGTTGGCAGGTGGTGGGCGTGTTCGCTTCGGAGGGCAGCGGTTTCGAGAGTGAGATCTGGGGGGATCTCCACACCCTCGCCGGACCGCTCCGCAGAACGCGCGACTACCAGGCGATCGTCCTGCGTCTTGCGGATCCCCGATCGCTGCCGGACCTGATCGGCCGGATCGAGTCCGATCGGCGGCTCCAGGTCCAGGTGAAGCAGGAGCGTCGGTTCTACGAAGAGCAGGCCGGCGGCGTGGTTCTCGCTCTGACCGGGCTCGCGGTCCTGGTCGCGCTCATCATGGGGCTGGGATCCGCGCTCGCGGCCATGAACACCATGTACGCCATGGTGGCGGTGCGCACCCGTGAGGTGGGAACCCTGCGGGCCTTGGGTTTTTCGCGTTGGGCGATCGTATTCTGCTTCGCCTCCGAGTCGGTCACCCTGGCGGTGGTGGGTGGGCTCGTGGGCTGCGCGCTCGCCCTGCCCGCGAACGGCCTCACCAGCGCCACCTACGGCGCCAACTACTCCGAGCTGGCCTTCGCCTTCCGCACCACGCCGCCCGCGCTGGGAGTGGGTCTCCTCTTCGCTGCCTTGGTTGGGATCTTGGGAGGGCTGCTGCCGGCGCTGCGGGCGGCACGCCTACCGATTGCTTCGGCGCTCAGGGAGGTGTGACCCCCCATGCAGGCGGTCATGTCCCCCGACCGATCCCGAGTTCGGTCAGAGGGTCGGGGCCTTCTGAGGAAGCCGCCGGCTCCATCCGATAGGGCAGAATCATGAGCGATCTCAAGAGCGATCTTGCATCCCTCCGCATCCATCCTCAGCGGGCGGAGACGCGCGGGTGGCGTCGGGTCGTCCTGTTGCTGTTGCCGGCTCTGCTGCTGGTGGCTGCGGTCTACGGTCAGAGGGCGCGGCTGGCCCAGGCCGGCATCGAGGTGGAGACGGTCCGTGCCGTGGCCGTGCCGGCCGCGGCAGGCAGGGCGGCCGGTACCCCTATCCTCACCGCCTCCGGCTACCTGGTGGCCCGCCGCAAGGCCGTGGTGTCAGCCAAGATCCAGGGTCGGTTGGCGGAGCTGCGGGTCGAGGAAGGGAGTCGGGTCCGCCGGGGCGAGGTCATCGCGCGCCTGGAAAGCGACGACTACCAGGCCCAGGTGGAGCGGACCCAAGCGGCCGCGGAGCGCGCTCTCGGTGACCTGGCCGAATCTCGACGCCAGCTTCGCCTGGCCAGCGAATTGGCCGCGATCGGGGTCCTGGCCGTGGACCAGCGGGAGGCGGCGGAGAGCCGCGTCAAGATCGCGGAGGCCGCGCTGCGGCAGGCTCAGGCCGAGGTGACCTTCTCTCAGGCCAGCCTGGAGAACACGCTGATCAAGGCGCCGTTCACGGGCACCATCATCAAGAGGATGGCCGAGGTGGGGGAGAGCGTGGCTCCGATCCCTCCGGGAGGGAGCATCTCGACCTCCTCGGGAGCTATCGCGGCCCTGGCCGACCTCGACACCCTCGAGCTCGAGGCGGACGTCAGCGAGTCGAGCCTGGCCAAGCTGGGAGGGGGACAGCCGGCCGAAGTCACGGTCGAGGCGTTTCCCGATCGCAAGTGCCGTGCCGTGCTCCGCCAGGTCAGCCCGACCGCCGACCGCACCAAGGCCACGGTCCAGGTCCGGGTGACGATTCTGGATCCGCACCAAGACGTCAAACCCGAGATGGGTGCCAAGGTGACGTTCCTGGCCGACCAGCGGGGGCCAGCCGCTCCCGCCAGCGTGGTGGTGGTTCCGCGGGACGCGGTGGTGGTGCGAGAGGGAAGGAGCGTCGTTTTTGAGGTGTCGAAGGGCAGGGCCCGGCAGCGCGAGATCGATCGAGGTGACGAGCGTGAGGACGGCATTGTCGTTAGGTCTGGCCTGTCCGGCGGCGAGGTCCTGGTGGCCCCTCCCCCGGAGAAGCTGCAGGACGGTGAGACGGTCAGGGTGAAGAGATGAGGGCTCAACCCGGCCCGGCAGCGGACTCGTCGCCGGTCGAGGCGGATGACGGGAAGCAAGGCTTGCCCGATGGGCGCCCCAGGCGTGTGCGCCTCATCCTCCTGATCGTCCTCCTCCGCGCGGCGGCTGACGCACCGATCGCTTGGATGCTGCTGTTCCTTCACTTCCAGCGCGAAGCCTCCGGTGGGTTGTCGGCTGCGGTCTTCAACGCGGCGCTGTTCGCTGCCTTCGCTTCGAGCCACAGCGCCCTGGCGCGTGGCTTGCCGAAGCGGGCCATTGCCAGCCTGCTCGGTCCCGATGCCGTGAGACCCGCCCAGGTGGCGATCAGCGGTGTTGCGCTCTCCTCGGTGCTCTACCTCTGGCGGCCGCTTGCCGGCACGCTGTGGCACGCGACCGGCCCTGCCCACTGGATCCTCAGCTTGCTGTATCTGGTCGCCGTGGCGGGGCTCCTCTACTCGGCCACCTTCATTGACTACGCCCAGTTCCTGGGCATCCGCACCCTTCTGCGAAGCATGCGCGGGCAGGCCCCGAAAGCTCCCGGCTTCTCGGCGAAGGGGCCCTATGCGCACTGTCGCCACCCCATGTACTCGTTCCTCTTGGTTGCGTTGTGGGTGGGGCCGATGATGACGCTGGGCCGGCTCGAATTCGCCGCCTTGGCGAGCCTCTACCTGTTCACGGGGACGCTGCTGGAAGAGCACAATCTCAGACAGGAACTGGGCGACGTCTACGACGTCTACGCGGCCAACGTCCCCATGTGGATACCCCGTCTCTCGCCGTGGGCTCCGGCGGACTGCGAGTCAACCGGCCAGCATGCATGCATGCCCGAGCTGGTGACCGATCGCGGGACCCGCACCTGAGTCGCTGACGCCGGCACCACCCACCGAGCCCACGGCTCGGGCGCGGCGCAGCGGCCTGCCTGCCGAGCCGACCGAGCCGCCGATGTCCGCCCTTGGCGTTTGTCGAACCGCGTGGGAGAATCGCGTGTTCGGGAGATACCCATGACGAGCTTAGGGCTCAGCCTGCTCCTGGTGGTGGGGGCGCCACCCGGTTCCGTTGCCTCCTCGGCTCGCGCCGAGGCCTACTACCACTTCAGCCTGGCCCAGCAGGCGAAGCTCCAGGGCGAGGCCAAAGAAGCACTCGAGGAGCTGAAGAAGGCGCAGAAGAGCGACCCCGGGTCGGCCGCCATCCGGACCGAGCAGGCCAGCGTGCTCCGCGAGCTCGGCCGCATCGAGGAGGCGGTGGCGGCCGCACAGGAGGCGGTGCGCCTCGATCCCGACGATGCTGCGGCCCGGGTGGTCCTGGCCCACCTCTTCCTCATGAAGGCTGACACCGGCACCGGCACGGGGGAGCTGAAGAGCGCTGCCCTTCAATACGAAGAGGCCGTTCGCCTGGATCCCGGCGATGCCCAGACGTTGCGGACGCTGGCCACCCTCTACGGGCAGCTGGGCGACCCCGACGGCGCCGCCAAGGCCTGGGAGCGGTACCTGATCGCCGAGCCTGGCGATCTGGACGCCTACCTCCGTCTGGGGGCCCTCTACCTGGCGAAGGGCGACACCGACCGAGCCGCCGCGACCTTCAAGCAGGCCCTGGAGGTCGATCCCGGTTCGGCGCCCACCTACGCCAAGCTGGCCGACGTCTTCGACAAGGCGCAGCAAGTGGAGCAGGCGATTCTCCACTACCGGAAGGCGCTGGAAATCGACGGCTCGGACCTCCGAACCCGGCTGGCCCTGGGGGAGGTGCTGCTGCGGGCCAACCGACCGCAAGAGGCCCTGACCGAGAGCCAGGCGGTCCTCCAGGTGGACGCCAAGAACCCAGAGGGCCTGGTCCTCAAGGGCTCGGCGCTTCGCGACCTCAAGGACTACGAGGCCGCCGCGGCCGCGGCGGACCAGGTTCTGGCCCAGCACCCGGGGGACCTGAGGGCGGCTTTCCTCCGCATCACGATCCTCGAAGGTCGCGAGGACTACCCGGCGGTTTCCGCCGAGATCAAGCGCCTGCTGGCCCGCGACCGCCGGGGCGAACCCCAAGCCACACATAACGACAGGATCTTCTGGCTTCACCTGGCGATGGCGGAGCGCCAGCAGAAACGGTACTCGGAAGCGGCGGCCAGCCTGGCCCAGGCCAATCGGGCGGGGGATCCGGACCCTCGGCTCTTTGCCTCCGAGATGGAAGCCCTGGCCCTGGCCAAGGAGTACGGCAAGGCACTCGAGGTGGCCAAGTCGGCGCGGGCGCGCTTCCCCGAGGACTCGGCGCTGGCCATTCAGGAGGCCCTGGTCTGGCAAGAGCACGGGGACCCGGACCGGGCCCAGGCGCTGTTGGAGGCGCTGCGGGTCAAGCAGCCCCAGGACGGGGAGGTGCTGTTGCGCCTGGCCCAGCTCCACCAGCGCGCCAAGCGCTATGCGCAGGCGGAGCCGCTGCTGCGGCAGGCCCGGCAGGCCGATCCCAAGGGCCTGGGCGCCCTGTTCCTGTTGGGGGCCAACCTGGAGCGCCAGAAGAAGCACGACGCGGCGGAGCAGGTCTTCCGAGAGCTCCTGGCCCTGCGCTCCGACTTCGCGCCGGCGCTCAACTACCTGGGCTACATGAACGCCGACCGCGGCGTGCAACTGGAGGAGGCGCTCACCCTGATCGAGAAGGCGGTGGCTCTGGAGCCCGACAACGGCTCCTACCTGGACAGCCTGGGCTGGGCCTTGTTCCGGATGAACCAGCTCGATCGCGCCGAGGACAGCCTGCGCAAGGCCGCCGACAAGGAGACCGGGAACGCGGTGATCTGCGATCACCTGGCCGACGTGTTGCACCGGCGGGGGAAGCTCCAAGAGGCTCTGGCCTTCTGGCAGAAGGCCCTCCAGGGCAAGGACGACGATGGTGAACTGGACCGGGCGGCCGTCGAACGCAAGATCAAGCAGGCCCGGACCGCCCTGGATGACAGCGCGAACCCGGACCATCGCTAGTTGCACGCTGGTCCTGGCGCTGTTGCTTGGCGCCTGCCGCAGCATGAGCTTGCCGCGCCCGGAGGTGGCGGAGCGAGCTCGGGCCATCGAGAGCCTGAGCGGGCGGCTCCGGGTGTCGCTCAGCGGTCCTGGCACCCGCGGCCGGGCCACCGTGCTCTTCGCCTTCAGGCGCCCGGATGCTCTCCGCCTCGAGGTCCCCGGGCCGACCGGGCCCCGGCTCACCCTGCTGGCTCGCGACCATCGGCTGCTGGCCAGCTTCCCTCACGATCGCGCCTACTGGGAGGGTGAGGCCACGGCGCAGGCTCTCGAGGTGGTGCTGGGGGTCGGCCTTACGCCCTCTGAGGTGATGGATCTCCTGGTGGGGGTGGCGCCGGGGAGTGTCCGTGACTATCGCGCGTCCTGGGGCGCGGGAGCCTCGCTGCCCCGCCAGGTCAGCGCCAGGTTGGCTGACGGGGCTCGGCTGAGCGTGGTGTTGGAGGAGGCGGAGGTGGGCGGCAGCTTCTCGCCGCGGGTCTTCGAGGAACCGGCTCGGGCCGGCTTCCGCCCGCTCGGCGACCACGAGGTTCGGAGTCTGTGGCGGTAAGGCGTCACGCGCGCGGCACCCAAGCCGGGGGCGGGGGGAACGCCCTGGTGGTTCCGTCCTTTGCCAAGATCAACCTGGGTCTCGAGGTCCTGGGCTTGCGCCAGGATGGCTACCACGAGCTGCGCACCATCTTCCAGACCGTGGGCCTGAAGGACGACATCGTTCTGCGCCGGAAGCGAAGCCCCGGCATCACGGTCGAGTGCAACCATCCCGAGGTTCCCCAAGACGACAGCAACCTGGCGGCGAAGGCGGCCCGCGAGCTGGCCCGGCGGGCCGGCGTCAAGGGCGGGCTTGCCATCCGGATCGAAAAGCGGATCCCGGTAGCTGGCGGCATGGGCGGAGGCAGCAGCAACGCGGCGGCCGTCTTGCTGGGCCTGGACCGGTTGTGGGCTCTGGGGCTGGGACCTTCGGGGCTGCATTCCATCGCCCGGGGCCTGGGCGCGGACGTGCCCTACTTCCTGGTGGGGGGGACGGCGCTGGGTCTGGCCAGGGGCGAGGAGGTTTATCCTCTTCTACGCCAGATTCGGGCTCAGGTGGTGATCGTGGACCCCAAGCGGCCGGTCTCGACAGCGGCCGTGTTCCGGCGGATCGACGCTCGTTTGACTCCCCGGGAAAACAGTAATACGATTTTTCGCTTTGTATCGAGAGACTTGGAGGGAGGCCCGGGGTTTTCGGGGCTCTCCAACGACCTCGAGGCAGCGGCCCTGGAGGAAGCGCCTGACCTTGCCGCGAAGGTGAGGCGCATCCGACAGGTCCTGGCCCGGGAGGGGGCCATGCTCGCATCGCTGTCGGGCAGCGGGTCGACCTACTTCGGTCTGTTCGACGACCCGTCCCGGGCGCGGCGAGCGCGCGAGGCGTTGGCGGCCGAAGGCTTCGACGCTCGCACCACGCGGACCCTCTCCCACGGCCAGTACCGGACGGCTTGGTCGCGGGGGGCGTCGCCAGGACGGGCTCGGGTACGAACCAGGTAAGGAGCGGACAACATGGAGATCACGGACGTCAAGGTCATCCCGGTAGACGACGAGAAGCTCAAGGCCTTTGTGTCGATCGTTTTCGACCAGTGCTTCGTGGTGACGGACATCAAGATCATCCACGGGCCCAAGGGTCTGTTCGTGTCCATGCCGAGCAAGAAGCGCAAGGACGGGACCTTCAAAGACATAGCCCATCCGCTCAACAACCAGATGCGGCAGTACCTGGAAGAGAAGGTCCTGGCGGTCTACAAGCAGCAGGTAGGCCAGGTCGCAGCGCAAGGGGGCGCAGCACCGGCCCCCACCGACGAGCCCGCGGCGGGGCCGTCCGGTGGGGCGCCTCAGTCCTGAAGCCGTGTTTCGTTGGGGCGTGGCCAAGCGGTAAGGCGCGGGACTTTGGATCCCGTATTCGAAGGTTCGAATCCTTCCGCCCCAGCCAGCTTGGAGTACTAGGGGCCGACTTCGGTCGGCGGCGAGGCCTGAGACGGCACCGAGGCGAGAGAGACGGGAGAACGGGCTCTTCACGATGAACCGGGAGTTAAGGGTTTTCACGGGCAGCGCACACCCTGGGCTAGGGGAGTCGATCGCGCGGCACCTGGGTCTGCCCTTGGGCCGCGCTCACTTGAGCCGCTTCGCCGACGGTGAGGTTTGGTTTCAGATCCAAGACAACGTGCGCGGCGCCGACGTCTTCGTGGTGCAACCCACCTGCCCTCCGGTGAACGAAAACCTGATGGAGCTCTTGGTGATGCTCGACGCCTTCAAGCGATCGAGCGCCTCGCGGATCACGGCGGTGATGCCCTACTACGGCTACGCCCGCCAGGATCGCAAGGACAAGCCGCGGGTCCCCATCACCGCCAAACTGGTGGCGGACCTGCTGTCCACGGCGGGGACCGACCGAATCCTGACCATGGACTTGCACGCTTCCCAGATCCAGGGCTTCTTCGACGTGCCGGTCGATCACCTGTTCGCGGCCCCGGTGATCATGGACTACGTCTCCAAGCTCCGGCTGCCCAAGCTCACCGTGGTATCTCCCGATGCCGGGGGCGTGGAGCGCGCCCGCGCCTACGCCAAGCGGCTGGACGCCGCCCTGGCCATCGTGGACAAGCGCCGAGACACGCCTAACGTTGCTGAAGTGCACCGGGTGGTGGGCGAAGTGGAAGGCCGGACGGCCATGATCGTGGACGACATCGTGGACACCGGAGGCACCCTGGCCAAGGTGGCGGAGGCGGTGAAGAAGGCGGGTGCCCGCGAGGTGCTGGCCTCCTCCACCCACGCCGTGCTGTCGCGGGACGCCGTGCAGAGGATCGAGGCCAGCCCGCTGTCCAAGCTCATCGTCACCGATTCGATGCCCCTCGGTGAAGACAAGAGCCGGTCGGAGAAGGTGGTGGTTCTCTCCGTCGCCGAGCTCCTGTCCAAGGCCATTCGCAACATCCACGAGGAGGCGTCGGTCACTAGCCTATTCGTATGAAGGTAGCTGTCAGCGCTCAGCTATCTGCGCTCAGCCCAGGAAGAGGTATCCTGTGAAGCTGACTGCTGAGTGCCGATCGCTGATTGCTGCCGCTGAGCGTTCTTTGAAGGAGTAAGGAAGTCATGCCTGAGATCGTGGTCGCGGCGAGCAGCCGGACCGAGACTGGAAAGAACTGCAACCGCCGCCTGCGCGCCCAGGGCCTCATTCCCGGCGTTCTCTACGGGGCCGGCAAGCCGCCCGCGTCCTTGTCGGTTTCGCCCAAGGAGATCGTGAGCATCTTGAGGAGCGGCGCCGGGGAGAACACCCTGTTCGACCTCGAGCTGGCCGGTGCCCGTCGCAAGGTCATCCTCAAGGAGTTCCAGGTGGAGCCCCTGAAGGACCGCCTGCTGCACGCCGACTTCTTTGAGGTGGCCCTCGACAAGCCCATCCAGGTCGACGTGCATGTGGAGCTGCATGGCGTGCCGGTGGGCGTCAAGACCCAGGGCGGCCTGCTCGACTTCGTGACCCGCGAGCTGGAGATCGAGTGTCTGCCGCTCGACATTCCCCAGAAGGTCGTGGTCGACGTCTCGGGCCTCGAGCTGGGGCGGCACCTCAGGGTCTCGGACCTCGTTGTGGGCGACAAGGTCAAGGTCCTGACCGGCCCGGAGGTCGTGGTGGCCCACGTGGTGGCGCCGAAGGCCGAGGTGTCGGCCACCGCCGAGGCGGAGGCCGAGGCCGCTGCTGCCACCGCGGCGGCGGAGCCCGAGGTCATCAAGAAGGGCAAGACCGAGGTCGAGGGCGAGGAGAAGGCCGACAAGAAGGGCGAGAAGAAGGCCGAGAAGAAAGAGAAGAAGTGAGGAAGGCGGGGTTCTCGTCGTCCTGAGGACCCCATCGGATCGCCGGAGGGGCGCAGCCTGCTGCGCCCCTCTTCGCCCAAGGTGCCCGGCCTGGCCGGTTGTGCAACGAACGCATGCGTCTTCTCGTCGGTCTGGGCAATCCCGGAGAGCGCTACCGCCGGACCCGTCACAATCTGGGGTTCATGGTGGTGGACCAGTTGCTGGCCCGCGCCGGCGGCGGCAGCGGTTGCCTGGAGGGCGAAGCCTGGGTGCAGGCGGCGCGTTTGGCGGATCAGGACGTGCTGTTCGTCAAGCCGCTCACCTTCATGAACCGCAGCGGGGTGGCGGTGGCCCAGCTGCTCGATCAACATCGGCTCGGCCCCCAGGACATGCTGGTGATGGTGGACGATGCGGCCATCGGCTTTTCCGAGATCAGGATCCGGGAACGCGGGAGCCATGGCGGCCACAACGGTCTGCGCTCCATCATCGACGTGGTGGCGAGCGAGGACTTCCCCCGGCTGCGCCTGGGGATCGGCCCTGAGGAGCCGCCGTCGGACCTGGCCGCCTATGTCCTCTCCGACTTTCCGGAAGAAGAGGTCCTGGTGGTGCAGGAGCTGGTGGGCCGGGCTTCGGACGCCGTCCTGTGCCTGCTGCGCGAGGGCTTGCCGGCGGCGATGAGCCAGTTCAACGGTGCCCGCCCCCGCCGCTAGGGCTGCCGACCGCCTGGGTCCTCGAACCGCCCCTGGTTTGGGTTACACTACGAGTTTCCGCCGGGCGAACCGGCGGGCTCCTTGCTCCCGGTAGACCAGGCAGTCGGTCGAAAGGGGCGAAACGTGCCGCCGCTCCGGAAGCGGCGGCCTGATCCAAGAGGAGGATCGTCAGAGTGTCTCAAGACCGCGTCTACGAAGTCCTATTCGTGGCGGACCCCAACCTCGGAGAGCCCGAGGTCGATGCCCTGACCACCCTGGTCCAGGGCTACATCGAGAAGGAAGGGGGCCGCATCCAGAAGGTCGAGAAGTGGGGCAAGAAGCGCCTCGCCTACCTGGTGGGCAAGCACCGCGAGGGCTCCTACGTCCTCATGACCGTCGAGGGCGGCGTCGCCCTGGTCAAGGAGGTCGAGCGCCGCATCCGGGTCACCGACGGCATCATCCGCTTCATCACCGTGCGTGTCGACGAGGAGCTGCGCAAGGCCGAACGCCGCAGGGCGCGGCGAGCGGTGGTGGAATCCAAGCGTAAGGTGCGGCCCCGGCCGCCGGTGGAGGACGTCGAGGAGGTGGAGCTGTGAGCGGGTTTGGCGGCGGCGGCGGCGGTGGAGGCCGTTCGTTTGGAGGGGGCAAGGACCGGGGCAAGCCCGGGGCGGGCCGCGGCGGCGCTGCTGGCGCCAAGGACGGCGGCAAGCGCTACTTCTTTCGGCGGCGCAAGGTCTGCAAGTTCTGTGCGGACAAGATCGACTACGTCGACTACAAGGACGTCAAGCTGCTCTCCGGTTTCGTGCCCGAGCGCGGCAAGATCCTGCCCCGCCGAATGTTCGGGACCTGCGCCGAGCACCAGCGCAAGGTGACCCTGGCCATCAAGCGGGCCCGGGCCATCGCCCTCTTGCCGTTCGCGTCGGAGTAGCCGACTCCAGGTTCTGGGCGGGAGGTGAGGAGCGCCTCCCGCCACTCGTCAGGTAGAGCAGAAGCATGTCCGGATCCGCGACGGTCGGAGAGCGGCCGCAGCCTCAAACGGCGGGCGGTCTGTGGCTCGCCCTGGCGTCGGCTGCCCTCTTTGGAGCCGGCCTGGCCTGGCCGGAACTCCGCCCCCTGGCGGTGGCGGCGCCGTTCCCGGTGTCGCTGCTCCGGCTCAAGACCGGCCCGGGCCTCGCGGCCCTGGTGGTCTTCCTGGCCTCCGCGGTGGTGGGCGCCAGCTTCGGGCCCGGCTACGCCCTGGCCTTTCTCTTCTTCTTCGCGGCGCCCGGCCTTCTCATCGGTGAAGCCCTGGTGCGGGGGCGCGGTCTGGTGCGGGGCTGCGGATGGGCCTTTGGACTCTGGATCCTGCTCGCCGGTGCGGTGTTGCTGGTGGATCACCAGGCTCTGGCCCGATCCGCTTTGGCCCTCTTCGAGTATGACAAGTCCCCACGCTTCCTGGCCGACCTCAAGGAAATGGGCTTCTCCGCAGAGGCAGCCGAGGCCATGGTCGAGCAGTTGGCCCTGTTCAGGCGAGTCGTGGCCGTTGTCTACCCCGCCCTGTTCGTGATCGGGGGCGGGCTGCTGGTGGTGCTGAACGCCACCCTGCTCAAGGCCTACCTGGTGCGCCGCGATCCGGCCTGGCTGGAAGGGGGCGAGTTCGAAGGTCTGCGCTGGCCCTTCGGGCTGGCGGTGTTGTTCGTGGCCTCGGCCGCCCTGGTTCTGCTGCCCCCCGTGCAGCCGGTGGCGTATAACGTGCTCCTGGTGCTGGCCTTCTGCTTCGCCCTCTCGGGGCTGGCCATCGTGATCTACTACGTACGCCGCCTGGCGGCGCCCCCTCTGTTCCGGGCCGCGGTGCTGGCCCTCGTCGTCATGAACCCGTGGCGGTTCCAGATCCTGGCCCTGGTCGGGCTCTTCGATCTTTGGTTCGATTTCAGGAAGTGGGCCGAGCCCCCGCGCGCGGAGGGCTGAGGTCGGTTCCCTGTCGTTTCTTGGAGGCATCATGGAAGTGATCCTGAGGCAGGACGTAGACAAGCTCGGCAAGCGAGGCGACGTGGTCAAGGTGGCGGAGGGCTACGGCCGCAACTTCCTGCTCCCGCGCGGCCTGGCCATGGCCGTCAGCGACGCCAACAAGGCGATGATCGGCAAGGAACGCAAGGCCCATCTGGCCCGGCTGGCCAAGGAGAAGGCCGAGTACGAGGAGCTGGCCCAGCGGATCGGCGCCCTGCGCTTCGTGGCGCCGCGCAAGGTGGGGGAGAACGACGCGCTCTACGGGTCCGTCACCTCCGGCGACATCGCCGAGTTCCTGAAGGGCAAGGGTATCGAGATCGACAAGCGTAAGGTGCTGCTGGACGAGCCCATCAAGCAGCTGGGCGATCACGAGGTGAAGGTCAAGCTCCACCCCGAGGTCCAGGCCACCCTGAAGCTTCTGGTCACCAAAGAAGGCTAAGCTCTTCCCGCGCGCGAGGCGAAGGCCCCGACCGGGTCTTGGCGCTTCGTGTCTTCTGGGGGTAGAAAGTTCCCGTGGCTACCGAGGTCGCCCTCACGGGCAAGGTCCTGCCCCACAACGCGGAGGCGGAGAGGACGGTCCTGGGGGCCATCCTGGTGGACAACTCCGCCTTCAACTCGGCGGCGGAGATCCTGACCCGGGAGGACTTCTACCGCGAGGCCCATCGCCGGGTGTTCGAGGCCATGGCCGACCTGGCGGAGAAGAGCCAGCCCATCGACCTGGTCACCCTGAAGGACGAGCTGGCCCGCGGCTCGGCCCTGGAAGCGGTGGGCGGTCCGGCCTACCTGGCCAGCCTGGCCTCCGGCGTGCCTCGGGTCACCAGCGTCGAGCAGTGGAGCCGCATCATCAAGGAGAAGGCGGTTCTCCGAAACCTGATCCACGCCAGCAACCGCATCGCCCAGTCGTGCTACGAAGCCGAGGAGGATGCGGCGCTGCTGCTGGACCGGGCCGAGAAGGCGATCTTCGACATCGCCGAGCACCGCATCCGGCACGGCTTCGTCCCCATCAAGGAGACGCTCAAGGAGAGCTTCCGGACCATCGACCAGCTCGCTCAGTCCCGCGACCTGGTCACCGGCTTGCCCACCGGCTTCGTCGACCTCGACGAGCGGACCAGCGGCCTGCAGAAGGGCGACCTCATCATCGTGGCCGCCCGCCCTTCCATGGGCAAGACCTCGCTCTGCCTCAACATCGCCCAGTACGCCACCCAGAAGACCGGCGAGCCGGTGGGCCTCTTCTCTCTGGAGATGTCGAAGGAACAGTTGGTGCTTCGCCTGCTGTGCGCCGACGGCCGCATCGACGCTCACCGCCTGCGCACCGGCAACCTGGGGGAGAAGGACTGGGCGCGCCTGGCCAAGGCCTACGCCGACCTGTCCTCCTCCAAGATCTTCATCGACGACTCGGCCACTCTGACCCCCCTGGAGATGCGCGCCAAGTGCCGGCGCCTCAAGGCCGAGCACGGCCTGGGCCTGGTGATCGTGGACTACTTGCAGTTGGTGCAGGGCTCGGGCCGAATCGAGAACCGCCAGCAAGAGATCTCCTCCATCAGCCGGTCCCTGAAGGGTATGGCGAAGGAGTTAGGCGTGCCGGTGATGGCGCTGTCCCAGCTCTCACGGGCCCCTGAGGCCCGTACCGAGAAGCGGCCGCAGCTCTCCGACCTGCGCGAGTCCGGCGCCATCGAGCAGGACGCCGACATCGTGATGTTCATCTTCCGGGAAGAGGTCTACAAGGAGACGGAGGAGAACCGGGGAGTGGCCGAGATCATCATCGGCAAGCAGCGCAACGGCCCCATCGGGACCGTCCGCCTCGCCTTCATCAAGGAGTTCACCCGCTTCGAGAACCTGGAGTGGCGGTCGAGCTGAGTGGTGAATAACTCGTTGGATGCGCTGCGGCCGGCTCAGGCGGTGGTGGACCTCGATCGGCTGCGGGCCAACTACCGGGCGCTGGCGGCGTTCTCGCCGGTTCCGTTGATGCCGGTGCTGAAGGCCGACGCCTATGGCCACGGGGCTCGAGAGGTGGCGCGAGCGCTGGTCGAGTTGGGCGCTCCGCTCTTGGCAGTCGCCTACGTCGAGGAGGCGGTGGAGCTGCGGCGGGCGGGGATCGCGACGCCGATCGTGGTCCTGGCGGGCTTCGCGGCCGGCCAGGTGCCGGTCCTCGTCGAGCATCGGCTCACCCCCGTGGTGTCGACCCCAGACCAGCTCCGCGCCGTGCTGGCTTGCCCCGAGCCTCGTCGGCTGGCCGCCCACATCAAGGTCGACACCGGCATGGGGCGGCTTGGCTTCGCTCCCGCCGAACTCCCCCAGGTTGCCGGCGATCTCCAGGAGGCCGGACTCGTGGTCGAGGGCTTGATGACGCATCTGGCGCGTGCCGACGAGGACGCGGCCTTCACCCACCTTCAGCTCGATCGTTTTGACGCCGCGGTTTCGGACCTGGCAAGGACCGGCCTGCGGCCAAAATGGACCCATGCCGCGAATAGCGCCGGGCTCGCCTTCCTGCGACCCTCGCACACCCTGGCTCGGCCGGGCCTGCTGCTTTATGGCCTTCGTCCACGACCGCTCACGCCGGAGGTCGAGGTCCAGCCGGTGATGACGGTATCGGCTCGGATCGCGCTGGTCAAGGAGGTGGAGCCAGGCACCCCCATCTCCTATGGCGGGCGTTTCGTGACCGCTCGGCCGTCTCGCATCGCCACCGTTCCCATCGGTTATGCGGATGGCGTACCGCGTACGCCGGCCATGGCCGAGCGCGGCAGCTTCCGGGTCGGCGGGCGGCGGGTTCCGGTTGCCGGAACCGTGTGCATGGACCTCACCACCCTGGACGTCACCAGCCTGCCCCAGGTGCGCGCCGGCGAGCCGGCGGTGCTGTTGGGCGATGCACCTACTGCATGGGAGGTGGCCGAAGCGGCAGGCACCAACGCCTGGGCGGCGCTCACCGGTATCGGCGCGCGGGTGCCGCGAGTCTACGTCGAGGCGGGCCGGGTGGTGGCGGTGGCGTCCAAGTTCCTCCCGGATCCGCCCCCAAGAGACCAAGGACACCAAGGGTGATCGGCACCACCACCACCAGGCCAACCAGAGAGGCACCGGGCCGGAGAGTGGCGAGTCGGGCTGCGTCATGAGCAAGCTGCGAACCGTCTTCGTCTGTCAGGCCTGTGGGTTCGAGAGCTCGAAGTGGCTGGGGCGCTGTCCCGACTGCGGCGAGTGGAACAGCATGAGCGAGGAGCGGCAACTGGCGGCCCCAGCCAAGGCCGAGCAGGGCAGCCTCGACCTCGTCATGGGCAGCCGGCCCAAGCCCTACGACTCGATCGATGGTGCTGAGGCCGACCGCATCTCCTCGGGCATCGACGAGTTCGACCGGGTTCTCGGCGGCGGCCTGGTTCCCGGCTCCATGGTCTTGATCGGAGGCGAGCCCGGGATCGGCAAGAGCACCCTGCTCTTGCAGGTGGCGCACCTCCTGGGGCGCACCGGCGGGGCCGTCCTCTACGTCTCGGGTGAGGAGTCGGAACGGCAGATCAAGCTCCGCGGCGAGCGGCTGGGCATCGCCGGCGGCGGTCTCTTCTTGATGGGCGAGACCTCGCTCACCAGGATCCTCGAAGAGGTCGAGACCTTGAAGCCGGCGGCCCTGGTGGTGGACTCGGTGCAGACCATCTACTCACCGCGCTTCCCTTCGGCCCCCGGCTCCATCAGTCAGGTGCGTGAGGTGGCAACCCAGTTGCTGTTCGTGGCCAAGGGCAGGGGTGTCACCACCTTCCTGATCGGCCACGTCACCAAGGACGGCAACCTGGCGGGGCCCAAGTCGCTGGAGCACATCGTGGACACCGTGCTCTACTTCGAGGGCGAGAAGCACCAGCATCACCGCATCGTGAGAGCGGTGAAGAACCGCTTCGGGGCCATCTCGGAGATGGGCGTCTTCGAGATGACGGGGAGTGGGCTAAAGCCGGTAGCCAACCCCTCGGCGCTCTTCCTGTCCGAGCGTTTGGCGGGTTCGCCAGGCTCGGCGGTAGTGGCGACCATCGAGGGCTCGCGGCCCATGCTGGTCGAGGTGCAGGCTCTGGTCTCCCCGACCTCCTTCGGCAACCCGCGGCGGACCTCATTGGGCATCGACCCCAACCGTACCAACCTGCTGGTGGCGGTCCTGGAAAAGCGCCTGGGTCTCGGTCTTCCCACCGAGGACGTGTTCGTGAGCGTGGCCGGGGGACTCGAGGTGGACGAGCCGGCCGCCGACCTGGGGGTGGCGGCGGCCATCGCCTCCTCGTTCCGCAACCGGCCGCTGCCCGCGGACACCGTGGTGTTCGGGGAGATCGGCCTGGGCGGTGAAGTTCGAGGCGCTGGCCAGACCGGCCTGCGCCTGCGGGAGGCCAGCCAGATGGGCTTCAAGCGTTGCGTGCTGCCGGCCAGGAACGTCGTCCCTGACGCCGAGGGGATCCAGCAGATCGGCGTCGAGACGCTGGAAGAGGCGCTGGAGCGCTTGATGGAGTAGGGCGTCGACGAAGCGAGCGGTCAGCAGTCAGCGATCGGCATTCAGCTCGATAGGAAGCAGGCGTCTACTGAGGCAGTCCTCCCCTGATCTTGTCGCTTGACGGCTCCCTTCCTGTGGCTCCCGTCCGTGGCTGATGGCTGATCGCTGAGAGCAGATCGCTACCAGCCGTTCCCTCGCTCCCCGTCTCTTCCCGAGCGCCTCCTGCGGGTTTATGATGGGGGCCGTGATCCGCCTGTATACCGTTTCCTCCGTCTCATTCCGGGTTCCTTCAGCGACCCGCATCCCGGAGGTCATTCCATGTGGCTCGTCCTCTTCAGA
>DATECU010000375.1:0-7258 GCA_035286745.1 Vicinamibacteria bacterium | reverse complement strand
CTCATCAAGCAGATCAAGCCCCAGTACTCCCCGGAGGCCTTCATCAAGAAGATCGAGGGCGAGGTGGAGCTCGAGATCCTGATCGGCACCGACGGTCGGGTGAGGAGCGTCCGGGTCGTCCGTTCCATCCCGCTTCTGGACGCCGCGGCCATTCAGTGCGTCTACCAGTGGATCTTCTCGCCGGCCATCAAGCACGGCCACCCCGTCCCCACGATCGCCAGTGCGCCCGTGCGTTTCCGCATCTACTGATCGGGGAACCCCGGGGTAGGGTCTGGTGTCCAATCCCGAGACAGGCCAAGGCGGGGCGGGGGCCAGGGCGGCCGCGGAGAGCCTTGACACTTTCCGAAGCCCGGCAGTAAGATCCGGTTTCTTCTTCCCGTTGACCTGAGTCGGGAAAGTGAGGCGGCGATGCAGCAGAGGCTATTCGAGGACCTGATCGAGTCCGACGTGGTGGCTCACAAGACCAAGCAGTCTCTGACCATCCCCGTCTCCATCGCCATCCACGCGGTGTTGCTGCTGGCGGTCGTCATCGTCCCCCTCCTGACCTCAGAAGAGCTGCCGGAACCCACGGGCGCGGTGCGCGCCTTCTTCGTGGAACCGGCTGCACCGCCGCCGCCGCCTCCTCCTCCCCCTCCGCCAGCCCCCAAGGCTCCCACCACGCCACCGACGCCAGTCAGGCCGGTGACCGAAGCGCCCAAGTTCGTGGCCCCCATTGAAGTTCCCGAGGAGGTTCGGCCCGAGGCGGGGATCGATCTGGGCGTCGAAGGCGTGGCCGGCGGCGTCGAGGGCGGCGTGCCCGGCGGAGTGGTGGGCGGCGTGATTGGCGGCCTTCCCGACGCTCCGCCCCCTCCCCAGGCTGTCCGGGTGGGGGGCCAGATCAAGGAGCCCAAGAAGCTCAAGGCCGTGAACCCCGTCTACCCCGACATCGCCAAGCAGGCGAGGGTCCAGGGGGTCGTCATCCTGGAGTGCACCATCAGCCCCCAGGGTCGGGTCACCAACGTCACCTTGCTGCGCGGCATCCCGTTGCTCGATCAGGCGGCGATCGACGCGGTGAAGCAGTGGGTCTACACCCCCACCCTGCTCAACGGGGTGCCGGTACCGGTCATCATGACGGTGACCGTGAACTTCAAGCTGAACTAGATCGAGCCAAACACTCGACAGAACACTCCCCAGGAGGACGCGCAAATGCATTTTGACATGGGATCCATGTGGGCCAGCATGGGCTGGGTCGCCAAGGGCGTCGTGTTCGTCCTGGCCATTCAGTCCATCTACTCTATCGGCGTCATGATCGAGCGGTACTACACCTACAGCCAGGCGACCAAGCAGTCGCGCAAGTACGCCCCTGAGGTGGCCCGCTTCCTGAAGCAGGGCAAGATCAAGGAGGCCATCGACGCTTCCCACGGCACCACCGTGAAACACTCGCACCTGGCGAAGGTGCTGGTGGTCGGGCTGCAGGAGTGGCAGTACCAGCAGGAGATCGGGGAGACGGATCGCGACAAGGACGCGGCTGTCGATGCGGCCAAGCGGGCCATCCAGCGGGCGACCGCGGTCAACCTGGCTGACCTGAAGCGCGGCCTGTCCGGCCTGGCCACCATCGGCTCCACGGCTCCTTTCGTCGGCCTGTTCGGCACCACCTTCGGCATCATCAACGCCTTCCAGGCCATGGCCCTCACCGGTTCGGGCGGCATCGCCGCCATCTCGGCGGGCATTGCCGAGGCGCTCATCACCACCGCCTTCGGTCTCTTCGTGGCGGTGCCGGCGGTGTGGGCCTACAACTACTTCGCGGGCAAGGTCGAGGGGTTCAACGTCGAGATGGACAACTCCAGCTCCGAGCTGCTCGACTACTTCATCAAGAAGGGCGCCTAGGTCCACCAGGAGGCGCAAGGGAGCCCGGGGCGACCCGGGCTCGAAGCGTCGAGGAGTTCTCTCATGTCAATGGCAGTCGGTGGCAGCAAGGGCGGCGCCATAGCGGACATCAACGTGACGCCCATGGCCGACATCATGATCGTCCTCCTGATCATCTTCATGGTGATCACGCCCATGCTTCAGAAGGGCGTGGACGTGAAGCTGCCGGTGGCCGGCAACACCAAGGAGCGCAAGGAAGAGGCCAAGACCATTACCGTCGCCATCAAGAAGGACGGCGTGACCTATCTCGGCTCCAAGGTGGTTCCCCTCGCCGAGCTGGCGCCCAAGATCAAGGAAGACCTGGAGAACCTGCCCGAAGGCCAGAAGATGGTCTACTTGAAGGCCGACAGCGAGCTGCTCTACTCCGACGTCATGAAGGTCATGGACGTCTGCCGCGATGCCGGTGTCGAGGAGATAGCCCTGATCGCCGAACGCAAGGTCCAGGGGAGCTAGGCGCATGGAGCCCAAACCTCCGTACATGTCGATGCCCGCCCCGGAGCCCCCTCAGCCCAAGGTGATGAGGCACCGCAAGTGGATCGTCCACTCCCACGATGCCTCTCGCCCGGCTCACGTCGAGTCCAAGTCGGACATCAACATCACGCCGCTCATCGACGTCATGCTGGTCCTGCTGATCATCTTCATGGTGGTGACGCCGCTCGCCCAGAAGGGGCTGGACATCGCGCTGCCCCAGCCACCTCCGCCCAACCAGGCGAACCTCCCGCCGCCTATCGGCCAGGTCGTGCTGAGCGTAGAGGAGTCGCCGTCAGGTCCGCTCATCAGCGTCAACAAGACCCCCGTCTCCAACATGGAAGAGCTAGACCAGAAGCTCAAGGACATTTTCCAGACCAAGTCCGACAAAACGATCTTCGTCCGGGCCACCGGCAAGGTCCCCTACGGCAAAGTCGTGGAGGCCATGGACGTGGCTCGCGGCGCCGGCGTCGAACGGGTGGGGATCATCTCCGAGAAGATGGTGGAGGACGCGGGCGGTCAGTAGCCGACCTCTTCACTCGGCTTCGAACCCAAGGGGCTCCCGAGGAGCCCCTTTTCTTTTGCGGTCAACTCACCCGACAGGGACCTGCGCGCCGAAAAGCCCTGCCGTCGACAGCGGGCCGGCCGCCAGACACCACCCCCGCTGGCATCGAGGTGCCGCTCCGCGCTCCGATGCTCGGAAGGCCCCGCGTGGTGGCCGTCAGCGATCGGTGATCAGCTCTCAGCTACGACAGGCGGCGAGAGGTTGGAGCGCGGCGTACCCTGCCGGACTGCTGAACGCTGAGAGCCGATTGCCCGGTTTCGGGCCTCGCGAGTCGGGCACCTCGACGCTCATCCCGCGGGCCGTCCTCTGCCCTCCCGCCTCCGGGGCGCGGGCCGGATGAGGAGGCGGGATCGGGGTGGCCGGCCTACTTGGCCGGCGGGGGGGCCAACGGGGCCCGATCGGCGTCTTGCTGCTTCTTGATCTCCAGCGCCTTCTTCTGGAGCTCGATGGCGGTCTCCTGGTACTGGGAGCGGAGCTTCGGGTTGCGCGTCACGTTGGCCTTCACCCGGTAGAGCAGGTTCTTGTAGATCAGGGCCTCGAAGTAGTCCGCCTTGAGGGCCAGCGCCTTGTCGACGTACACCAGCCCCTTGTCCGCGTACTGGTCCTTCTCCGCGTCCGTGAGGTCGGGGTCGCGGTAGGCCTTGTTCCAGTAGAAGGTCGCCACCTTCTGGTAGCCCTCGTGGTTCGCCGGATCCATGTCGGCGCACTTTTGCAGCATGTCGATCGAGAGCTCGAACTTCGACTTCCCGCCCCACAGGGGCTTGTTGTAAAAGGCCGCCAGCGCGCCGCAGGCCTTGGCGTCCCCCGGGTTCAGCTCGAAGACCTTCTTGTAGGTGGCTTCCGACTCCGGGTACTTCTCGAACTTCTCGTACAGGTTGGCGAGCGCGTACAGGTTCTTGGCGTCGTCGGGGTCGTCCTGGATCAACTGCTGCGCATAACCCAAGGCGGCGTCGTAGTTCTTGAAGGGCTCGTCGGAGTAGACGGAGGTGAGGGCTCCCAGGGCATTGAACTTCACCTTCTTCAGGTTCTCGCTGCCCAGGTCGTTGGTTTCCAGGGACTTCTTGAAGGCCTCGATGGCCTTCTCCAGGCGGGCCTGGTTCTCCGGGCTCGGCTTGCCGGGGCGATAAAGCGCCTGCTGCGAGCTGCCGAGGTAGAACCAGGCCTCGGCGTAGTTGGGATTGAGTTCCACCGCGCGCTGGTAGCTCTCGATCGCCTTCTTGTAGTTCTCTTCTTTGTAGAACTTGATCCCGTCCTTGAACGCCGCTTTGGCCTTGATATTGGTGCAAGCCGCCCCGGCCAGGAAGGGTACAAGCGCGACGAGGGCTAGGGCCTTGATGCGGGTTGTCATGAGCCGTCTCCCCGGAAGAGATTGAAAGCGAAGGACTATTGGTCCACCAGGAGGCGGGATTATAGCTGTCGGGGAAAAGCCAAGTCAAGGAAGGGCGCACCCACGACGCCAGGGCCTCCCTTCCTTGACGCCCCCCCCGGGCCTTCCTAAACTGAAGCCCTAGAGGAAGAAAGCAGGGCGGGACAGGGCATGATCCGGTTCGAAGACATCTGCGAGACGGTGCGCAAGCACCACCCCGGCGCGGATCTCGATCTGCTCCGCAAGGCCTACATCTTCTCCGCCGTCGAGCACAAGGGGCAGACCCGGGCTTCGGGCGAGCCCTACCTCGTCCACCCCCTGGAGGTAGCCGACATCCTGGCCGAGATGCGGATGGACCCCACCTGCGTGGCGGTGGGCCTGCTCCACGACGTCTTGGAAGACACCCTCACCACCGCCGAGAGGATCCGGGAGTACTTCGGCGATGACGTGCTGCACATCGTGGAAGGCGTCACCAAGATCAGCAAGATCCCCTTCTCGTCGTCGGAGGAACGGCAGGCCGAGAACTTCCGCAAGCTCCTGCTGGCCATGGTGGACGACGTGCGGGTGATCCTGGTCAAGCTGGCCGACCGCATCCACAACATGCGCACCCTGCAGCATCTGCCCGAAGAGCGGCGCCAACGCATTGCGCGGGAGACCATGGACATCTACGCACCGCTGGCGGGCCGGCTGGGGATGAGCAAGGTCAAAAACGAGCTGGAGGATCTGTCCTTCCAGTACCTCGACCTCGACGCCTACAAGCACCTGGCCGCCCGGGTGGACGAGAAGCGGAAGAACGCCCAGGCGCTGATCGAGAAGCTGAAGGCAACCGTCACCGAAAAGCTGGCGGCGGCCGGTGTCGAGTGCCGCGTTGAAGGCCGCATCAAGCGTCTGTACTCCATTCACCAGAAGATCCGCCGCCAGCGCATCGACCTCGACCAGGTCTACGACTTCGTGGCTCTCCGAGTGATCGTGTCCGGGGTCGCCGACTGCTACGCGGTGCTGGGCGTCCTCCACAACCTCTGGCGTCCGGTGCCGGGCCGGATCAAGGACTTCATCGCCATGCCTCGGCCCAACGGCTATCAGGCCCTGCACACCTCGGTGATCGGCGAGGAGGGACACCCTTTCGAGGTCCAGATCCGAACCCGCGAGATGCACGGCGTGGCGGAGGAAGGGATCGCCGCCCACTGGAAGTACAAGGAGGGCCGGACCGGTCTCGACCAGGATGACCAGGCCTTCGCCTGGCTCCGCCAACTGCTGGAGTGGCAGCACGAGGTCAAGGACCCTCACGAGTTCCTGAACTCCCTGAAGCTCGACCTGTACCCGGAGGAGGTCTATTGCTTCACCCCCAAGGGCGAGGTGAAGACCCTGCCCCGGGGCGTTACCCCTGTCGACTTCGCGTATGCCATCCACACCGAGGTGGGCAACCAGTGCGTGGGGGCCCGGGTCAACGGCAAGATGGTGCCCCTGCGCTACAAGCTCAAGAACGGGGACATCGTCGAGATCCTGACCGCGCCTGGCCATCATCCCAGCCGGGACTGGCTGGCCCTGGCCGTCACCAACAAGGCTCGCTCCAAGATCCGCCACTACCTGAACGTGGCTGAGAAGCAGCAGGCCCTGGAGATCGGCAAGAAGCACTTCGAGAAGGAGTTGAAGCGCTTCGAGCTCAGCCCCAAGCGGATCGGAGCCGGCAAGGCCGAAGCGCTGGCCCAGGACCTGGGAGTCGGCAACAAGCTGGAGGACCTGTTCGTGGCCGTCGGCTATGGCAAGGTCTCCATGCGTCAGGTGCTGCAGCGCTTCGTGCCCGCGGAGAAGCTGGACCAGGCGCCGGAGCCCGAGCCGCCGGGTCGCCTGAAGGACGCGGTCAAGCGCTTCTTGCGGGTCGGGGAGGAGCGGATCAAGGTGAAGGGCACCGACGACCTCCTCGTCTACCGCGCCAAGTGCTGCAATCCCATCATGGGCGAGCCCATCACCGGCTACATCACCCGCGGCAAAGGCGTGTCGGTCCACTCCCAGAGCTGCTCCAACGTGACCGGCCTCATGTACGACTCCGGGCGCCGGGTGGCGGTGGAGTGGGAAAAGGGGAGCGAAGCCGCCTACGAGGTGCGGATCGCGGTTGAAATGGAGGACCGGCCTGGGCTGCTGGCGGCCATCACCACCGTGCTGGCCGGGATGAGCACCGACATCCGCACCGCCGAGGCCAAGACCTTCGACGACCGCACCGCGTCCATCGACCTCACGCTCCGGATCCATGACCTGAAGCACCTCGAGAAGGTGGTGCGCTCGATCCGCGGCGTGTCTGGCGTGCTCGACGTGGAACGCCTTGCGGTCCCGCGGTAGGGTTCCGAAGTGGGCCGGCCTTCGAGGGTCTTCGAGGCGATTGCCTCCGGACCAGATTCCCGTTAGTCTTGACCCTCGTCCCTGAGAGCGAGGAGAGCCTTTGCCCAAGAAACACGTGGAGACCGCGCACGCCCCGAAACCCATCGGCCCCTACTCCCAGGCAGTGATTGCCGGCGGGCTCATGTTCGTTTCGGGTCAAATCCCCATCGACCCCAAGACCGGCGAGCTGAGCCAGGGCGACATCGAAGCCCAGACCGAGCTGGTCTTGAAGAACATCGCGGCCATCCTCAAGGAAGCCAAGATGGGACCGGAGAACGTCGTCAAGGCAACCGTGTTCCTCGCCGACCTCGCGGACTTCCCCCGCATGAACGAGGTCTATGCCAAGTTCCTGGGGAAAGAACCGCCAGCCCGATCCACGATTCAGGCGGCCGGCCTTCCGCGAGGCGCCAGAATCGAGATCGACGTGATCGCGGCGTTCTAGTATATCGTTTCGGTGATAGGTCTACAGTCATTCGGCGGCTTCCAGGGCGGTGAAGTTGCGCCAGCGGTGAACCACCGGGGCTTGGTTGATCTCCGCGATTCCCTGAAGGATGCGCGTCTTCAGTTCCTCCCAGCTT
>DATECU010000374.1:0-31147 GCA_035286745.1 Vicinamibacteria bacterium | reverse complement strand
GTCTTGTCGGCGACCTACACGCTGCCGGCGGGGACCTTGCAGGCGGTGCGGGCGCGCTTCCGCTACAACGGCAGCGCGGGTGCTTGCACCACCGGCTCCTACGACGACCACGACGATCTGGTCTTCGCCGTGCAGTAGGCGCACAGTCCGTGATTCGTAGGCGGCGGGATCGAGTGGCAGCGGCCCTCGCTCCCGCCGCTTTCCTTTGCCTCGCCTGTCTCCCCGCTCTCGGCAGCACGCCAGATTTGCGGCTGAGGGTCTGAGCCGGGGGCTTTCTTGCGGATTCTGTTCGCCACAAGTGCTTGAGAATGCGGGGATTGTCTGGCCAGTGAGGGGGTAGACTCCTGGCCGGGCTTTTGCAGCCCCGGGGCTGCGGAGGGGACCAAGATCCATGGTCACGACACGAGAGAAGCCCAAGCCGGCCATCGTGCCGGAGTACTGCAAGGGTTGCGGGCGCTGCATCTCGGCCTGTGCTCAGCACTGCATCACGTTGGGGACGGAGATCAACCCGCTGACCGGCCTGATCCCCGTGGTCATCGACCTGGAGACCTGCACCGGCTGCGGGCTCTGCTTCACGGCCTGCCCGGAGCCCTACGGGCTTACGCCTGCTCCCAACGAGGACCAGCTGCTGGCCCACGCGGAGGCGGCCGTCCCCAGGCCGCCCCAGCCCATGGCGGAGGACATCCCCGATCTCCATCTGCCGTTGCCCGAGTCACAGGCGCTGGTGATCAAGGGCAACTACGCGTCAGCGGTGGGCGCGCTCCTGGCCGGATGCCGTCACTTCTTCGGTTACCCGATCACGCCGTCGACCGAAGGCGCCGAGTTGATGGCCAAGCTGCTTCCTGAGCTGGATGGGTTCTTCATCCAGGCGGTGAGCGAGGTGGCCACCGTCAACCTCATGTACGGCTGTGGCGGCGCCGGACTGCGCTCGATGACCTTCACCTCCTCGCCCGGCTTCAGCCTGATGCTCGAGGGGATCTCGTACATGGTCGGCTCGGAGGTGCCAGGGGTCTTCGTGAACGTCATGCGCGGCGGACCCGGCCTCGGCAACATCGCTCCCGAGCAAGCCGATATCAAGCTGGCGTGCCGCGGCTTGGGCCACGGCAACAGCTTCGCCATCGTCCTGGCCCCCTCCACACCCCAGGAGATGCTCGACCTGACCATGTTGGCCTTCGAGCTGGCCTTCAAGTACCGGAACCCGGTCGTCATCCTGGCCGACGGCTACCTGGGCCAGATGACGGGGCGGGTCATGCTGCCCAAGACCATGGTCAAGCCGGGGCTGCCCAAATGGGCGGTCTCCGGCGACCAGGCCCATCGCCGCAACCTGATCTCCTCCATCTACCTCTCCGAGGTCGACCTGGAAGCGCACAACCGGCACCTGAACGAGAAGTACCGGCAAATGACCGAAGCCGAACAGCGGGCCGACCTCTTCTACTGCGACGACGCCGAGATCATCCTGGTGGCCACCAACACGCCGGCCCGCATGGCCAAGGGAGCGGTGGAGGCGCTGCGGCAGCAGGGCGTGAGGGCCGGCCTCTTCCGCCCGCTCACCCTGTGGCCCTTCCCCATCCGCCTGCTGACCCCACACCTCGATCACGCCCAGCAGTTGATCGTGGTCGAGGCCAGCCCCGGCCAGTTGGAAGACGAGCTCCGCCTGGCCATCTCCAAGGCGGAGCTCGCGCGCTCGGTGCCTATCGAGAGAGTCCAGCGCCTCGGCGGCTTCTTGCCACAGCAGGCCGATATCGTGGAGAAGGCGCTCGCGGTCGGCGAGCGGCTGGAAGGGGTGAGGGCATGACCGTCTTCTACGAGAAGTTCGAGCGCCACGACCACGGCCGGGGCCTCAAGGGGCGATCCACCCACTACTGCCCGGGCTGTGGACACGGGATCGTCCACAAGCTCATGGCCGACGCCATCGAGCAGTTGGGCATCCAGGACCGCACCATCGCCATCTCCCCGGTAGGCTGTTCCGTGTTCCTCAACTACTACCTGGACGTGGGCAACTCCCAGGCACCTCATGGCCGCGCCCCCGCGGTGGGGCTTGGCCACAAGTTGGCCAACCCCAACGCCGTCGTGGTGAGCTACCAGGGCGACGGCGACCTGGCCTCCATCGGCCTGGCGGAGATCCTGTGGGCGGCCCAGCTCGGCATTCCGATGACCGTGATCTTCGTGAACAACGCCATCTACGGCATGACCGGCGGCCAGATGGCCCCCACCACCTTGATGGGGCAACAGACCGCCACCTCGCCTTACGGCCGCGTGCGCCTGATGGGCGAGCCGTTGAAGATGGCGGAGCTGGTGGCACAGCTCGACGGGCCTGTCTACGTCGAGCGGGTGGCCCTGTACGACGCCAAGCAGCGGATCAAGGCCCAGAAGGCGATCCTGAAGGCGATCAAGCTGCAAGCGGAGAACAAGGGCTTCGCCTTCGTCGAGGTGCTGTCGGAATGCCCGACCCACCTCAAGATCACGCCGGAGGAGAACGAACGCTGGGTCAAGGAGTGCATGGTCCCGGTGTTCCCCCTGGGGGTGAAGAAGGACCTGGCCAATCCCAGCTACCCGGAGTGGTGGACGCCTAACTTCGATCCCCTGAAGCTCAACCAGGTGGTGGGAGGCATGAGCGATACCGTGGAACGGTACAGCAGCGGCTTCCCGCGGCATCTCTTCGGGTCCGACATCGGCCTCAAGCTGGCGGGTTCCGGCGGCGACGGAGCCCAGACGGCGGCCATGCTGATCACCCGGGCCGCCATCAACGAGGGCTTCGACTCCACCCACATCCCGAGCTACGGGCCCGAGTCGCGCGGCGGGACCTCCTACGCCGACGTCCGCATCGCCGAGCACGAGGTGCTCTCGCCGGCGGCCGCGGCGCCCCACGTGCTGGTCGCCTTCAACGCCCCCAGCCTGGCCAAGTTCGGACCGACCGTGGTCCCGGGGGGCACCATCATCTACGACAGCTCGGTGGTGACCAGCCTGCCGGAGCTGGCTCCCCGGGTGCACGCCGTGGGCGTTCCCTGCACCGAAATGGCCCAGGAACTGGGCCGGGTGGTGGTGAAGAACATCGTCGCCCTGGGCGCGCTCCAGGGGGCCACCAAGCTGCTGCCGGAGCAGACCCTCCTCACCGCCATTCGTCAGGCGCTCATGAGCAAGTGCGCGCTGATTCCGCTGAACGAGCAGGCCTTCGCCTTGGGCGTCAAGGCGGGCCAGGCAGCCTAGCCGGTGTCGGTTGGGGAGGGGGGCATGATGAACGCCGTGGAGACGCTGCTTTCCGCCGAGGAGTGGGGACTCGTGTCCTCGCTGCGTGAGGTCCCCGACAGCCCGCTGCGAGGGCGGCTTCTGGCCTTCGTGGGCGAGCTGGTGGGCTTCGCCCGCGAGCCCAGCTGCTGGCGCGTGCAGGCCGACGGTGCGCCCTGCGCCACCGCCCAGGTGGCCTGCGACCAGTGCCAGCAGCTGATGTCCCTGGTGGAGGGCCTCAGGGCCCGGATGCGCCAGGTCTAACCCATGGACATCGGCATTCCCAAGGAGATGCAGTCGCGCGAGCACCGCGTCTCGCTGACCCCGTCTGGCGTCAAGGTCCTGGTTCAGCTCGGGCACCGGGTGTGGGTGGAGACCGGGGCCGGTTTCGATGCCGGTCACCCGGACGCGGACTACCAGTCGGCCGGCGCCACCACCGCCTTCAGCCGCATGGAGGTCTTCGCCCGGGCCGAGCTGCTCTCGGGTGTCCAGGCTCCGCTGCCGCACGAGTACGAGCTTCTGCAGCCGAGACAGGTGGTGGTGGCCTTCTGGGCGCTGCCCGCATCGAGGCCGGAGGACCTGGCGGCGCTGCAGGCGCGGGAGCTGACGGCGGTGGGCCTCGAGGTCATCGAGGACGAGCAGGGGCGGGCCCCGGTGCTGACCAGCATGTCGGAACTGGCCGGCGGCCTGGCGGTGACGGTGGGCGCGGGCCTGCTGCTCAACGAGCTGGGGGGCAAGGGCATCCTGCTGGGCGGATGTCCCGGCGTGCCGTCCGCCCACTTGGTGATCCTGGGTGCCGGGGCCCTGGGCCGGGCTGCGGCGCGGGTGGCCATCGGCGCCGGGGCCGAGGTCACGCTGCTCGACCGTTCGGTCGACCACCTGCGGGACGCCATTCGTGAGGTGGGCCGGCCGGTCACCACCATGCTGGCCACCCGACCCAACATCGAGAAGGCCCTGTCGTTCGCCGATCTTGTGTTAGGCGCGGTGGCGGTTCACGGGCAGCGGGCCCCCATCCTGGTGACCCGCGAGATGTTGCGGTTGATGAAACCGCGCACCGTGGTGATGGACCTCTCCATAGACATGGGAGGCTGCTTCGAGACCGCGCGGCCCACGTCCTTCCCCACGCCGGTGTACGAGGTCGACGGCATCCTGCACTTCTGTGTGCCCAACCTGCCTTCAGTGGCGGCACGCTCGGCGACCTTGGCACTAACCAACGCGCTCCTGCCCTATCTCACCGAGGTGGCGGGGCGCGGGTTCGAGCGAGCCATCGTCTCGCTCCCCGATCTCGGACGCGGCACCTACCTCTACCGGGGCCGCTGCACTCGGGAGTCCCTGGCCCGCGCCTTCGGCATTCCCCACCAGCCGCTGCCCAGCGCCGAGGTCGGCTAGTCCGATGCACTGGACCGAGACCTACCGGAGTCGGGTCAAAAGCGCCGAAGAAGCCGTGAAGGCCGTCCGCTCCGGCGGGCACGTCTGGATCCATGCCGGATGCAACAACCCGGAGGAACTGGTCCGGGCCATGGTGGGTCGCGCCGACGAGCTCAGGGATGTCACGGTGTCGCACCTGCTCACCTTCGGCTGCGCCGACCACGTGGACCCTCGCTACAGCCACGCCTTCCGCCACCGCGCCCTGTTCACCGGCCCCAACGTCCGCGAGGCCGTGAATGCGGGGCGAGCCGACTTCGTGCCGGTCTTCCTGTCGGAGATCCCGCGGCTCATCGAGACCGGCCTGCTGCCGGTGGAGGTCGCCTTCATTCACATCTCGCCCCCCGACGAGCACGGCTTCTGTTCCTACGGGGTCGGGGTCGAGTGCACCAAGGCGGCCGCCGAGAAAGCCCGGACCGTGATCGCCCTGGTCAACCGGCAGATGCCGCGGTCGTTAGGGGATGCCTTCATCCACGTGACCCGGCTGACGCACGTGGTGGAGGTGGATCGGCCGGTGCTGGAGCTGCCCCAGGCCACCGAGATCGGGGAGGTGGCCAAGGCCATCGGCCAGCACGTGGCCGAATTGATCGAGGACGGCTCCACCTTGCAGATGGGCATCGGCGAGATCCCCGACGCGGTGTTGCTCTTCCTCAAGCAGAAGCGCAACCTGGGCATCCACACCGAGATGTTCTCGGACGGGGTGGTAGAGCTGTTCGAGGGTGGGGTGGTGACGGGGGAGGCCAAGACCCTGCATCGCGGCAAGATCGTCTCCTCGTTCGTGCTGGGTTCGAAGAAGACCTTCGCCTTCCTGGACAACAACCCCTTCGTGGAGTTCCACCCCTCCGACTACGTGAACGATCCCTTCATCATTGCGCAGAACGAGAAGATGGTGGCCATCAATTCGGCGCTCTCGGTGGACATCACGGGCCAGGTCTCGGCCGATTCCATTGGGCGCAGCATCTACTCCGGATTCGGTGGCCAGGTGGACTTCATCCGCGGAGCGGCCCGCGCCAAGGGCGGCAAGCCGATCATCGCGCTCCCGGCCAGCGCCAAGAACGGCACCATGTCCCGGATCGTCGACGTGCTGGCCGAGGGGGCGGGGGTGGTCACCACCCGCGCCGACGTCCACTACGTGGTCACCGAGTACGGCATCGCCCACCTCTATGGCAAGAGCCTGCGCGAGCGGGCGCAAGCCCTGATCGCCATCGCCCACCCCGACTTCCGCGAGGAGCTCAAGGCCGCCGCCCGAAAGCGGAAGCTGATGTAAGACGGAAGCAATCAGCCATCAGCGCGTCGCAGGCCGCTGGCCGCTGACCGCTGCCGTTCCGTCATCCGATCCCCTTCGGTGGCGATCCGCTCTGCCACGTGTGTGCTGATTCGCTCGGACAGCGGTCCGAAGTGGAGATAGAGCGCGCCGAAGGAGGCGGTGATCTTGGCGGCGCGCGGGTTGCACAGCAGGGTATCGAAGAAGGCCCGCCACCAAGACCCGCGGGCGCGCCGGTCGAGCACCCCGAGGCGCCAGCCGATGCGCAGCAGGGCCCTGAGGTCGCGCAGGGTCTGAACCACCGAGGGACGGAAGCGAGCTTTGGAGCGATCCAGGGCCCGCACCGCGCGCCGCACGCGGCCGAAGTAGGCAGCGGGTGCGTAGATGCTCTCGACGATCTCTTGGTAGTCGGCCAGGGCCTCCCTACGCGGACGCTTGAGGTCGAAGTTGAGGCCGGACATGCACTGGTCGACCTGGTTGGGCAGCTGCCGGTCGTGGTCCGGATGGAGCCGGCCTTCGGCCTGCAAGCGCCGTGCGAGCTGGGTGTTTGGCAGGGCGTAGAGCAGCCCGACCATTGCGACCGGGATGGCCGTCCGCTCGATGAAGTCCGTCATCGCGGCGGCGACGCTGCCTCTCTCGGTGTCGAAGCCAATGATGAACCCCGCGTTCACGAAGATCCCTGCGCGGTAGATGCGCTGGATTCCGGTGACCATGTCGCGGCGGGTGTTCTGCGGCTTGTGCGCCGCTTTCAGCGCCTCCTGATCCGGGGTCTCGACGCCCAGGAAGACGGCGAAGAAGCCGGTCTCCTGCATGAGGCCCAACAGCTCCTCGTCGTCCGCCAGGTTGACGCTGGCCTCGGTCGTGAACTCGAAGGGATGGCGTCGCGCCAAGAGCCAAGGCCCGAGCGCGCGCAGCAGGCCCTTCAGGGCGACCCGGTTGCCGATCAGGTTGTCGTCGACGAAATCGACGTGTCCGCGATAGCCCAGGCGGTACAGGGCCTCGAGCTCGGTGAGCATCTGCTCGGTGGTCTTGACGCGCGGCCGGCGGCCGTTGATCTCGATCACGTTGCAGAACTCGCAGCCGTAGGGACAGCCGCGCGAGTACTGCACGCCGACGTGCAGGTAGCGATCGATGCGGAGCAGGTCGAAACGGGGCACCGGCGAGCGCGTGATGTCGGGGTAGCCGGAGGCGCGGAACACGCCGCGGGTGTCGCCCCGCCTCCACGCCGCCACCAGCTCGCCGATCACCTCCTCGGCCTCGCCCAGCACCTGGAAGTCGGCCTCTTCGTAGATGTGCGGGCTGCAGCTCACATCCGGGCCGCCGATGACGACCGGCCTTCCGCGCGTGTGGGCCCGGGCCATGATCGCCTTGGCATCGCCCTGCTGCGGCATCATGGCGCTGATCATCACCAGGTCGGCCCAGTCCAGAGTGCCGTCTTCCAGCTCCTCGACGTTGCGATCGACGAGTCGCACCTGCCAGTCCGCGGGCAAGAGCGCGGCCACCGTGATGGGGCCGAGCGGCGCCGCCGAATAGCGCTTGCCCACGACCGCGCAGGTGGCTTGGTAGTTCCAGAAGGAGTCCGGACTGAAACGGGGACAGACGAAGGCGACCTTGGCGGGCTCAGTTCTCATCGTGGGTCCCCCGGCCTCTGGTCTTGGGGGCGGGCCGGTTCCTATGCTGCTAACGCCGAACATACCATGCGAACGACAAGCGCGCAGCGCCTTTGTTCGTTATCCGTCGGGGAAGCTGAGAGCTGACAGCTGACCGCTATTCCCCCCCCTGCCGTCTATCTCCCACGACAGCCTGCCGCGCTTGGGGGCTCTTTGCCAGGGGCTCGATCTCCCCGGTCACCCGGTTCAGGCGCTGGATCACGCAGATCCGGCCGTTCAGGGCAGAGAGACCGCAAGGCCAACGGCCGTCAGGGTGAGCGTGAGCCTGGGCGAGGGCTTCATCCGGGAACTCCTTTCGTTGCGGGGTCCCTCGGGGAGGCAAGGATAGCACCGGCGACCGGCGCCGCGAGAGAAGAGCGCGGCCTCTGCCGCCTGCGTGCTATGATCATTGCACTCAGCACAACCTGTCGCAGCGCGGGAGCCCGGTTTGGGCTTCGCTCAGGGGAGGCATGACGCCCAGGCGGCTCGGCAAGTACGAGATCGTGGCCAAGATCGGCCAAGGGGCGATGGGCGAGGTGTTCCGGGCCCACGATCCGGTGCTGAACCGCGAGGTGGCGGTCAAGACCATGACCGCCTCGGTGGGCGCCGACGAGGACCTGCGCAAGCGCTTCCATCGCGAGGCCCAGTCGGCGGCCCGCCTCAACCACCCCAACATCATCACCGTCTATGACTTCGGCGAAGAGCAGGGCCAGATCTACATGGCCATGGAGCTGCTGGAGGGGCGCGACCTCAAGGAGGTGATCGGGCACGGCGCCGCGCTCACCCTGCCCGAGAAGCTGTCGCTCCTCGATCAGATCGCGGACGGCCTGGCCTTTGCTCACGCCAAGGACGTGGTGCACCGGGACCTGAAGCCCGCCAACATTCACATCCTGCCTAACGGGTCTGTCAAGATCATGGATTTCGGGCTGGCTCGCTTCTCCAGCTCGGACATCACCCGGGCCGGGACGATCATGGGCACGCCCAACTACATGTCGCCCGAGCAGGTGCGGGGCGAGAAGGTGGGGGCGCCTTCCGACGTCTTCTCGCTGGGCGCCGTGTTCTACGAGCTTCTGGCCGGCTGCAAGCCTTTTGCGTCCGACTCCGTTCACGCCGTGCTCTTCCAGGTTCTCCAGCAAGAGGCGAGGCCACTGTCCGAGGTGGCGCCTGAGGTTCCCGAGCCGCTGCGAGCGGTGGTTGCTAAGGCGCTGGCCAAGGACGTGGCCTCTCGCTACCAGAACGCCGGCGAGCTGCGCGAGGCGCTGCGAGGCGTTCGGGCGGCGCTGACCACGGCATCGGACACCGAGCGCGGGCAGGCAACCGATGCGACGGCCAGCCCTCTGCCGGGGCCGAGCCGGAGCGGCTCGGGTTCTCCGACCTGGCCGGGGCCGGCACCCACCAGGCAGCCCGCGTCGCCCCGAACCATGGGCGCGGTGGCGCTCGACCCGCATCCTCGGGCCAGCGCGGAGGCGTTTCCGTCGCAACCGGAGGCCACGGTCTCGGGGCGCGCGGAGACGCGGGCGGCGCCCGCGGTCGGCCGCTCGGCTCGATCCGGCGGCGGTCGGGGAGCTGTGGCCTTGACGGCGGTGGCGGTCGTGGTCTTGTCGCTGGGAGGCTTCGTGGCCTGGCGCCTGACCCAGACGGGGGCGGCGACGGTGGCGACTCCCACCCCGGCACCTACCGCGGCAGCCGCCAGCCCTGCGTCCGATCCGCGCCTGACCTTGGTCGCCCAGGTGAGCGACGCCCGGCGCTCCCTGGCCGCACGGTCCTATCGCGAGGCGGCCCGCCGGGCGGAAGATGTCCTGGCCCAGGAAGCGTCGAACCCCGACGCGCGTTCGGTGCTGGTGGAGGCGCAGAGTGCCCTGCGCCAGATCGATGAGGCCAGGAGCCAAGCCGCCACCGCGCTCGCGGCCGGCGATGCCGAGGAGGCGTCGCGAGGCCTGTCTCGGCTCCGGGCTCTGGACCCCCAAGATCAAGCGATTCCGGAGCTGACCGGGCGCATCGAGGGGCTGCTCAAGGCGCGGCTGGAGCAAGTCCGGCAGGCCGAGGATCGCGCTCGCCGGGCAGCGCCCGCGGCGGTGGCCAGTCCCCAGGCGGCACGGGTCCAGCCTCCTCCGGCGACGCTCCCCCCGGCGACCTTGCCCCACCCCCCGGCTCCTCCCGCGCCTAGCGTCATGCCGCCGCCGGCCACCCCACCCGCGGTTCCCGCCCAGTCCGAGCCGGCCGCCCGCCAGGCGGTGCGCGGCGTGCTCGAGGAGTATCGAACCGCCTTCGAGAGCCTGAACGCGGACGCTATCCAGGCGGTCCAGCCGAGCGCCGATGTGGCGGCCCTGAAGGCGAACTTCGGCGCCGTCACCGCCTACAACGTCAGAATGCAGGTCCGCAGCATTGCCTTCGAGGGGCCCTCGCTGGCGCGGGCGAGCTGCCTGATGACCTATAGCCCGGTCCCCAAGCCCTCGGGGAAGTTCCCGCCGGTGCCTACCGTCTTCCACCTGCGGCGGAGTGGCGAGGTCTGGTTGATCGAGAAGATCGTCAGGCAGTGAGCACCCGGCCGGCATTCGCCGGCCGGGCACAGGGTGGCATCAGAACGCGTAGTCGAGGCCGATCACCGGTGTGACCTTGGCTCTGAGGCCCGCATCCGTGATCGGGAACAGCACCTGGGCGTTGAGCAGCAGGGTTCGGCTGAGGTTGACCTTGAAGCCGGCGGCTCCCAGCACGATGCTGAGGTTGCCGGTGTCGACGATCGCCACCGCGTCCCGCGAGGTGGTGGCGAGCGTTTCTTGCACCACGCCGTTCACCTTGTAGTTCCGGGTGCGGAACTGGAACTGCTGCCCGGTCAGGCCGAAGCGGTTGGCGTCGCGGATGGTCCGACCCACCGCATCGAAGGTGAAGGTTGCGCGTGGGCTCAAGGCGAGCGTGAAGCCTCCGGTGTAGTTGATCTCGTCGGGGACCGAGAGGTCGGGGTCGAGGGTCACCCCCCCCAAAGCGGCGCGGCTCTTCTCCTCGGCCGGGTCCAGACGGACGGCCTCGCTGACGTTACCCCGGGAGTAGGTGTAGCCCAGGTTCAGGTGCGGAGAAAAGCGACCGTAGTCGGCGGAGTAGATGAGGGAGAGCTTGGCCTGAGTGGCGCCGGTTCCCAGAAGATCGTCCTCGTCTCCCGTGGGGAGGCGCAGGTCGAGGGCCATCGCCAGCCCGCCCCCCTTCCGATGCAGGAAGTTGTACTTGGCGCGCAGCGCGACGTCGCCGAGCCCGGTGGCCGAGCCCTGGTCGGAGAAGCGTTTGGTGGAGAGGTCCTGGTTCCCCTCGAAGGTGTGGATGAGAGGGCTCGAACCCGAGACGCGCTCCAGGGAGGCGAACACGTCCGCCTTCACGTCGATGGTCACGATGGGTATGGCCAGTCCCAGGTCCAAGCGGTCGGTGAGGCCGTAGTTGGCGAAGAAGGCCGTGGTGCGGTTCTTGACCTCGAAGGCCAGGTCGATGCGCAGCAGGTCGCTCTCGAAGGCCGGATCCTTCTCCGGGACCGGCGCGGAGGGGTCGGTGGCCCGGGGCACCGGTCCCGGCTCTCCGGTCGGCGTCTGGCCCACGCAGCAGTCGTTATGCTGGAGATAGAAGACCACCTCGCCGGGTTCGCCCTCTTGGCCCAGGTCCAGGCCCTCGAAGCGGTCGTAGCCCACGCTCTCGAAGTTCACACCGGCCGAGAAGCGCCCCTTGCCGATGGTGAGGGCTCGTTCGGCGAAAGCGGGGCCGAAGCTCTGGGAACTGCGACTGGGGATGCCGGTCCCCGGGTCCAGGGAGTAGGTGAAGCCGCCCGAGGACGAGCCCAGGGGGAAGGTCGAGAGATAGGTCACCAGCGACTTGTTGAGGTCGTAGGCCGCGCTCTGCTGGGCCAGGGCGGGGTAGAAGTGCCCCTCGTGAGGGGTGCCGGCGACGCCTGACGAGGAAGGCGTGATCACCGAGCGCGTCAGCAAGTTGGGAAACAGGCGCGCCAGGGGCACATCCTGAGCCCGCACGCACGGCACGGCCAGCAAGGCCGCGCCCACCAATGGCAAAGCTCGAAACCGCATGCGAACCTCCTCCGCAAGCCCATGGAACCGGCGCGTGACGCCCTCACGCCTGGAGGGGGGCGCCCGGTTCATTCCTTCTGATTGGATGGGGTAAGCGTAGCACGCTCCGGGCGGGCCGTGACACGCGCTTGCTTGCACGGCGGCGGGCGGCGCCCTGCTTCACTGGCCGAAAGCTCGCTGTGGTCGTTGCGCAGGGATTGCGCTAATGGGCTAGACTGCGCGCATTGGTTGACCTGGCTCCACCTCCAAGTCCCCGCGGGAAAGGGGGTTTGGGGCCGGTACGGCATTTGAATGCCACTCGAATGAGCCATTGGTTTGGGCTTGGAGGCCGAGGGGTGCCATGACAAGAAACCTGCCACGCGGCTCTGACGCGACCGACCTTCTTGACATCCTGGGGGACGGCCATCCCCCCGCGTTCGCGACCGACGCCCGCCAGGTCATCACCTTCTGGAACCGGGGTGCGGCAAAGGTGTTTGGGCGAGAGCCCCACGAGGCCCTGGGCCGCCACTGCCACGACGTCGTCTGTGGCAAGGACGGCTACGGCAACCGCTACTGCAACGACCACTGTCCCATCTACGCCACCGTCCGCCGCGGGGAACCGGTCTCCGGCTGCCAGCTCCTGGTGCGCTCCAAGACCGGCGAGGCCTCGGTCCTGGCGGTGACCGTGCTCCAGCTTCCCGGCAGCACGCCTAACCTGTTCTCGCTGGTCCATCTGATCCAGCCCCTGGACGAATCCACCGCCATCGTGAAGACGGCCAGCCGGTTGGGTGCACCTCGCCCCGAGGGACCGTTGCCCGGTGCCGAGGTGCCGTCGCCCTTGCCCCCCCTCACCACTCGCGAGAAGGAGATCCTGCGCTGGGTGGCGAGTGGCCTGCAGAACAAGGAGATCGCCGAGAAGCTGGACATCAGCCTGGCCACCGTGCGCAACCACATCCACCACATCCTGGAGAAGCTGGGCGTTCACTCCAAGCTGGAGGCGGTGTCCCTGGCCTTTCGCAGCGGCTGGATCGGCAACGATGGAGCCCCTCGGCCGATCGATGCTCCCGAGGTCGCCGGCCCGCGGGTTCGCCTGGTGGTGGGAAGCGCCGTCCGCCGCTGAACCGGGCCGACCGATCCGCCCGCCTCCCGCCTACCGCGAGGGGGCGCTGGCGCGGCGGGCCAGCAGGGTCGCCACCTCGGCGTCGCTGACCGGCGGGAAGGCCTGGTAGTAGGCGCCGATGGTCTCGAAGGCCTCGTCCACCAGCAGGCAGACGAACCGGTCGACGGTTCCCTTGAAGCGGGCGGCGGCGGTGGCCGAAGCGCAGGGCGCCGCCACCGCGATCTCCGCGGCTCCACAGCGACGGGCGTAGGCGACCGCGGCCTCCATGGTGAGGCCGGTGGCCAGGCCTTCGTCCACCAGCACCACCGAGGGCGCGGGCAAGAAGCTGGAAAGCGCAGGCGCGGGGTAGCGGGCTCGGATGCCCTTGAGCTCCGCCCACACCCTGACCCGTTCCGGCTCCATCTCCTCCGGGCTCAGCCGGAGTCCGGCGACTACGTCGTAGCTCATGACGGAGTGGCCGTCCTCATCCACCGCGCCAAACGCAAGATCGGGAGCCAGCGGAGTGGTGAGCTTGCGCGCGCTGAGCACGGTGAGGGGGACGCCGTAGTGGTCGGCGATGCTCTCGGCCACGATCGCGCCGCCGGGGGCCAGGGCGGCAACCACGGTCGGCGGCTCGGCCAGCTTTCGGGTGAGCTCGAGCAGGAGCGCCTGTCCGGCGTCCCGGCGATCGCGAAACCGCTTCTCGGCCATCTCCACCCCCTCGCGCCCTAAGGTCTTACCACGGGACGCCCGGCCCAGTCCACCGTCGTGCGTGCGGACGTCCCAGGCAGCGCTTGCCGCGCGGGGAGGACGCAATCCGGGTGCCAGGGTCTGCTATGGTGGGGCGTGGAGCGCATCCTCGTGATCGGCGTGGGCAACCCGCTTCGAGGTGATGATGCGGCCGGGCTCGCCGTGGCCGCCAGCCTCAGGAAGCGGCTGCCGGCAGGGGTGATGGTTGTGGAACAAGCGGGCGAGGCGGTGTCTCTGGCCGCATCCTGGGATGGGTTCGAGCGGTTGGTGATCGTCGATGCGGTGAGGTCGGGGGCGCCTCCCGGTACCATTCACCGTCTTGACGCCAGCCGACCGCTTCCCGCCGGGTTCGGCAGCTTGTCCTCGCATGGTCTTGGCGTTGCTTCCGCGATCGAGCTGGCCCGGGCGCTGGGCAGCTTGCCGCGGGAGGTGATCGTCTACGGGATCGAAGGCGAGAGCTTCGAGTTGGACCGAGGTCTGTCGGCCCAGGTCGCCGCCGCGGCAACCGCGCTGGCGGACCGGATCCTGAGCGAGCTAGGAGCGGAGGAGTCATGAGCCACCTGGAGGCCTTGGTGATGAAGCCCGTGGGTTTGGTGCGGAGCCCCTACACCGACGTCTCCCAGATCCCCAAGGGACCCGGAGCCGAGCACGGCGCCCTGGGCCTCTTGGAGATCGCACCCGAGTTTGCAGCGGGGCTTCAGGACATCGAGGGCTTCTCCCACCTCTTCGTGATCTGGGTGTTCCATGAGGCGCAGGGCTACACCTTGGTTTCGACTCCGCCGACCGACGACCGCCCCCACGGTGTCTTTGCCACCCGCTCTCCGCACCGGCCCTGTCCCCTGGGCCTGAGCGTCGTCGAGCTTCTGGGCCGCGAGGGCCGTGCGCTCCGGGTGCGCGGCCTCGATATGCTCGAGGGCACGCCCATCCTCGACATCAAGCCCTACCTGTCGAGCATCCCCCCGGAGAAGATCAGGCGCGGCTGGCTGGCGGAGGCGGAGTCGCGAAGAGCCGGCCGCCTGTAGGGGCGGGTTTCAAACCCGCCCCTACGATGGCGGGCTGCAAACCCGCCCCTACGATGGCGACCGGCGGCGGGCTTCCAGCCAATCGAGCCAGGCGGAAAGGCCCTCACCCTTGGCTGCGGCCAGCGGCAGCACCCTGGCCTCGGGCATGGTGCGCGCCACCGCGTCCTCGAAGGCGGCCAGGCTCACCTCCGGCAGGTGCGGCAGCAGGTCGACCTTGGTGAGCAGCACCAGGTCGGCTTTGCGGAACATCACCGGGTACTTGAGGGGCTTGTCGGGGCCCTCGGTGACCGAGAGCGCCACCACGTTCACCGCCTGGCCCAGGTCGTAGACCGCCGGGCACACCAGGTTGCCCACGTTCTCCACGAACAGGAAGTCGGCGTCGCGCCAGGGGAAATCGTGGAGGGCCCGGTGCACCATCTCCGCGTCCAGGTGGCAGGCCGAGCCGGTGGTGATGGAGAGGGCCGTGATGCCGGCAGCCTCCAGCCGCCGGGCGTCGTAGTCGGTCGCCAGGTCGCCGGCCAGAGCCATCAGCTTCCGGGTGCCGCGGAAGGCGTGGGCGGTGGCCTCCAGGATCGCCGTCTTCCCCGACCCCGGAGAGCCCATGAGGTTCACCGCCAGCACCCCGCATTCCTGGAAGTGCTCTCGGTTATGCGCGGCCAGCCGATCGTTGTGGGCCAGCACCTTGTCCTGGACCTCGACCGGCACCAGGTGGGTATCGCCGCAACCGCAGGTGTCGCACATCAGGGGACCTCCATTTCGATGCGCTCCAGCAGGATCTCGTCTCCGGAAAGCAGCCGGGCCGGAGCCGAGCAGGCGGGGCAGCGCAGGATCTCTCCCCTCGCCACCTCAATGCCGCAGTCCCGGCAGGCCCAGCGGGCCGGTACGCGGTGGATGTCGAGCGCCGAACCATCGCAGAGCCCGTTGTCCTTGACCAGCGTGTAGGCGGAAGCCAAGAGCTCCGGCTCCACACCCGCCAGTTCTCCGATGGCCACCGACAGCCGGTGGACGGCGATGGCGCCGCGGGCGTTGGCTTCGGCGAGGACGCGCTGCATCAAGGCCTGGACGATCGAATACTCGTGCACGTCATTCGCCCGTGAACTGGGGAGGGCGTTTGGCGAAGAAGGCGGCCAGCCCCTCCGCGAAGTCCCGGGTGTCGGCGATCCGGGCCAGCTCGCTGAGCTCCCGGTCAAGGTGGAAGTCCAGGCGATCGACCCCGGCGGATTCGTTGAGCAGGCGCTTGCTGACGCCGTAGGAACGGGTGGGACCCGCGGCCACCCGCTGCGCCAGCTCCGTCACCCGGGCTTCGAACGTCTCGGTGGGGAAGACGGCGGTCACCAGACCCGCCTGACGGGCAACTTCGGCATCCAGACGCGGGTTCAGGAGCACCAGCTCCATGGCCTTGCGCAGGCCCACGAGGCGGGGCAGGAAGAAGGTGGAGCTTTCGGCGCCGGTGAGGGCGGTCTTGCCATACGCCCACTCGAAGACGGCGCGGGACGAGGCCACCGTTAGGTCGCAGCACATGGCGAGGCCGAAGCCGCCCGCCGCAGCCACTCCGTCGACCGCGGCAATCACCGGCTTGGGGGCCCGGCGGATCTCGGAGATGGTGCTGTGCAGGTACTCCAGGATCTGCTTGAAGACCTCGCCGTAGCCCTTGGGGACCTCACGGGCCCCCGGCGACAAGTAGCCGAGGTCGGGTCGCTCACCGCCGCCGCGAATGTACTTGAGGTCGGCGCCACTGCAGAAGATGCCGTGGCTGCCGCGCAGAACGACTGCGCGAACCTCCGAATCGCGGCAGAACTGGAGCCCGGCCTTGCGCAGATCCTGAGCGGTGGCCACGTCGAGGGAGTTGAAGCGCTCGGGTCGATCGATGGTGATGACGCCGACCGCGCCCTGACGTTCCATGCGGATGTGGGTCATGGAAACGCGCCATCAATCGCCGTCGTAGGGGCGGGTTTCAAACCCGCCCCTACCACGACCATGGTGTTTGACGCCGGCTGGTTCAGCATATGCGGGGGAGCGGCTCGCCCTCGAGCTCGGCCAGGAGCCGCCGGCCGAAGCCGGTGTCGAGGATCACGAAGCCGGGGCGGTCGGCGATCACGGTGCCAACCACCGCGGCGGCGCGTCCCAGGGGATGGGCCTTGACCGCGTCCAGCACGCGTTCGGCGACCTGGGGCCGGACGCCGATGAGCGCCTTGCCCTCGTTGGCCACGTGCAGCGGGTCGATGCCCAGGATCTCGGCGGCGGCCCGGACCACCTCGGTAACCGGCACCGATGGCTCCTCGATCACGATGCCGACTCCGCTCTTCTCCGCCATCTCGTGGAGCGCCGACGCCACACCGCCGCGGGTGGGGTCCTTGAGTGCCACCACCGCCTCGCCGCCCGCGGCCAGCGCCGTTCGCACCAAACCATTGAGCGGAGCCACGTCGGAGCGAAGGTCGCCCTCCAGGTCGAAGTGATGGCGGGCCGACATCACCGCCATGCCGTGATCGCCCACGGTGCCGGTGACCAGGATGCGGTCGCCGGGACGAAGGCCGGCGTCGGTCACCACCCGGTCGGTCAGCGCCACCCCGGCGGTGTTGAGGATGAGGCCGTCCAGCTCGCCCTTGCCCATCACCTTGGTGTCGCCGGTGACGACGCTGGTCCCGGCCTCCCGGCAAGCCTCCTGCATCGAGGCCTGGATTCGTTCCAGCTCGGCGCGCGGGAAGCCCTCTTCGATGACCACCGCGCAGGTGAGACCCAGCACCTCGGTGGCGCCCATCATGGCGAGGTCGTTGACGGTGCCGGCCACCGCCAAACGACCGATGTCGCCGCCGGGGAAGAAGAGGGGCTTGATGACGTGGGAGTCGGTGGTGAGCACCAGCCAGCGGTTGTCGATCCGGAAGGCCGCGCCGTCGTCCATGGCGGCGAGGCCGATGCCGTCGACTGGCGCCTCGCCGAAGCCGCGCAGGAACACGTCCTTGATGAGCGCCCGCATGGCCCGGCCCCCGGCGCCGTACTTCAAGGTGATCCGTTCGTCGGCCAGCACGCGGGTCACAGGCGAGCCTCGCCCAGATCGGGATGCCCGCCGTAGAGGTGCCAGATCTTGCAGGTCCCCTCGCTGCTCACCATGCAGGCGCCCACCGGGGTCTCCGGCAGGCACTCCTTTCCGAACAGCGTGCAGTCGCCGGGGGAGGCGATGCCGGCCATGATGTCGCCGCAGATGCAGGACTGGGAGAGCGAGGCCGGCGCGTAATCCCACAGGCTGGCCACGTCGATGCGGAAGCGCTGGCGGGCGTCCAGGTGGGCCCATTCGTCGGTGAGCCGCAGGTTTCCGTTAGGGACATGGGCGATGCCCCGCCAGCGACCGCCTAGCGGGCGGAAGACCCGGAAGAGCTGCTCCTGCGCCTTCAAGTTGCCTTCGCGAGTGACGCACCGGGGATAGGCGTTCAGGACCTTGGGGGTTCGGTCGCGGATCAGCTCCAAGAGGCTCACCAGGCCGGCCAGGATGTCGAGGGGCTCGAAGCCCGCCACCACCACCGGGATTCGGTGGCGCTCCACGAAGGGCTCGAAGATGCCCCAGCCGGTGATGGTCGCCGCGTGGCCGGCGGCCAGGAAGCCCTCGACCTTGGTCTCCGGCATCTCGGCCACGATCTCCATGACCGGTGGGATGTACTTGTGAGCCGAGAGCACCGAGAAGTTCTTGGGCACCCCGGCCAGCACCGCCGCCGCGGTGGCCACCGCCGTGGTCTCGAAGCCGGTGGCGAAGAAGACCAGCTCGCCGCTCATCTCCCGCGCCAGCTCCACCGCCTGGGCCACGCTGTAGACGACGTGGACGGTGGCCCCTTCGGCCTGGGCGTCGGCCAGCGACTTGGCGGTCCCCGGCACCTTGAGCATGTCGCCGTAGGTGGCGATGGCTACCCCCTGACGGGCCAGGGCGACACCCTCGTCGACCTCCGGCACATCCGTTATGCACACGGGACAGCCCGGGCCCATGATCACGTCCAGGTCCCGGGGGAACGCGCTGCGCAGGCCAAAGCGGGCGATGGCCTGCTCGTGGCTGCCGCAGACGTGCATGACGGAGACCCGGCGTCCGATGGCAGCGGTCAGCGTGGCCAGCGCGCTCGCGAGCTCCCGGGCCTTGGCCGGTTCACGGAACTTGAGCTGACTGGTCCCGGAGGGCGGGGGGGGCATGGGTTATGACGCGTCACCAGTGGTCTTGGTGGCATCGAGTTCGGCGCGAACGTCGGCTGCCATCAGGTCGTCCTTCTCGGCGGCGCGCAGGATCTCGTCGTAGAGGGCGAGCGTGACCTCGATGTCCTCGGGCGGGATCCGCCGGATGGCAAAACCCACGTGATTCAGGATGTAGTCGCCGGGTGCCACTGGTTCGTCGACGATCTCCAGGCGCACCTCGCGCTTCACGCCCCAGAAGTCGACCGTGGCCACGTCACCGTTGATCTCGATCACCCTGCCGGGAACGCCCAGGCACATCTTGCGCCTCCCCCCCCGAACTTAACGCGGCGCCCGAAGTGAATTCGGTCGCCGCTACTATGCGGGGGGCTCCCGCCCCCCGAGCCCCCGGACCCGAAACGCAACGACTTCGGACGATACGTCTACAGCGACTTCCGTGCCACAGCATCGGCCACGACGGCCTGGCCGAGGGCTATCCCCCCGTCTCCGGGCGGAACGTCCCTATGAAGGTACACCGGAACCAGGTCCTTGAGGGCGTCAGCCACGCCGATGGCGAGGAGTGGGTTCTGGAAACAGCCCCCGGTGAGGACCACCGGCAGCCGGCCATGACGGCCGAGTGCCTCGCGGACGAGCTCGGCGGTGGCCCGAATCAGCGTGTTGTGGAATCGCGCGGAAATGGAGCTGGCGGCGCGCCCGGCCAGGAGATCGCCGACCGCTTGGCGGACCGCCGGCCGCAGATCGACGGTCAGGAGCCCGCCCCCGCCGGCGATCTCGAAGTCGTAGGCCGACCGCTCGGCACCGTCGGCCGCCAGGTTCCACAGGAGCGCCACCTGGCCCTCGTAGGCGGAGCGGGAAAGGCCGAGCACGATCGCGCCGAAGGCGTCGAAGTAGCGGCCGACCCCGTGGCCGAGGGCGGTGTTCACGCCCCCGGCGATCATCTGACGCACTACCGTGCGCTCGCGCTCGGAGACGCGGGCGAAGAGCGGGAGGCGGGCCAGCGGGGGATCGCCCTCGAACGCGTCGTCGAGCAGGGCCAGCGCCAGCCGCCACACCTGACGAATGGCCAGGTCGCCGCCGGCCAGCGGAAGGGGCCGAAAGGTCGCCAGGCGCTCGAAGCCCTGGAAGTCGGCCAGCAGCAGCTCGCCGCCCCAGGCCGCGCCGTCAGGACCCAAGCCGGTGCCATCGTAGGCTACGCCTAACACCGGTCCCTGGAGGCCATGCTCGGCCATGGCGCTGGCTACATGGGCGTGATGGTGCTGGACGCCGATCTTCACGGCCTCCGGCCGCCCGAGCGCGTAGGCGGTCGAGTAGTAGCCGGGGTGGAGGTCGTGGGCGATGACCTCGGGCCGGACGCCCAGGAAGCGCTCCATCTTGGCCACCGCCTGGTCGAAGCCACGGCAGGCGGCCTCGGTCTCCAGGTCGCCAATGTGAGGGCCGAGATGGGCGGTGTCCCCGACGCCGAAGCAGAACGTGCTCTTGAGGTGGGCGCCGGTCGCCAGGACCGGGCGAGCGAAGGGACGCGCCACCGCCAGCGGATGGGGCACGTAGCCGCGAGCGCGCCGGAAGACGGTGGGCTGGCCGCCGATCACCCGCGTCACCGAGTCGTCGCAGCGGGTCTCGATGGGGCGGTCGTGGACCAGCAGCAGATCGGCCAGCGACCCCAGGCGCGCCACCGCCTCGGCGTTGTCGACGGCCAGGGGCTCGTCCGCCAGGTTGCCGGAGGTCAGCACCAACGGGCACCCGGTCGCCGCCAGCAGCAGGTGATGCAGAGGCGAGTAGGGGAGCATCAGGCCCAGCAATGGACTGTCGGGGGCGATCTCGGCGGCCAGCGGGGCCTGGGGACGGCGTTCGACCAGCACAATGGGGCGCACCACCGAGGTCAGCAGGCCGCGCTCGTGATCGTGCAGCGCGGCTAACGTTTCGCAGGCCGCCAGATCGCGGGCCATCACGGCGAAGGGCTTGGCGTCGCGGTGCTTGCGGCGGCGCAGTTCGCGGACCGCGGCGGGGTTTCCGGCAGCGCAGGCCAGATGGAAGCCGCCGATTCCCTTCACCGCGACAATCCCACCCTCGATCAGGGCCTGGGCCGCCAGCGCGAGCGGATCGTCTGCGGCGATGGAGGCACCCTGAGGGTCGAGCAGGGCCAGACGCGGGCCGCAGGTCGGACAGGCGTTGGGTTGGGCGTGAAACCTCCGATTGGCGGGGTCGTTGTACTCCGCCTGGCAGGTGGCGCACATGGTGAAGCCGGCCATGGTGGTTGCGGCCCGGTCGTAGGGCACGTCGCGGGCGATGGTGAAGCGAGGGCCGCAGTTGGTGCAGTTGGTGAAGGGGTAGAGATGGCGGCGGTCGGCAGGATCGAACACCTCGCGCAGGCAGTCGTCGCAGGTGGCCAGGTCCGGGGGGATCGAAACCCGGCGCAGGGCCTCGCCCTGGCTCTCGACGATCAAGAAGCCTGGAAGCTCCTCGAAGGCGATGGCGGCGGTCTCCAGGTCGTCCAGCCGGGCCGCTGGCGGGCCTTCTCCGCGCAGCCGCCCCTCGAAGCGCCGTAGCGCCTCGGCTGGCCCGAAGGCCTCGATCGTCACACCCTGGCTGTGGTTGAAGACCCGACCGCCCAGTGCCTCCTCGCGCGCCAACCGGTATACCCAGGGCCGGAACCCCACACCTTGCACGGTGCCCCGCACCTCCAGGCGCAGGCCCGCCCGCTGCGGGTCGGCTGCCCGCGCCCCCGGCCGGTCGCTCTCCTCCGCCCTCGAGGTCATGACCCCGAAGATCCTACACCCAAGGGCGAAGCGGTTGCGGATCGGAGCTTGACCGCCGTTCCCCTCGGGGCTAGGCTCTCCGCTATGCACAAGACGATCCGCGCCGGGCTCGGCGTGGCCGCGTGTCTGCTGCTTGCCTTCGGCTCGGTGCCAACGTGGGGGCAGAACCGGGATGCGGACCGTGACCGGGGCGTGGACATGCTGCGCAACATCAAGATCGAGATCGCGCGGCTCTACCACGATCCCAGGTTCGGCGGGCTCGACCTCGACGCCCACTTCCGGGCCGCCGAGGAGCGGCTGCGCCAGGCCGCGAGCGAGGCCCAGATCTCCAGGATTCTGGCGCAGGCCGTGCTGGACTTCGGCGACTCCCACACCTCTTTCATACCGCCGCCGTTCCCCTACGACGTGGAGTACGGCTTCGACATGAAGATGGTCGGCGATGCCTGCCGGGTGGTCGCGGTCAAGCCCGGTAGCGACGCGGCCGCCAAGGACCTGAAACCCGGCAGCGCGATCCGCCTCATCGAGGGCGTCGTTCCCACGCGCAAGACGATGGCGCAGATCAGTCCCGAGGACTTGGAGGCCGGGCGCGATGCGGTCCTGGCCCGGGCGGCGAGCCTGCTGGACGCAAAGCTCGACCCGGAGAAGGCGGGCACGCTCTTCCCGCGAGACTGGTCGCGGCGCTGAACCGCTCCGTCTCGGGTGTCCCCGATGGCGCCGGGGTCCCGTCGGTCGGCGTTGGAGTTCAACCCGGCCGGCCGCTCGGCTGTCCAACCGGTCATGAAACCCGGTCTCGGCTGGCTTCGCTCTCGCGGGGAGCCTGGGCGCTTCCTGTCCCGTCTTTCGCTCGAAGGCGGCGCGTTGGCGCTCTCTCTCGTGGCGCTGGCCGCCTGCGACTCGGCATCGTTGGCGGGAGCGCCGTCGCCGTTGCTGCCCTCCTCGCCCTCTCCAGTCTCCGCAGCGAGCCATCTGGACCTCGTCTACAGCACCTACCCCCGGCCGCTCCACCTAGACCTCCACCTTCCGTCGGGGACGCCGCCATTCCCCGTGGTCGTCTGGGTGCATGGGGGAGCCTGGCAGGGCGGCAACAAGAGTCTGAGCCGGGGTCACCACGCCCTGCAGCAACGTGACCGAGGCTACGCCGTGGCCTCGATCGAGTATCGACTGAGTGGGGAAGCGATCTTCCCGGCCCAGATCCAGGACTGCAAAGCCGCCATCCGTTGGCTGCGGGCGAACGCGGTCAGGTACGGTCTTGACCCCGGTCGGATCGCCGCCTGGGGCTCCTCGGCGGGAGGTCACCTCGTGGCCCTGCTCGGGACGGCCGCGGGTGTGGCCGACCTCCAGGACCCCGTCCAGGGGAACGCCTCCCAGACGGATGTCGTTCAGGCCGTGGTGGACTGGTACGGACCTACGGACTTCCAGCAGCTCTCCGGCGGCCACCACGACACGGACTCGCCCGAGTCGCGGCTGCTCGGGTGCGACATCGACGACTGCCCGGAGCGGGTGGCCCTCGCCAGCCCGCTGACCTACGTCGATCCTGGCGATCCGCCCTTTTTGATCCAGCACGGAAGCCGCGACGGTACGGTGGATCCAAACCAGAGCGCGCTCCTGCACGCGGCGCTCCTCGCGGCCGGCGTCCCCTCCACCCATTTGGTTCTGGAGGGCGCGGGTCACGGCGGCTCCATGTTCTCGACTCCGGCCAACCTGGCTCTTGTCGGAGCCTTCCTCGACGCTCGCCTCCGCGCGCCGCGCTGAGGTCCACCCCGCCCGGGTCCCGCCACCCTGGCCCTGCACCGACGCTGACGGCCGCGACCTATACGTTGCTGGGCAGCGCCTTCTACTTCACATACCTGCTAGGCCCTCGGGGCGCGGCGGGTGCCGCGCACCCACGGCCACCGCGGCGCTGGTCGCTCTCGCCTCGCCCCTGGGCCCCCAGGAGGTGATTGACCGTTTCTACGGCTGCGGTGGCCCAATGAGCGTCGGCCAGGTCCGGCCGGGCGAGACCGTTCTCGCGCGAGGCGTACTCGGTGGCATGCCGCCCGGGCTGTTGCTGACGGTGACCTTGCGGGCCCAGCGCCTCCACAGCGGCACCATGCACGACGTTAGGTCAGCGCCTTCAACTGGTCCGGCTGGAGGACCCGCAGCGATCGCCCTTCGAGCTCGACCAGACCACGACTTCGGAAATCGGCGAGGGCGAGGTTGACGGACTCGCGTGTTACCCCGATGAGGTTGGCGAGGTCCTGCTGGCTGAGCTTGAGGGGAACCAGGATGCCCTTCGCGTCCTTGACGCCGTGGTCGCGCGCCAGGTCAAGCACCGTCTGCGCCAGCCGGGCGGGCGCGCCCTTGAACAGCAGGCCCTCCACACGGTTCCGCAAGGTCTTGAGACGGAAGCCCACGAGCTTGGTCACCTTAAAGGCCATCTCGGGATGGGCGCGCATGACAGCCATGAAGTCGGACCGGGTGATGACGCACAGCAGGGCGTCGTCGTGGGCTTCGGCCATGTGGTCACGGGGGGCGTCCTCCAGGACCGCCTCTTCGCCGAACACCTCGCCCGGCCGCAGCAGTGCCAGGATGATCTCCCGCCCGTCCTCGGTGAGGGTGGAGATCTTGACCACGCCACGTTTGAGCAGGTAGATGCGGTCTCCGGCATCTCCCGGAAGGTAGAGGACCTCCTTGCGTCGGATCTCGCGCATCACGGTGCGCTCTTCGACCATCCGCATCTGGTCGTCGGACATCCCGTGAAAGAGATTGACGTTCTTCAGGTACCAGAGCTTCGTCTGCTGGGCCACCCGCGCCTCCGCCTGCAAGCCTACGCTCACCGCCTCCGCGGTGCTACCCGCGAAAAGCCCCGTCGACCGCGGTGTGAGCGATGTGGTTCACGTAGTTGGAGATCGTCTTCAAGCCTATGAGCGCCACGATCTCGTAAACCTGGGCGCGGTCGATCCCGTCGGACTCCAGGCTCGCCAGGTCGGAGGCAGTGAGCCACCCGCGCATGTCCAGTACCAGCCAGGCGGCGGCCGCCAGCGCCCTGACCCGAGGCTCCTCGGCGAGATCGCCCCTCTCGATCGCCGCGATGTCGGCGGGGGCAATCCCCGCCATCTTGGCGCCCATCCGGTGTGCGGCGCGGCAGTACTCGCACTCGTTGTAGACGGATACTGCGAGCTGGACCACCTGCTGATCCCGCGGGGGGAGACTGGCGGCGGTCATCGCGTCCTGGCCGCCCAGATAGACCCGCGCCACGGCCGGGCTCTTGGCCATCTCCCGGATCAGGTTGGGTACGAAGCCGTACTTCTTCTCGACGGCGGCGAAGATCTCCTCCGTGGCCCCGCTTCTCATAGCTGCAGACTCCTCGCCTGCGTCCTCTTGTCGGCCTGCCTCTAGCATCAAGTCCTCCTCTCTGGGAATCCCGATCAGGATCTGTCGCCCGTCCACGATCACCGCTGGCGTCGCAAAGACGCCGCGGCCAATGGCGGGGCCGGGGTCGCGGGTGATGTCCCACTCGTGGATTTCCACGCCGGGCCGCACCGCCGCGAACGCCGCCACCGCCTCCCGCGCCGCCGGGCACCCTGGGCAACCGGGTGACGTCAGCAGGTCGATTCGCATCACACCTACTTCCCCGGGACGGCCTCGAGGTCCAGGACGATCTCGACCTCGTCCCCGACCAGAACTCCCCCCGCCTCGATCACCTCGTTCCACGCCATGCCGAAGTCCTTGCGATTGACCTTGGTCTCGCCATGGAAGCCGAAGCGCTGGTTGCCCCAGGGGTCCTTTCCGGAGCCCAAGAACTCGGCGTCGAGCACGACCTCGCGAGACACGCCGTGCATGGTGAGGGTGCCCTTGATGCGTCCGCGAGTGCCGGAAACGTCGGCGATGCCCGTGCTGGTGAAGCTGAGCGTGGGGTACTTCGCGACGTCGAAGAAGCGGGGACTCCGGAGGTCCTTGTCGCGGGCCTCGACGTTGGTGTCGATGGTGGAGGCCTGGATGGTCACCGCGACCTTGGAGGCCGCCAGGTTCTTCTGGTCGAACTCGATGCTCCCCTCGAAGCCGCGGAACTGCCCGTTCACCTTGGTGAACAGGTGGCGGACGCGGAAGCCGACGGTGGAGTGCTGGGGGTCGATCGAGAGCTTCACGGCGTCGGCACGAGCTTGAGCGCCCGACAAGGACAGGAGCGCGGCGAGAACAGCCCCTCGCAGCGCCAGCGGTATGGTATGCGGCTTCATTCGATCACTCCTTCAGGAAACCGGCCGGCGAGGGTCGCACTCCCTCACCGGCCGCGGACCACAGGGAACCGCTTGGCGCGTTAGCCCTTCTTCTCCTTGGACTTCGCGTCGGGCGCAGGCTTCTCCTCGTTCGCGGTGAGCCGCCCGCCGTCGAGCCTCAAGCAGGTGTCCTTGTCCATCTCGATATAGCCCTGCCGCTTGCAGGCGTTCTGGCCTGCGCAGGAGTGGCCAGGGCCGCCGCAGTCCCCGCTGGCCTTGCACTTGTTCACGCCATAGCACTTCGCCTTGGCGCCGGCGTCGCCGGCTGGCTTTTCCTGAGCGAGGACCATGGCCGGCAACGTCAGAGCGCCCGCCAGGGACGCGATCACGATCCGTCGGGACTTGGAAACGTTCATCTCTCCTCCTTGTCAAGGGGAACGGCCGCCTCGGGCGGTGTCCCCGGTTTCTCGAACACGCCTTCCATCACCCAGAGCCGGAAGCGCTCGACCAGGCGGTCGGCGTCGGCGCTGTTTGCAGCTTCGTCCAGGAGCCCAGCGAGCCGGATGCCGCGTCCCGCGGTCTCCAGGAACCGGGCGTCGGGCTCGTCGACCAGGCGGCGCCTCACCTCCAGATCCTGGCGGTACACGAGAACCACGCAGGGCCGTCCCTCGACCGCGATCGAAACCTCCCGGTCCGCGAGGTCCTGGGTGGCCGAGAGATCGAGCAGCGGCCAGCGCGAGCGGATCACCGCGGTACCCGGACGCGGTCTGAAGACCGCGTCGGCGACGGCCTCCGGCCCGAGCCTGGCCAGGTCGCTCCACGCCAACGGCTCGCGGTCTGCCGCGATGAACGCCTCAGCCAAACTCCACTCGAAGCGCGCGAGGTCCGGCAGGAACGGCAGGTCCGCGGCCAGCGGATCCGTTTCCAGGAAGGCCGCCAGCCGATCGCCCGCGCGCCCGATGTCGAAGGAGTGTGGCGGGTGCCGCTCGAGGTAGCGAGCGGCCAGGGAGCGGAAGGCGCCCTCGCCCAGGATCCGCCGCGTCGCGGGGTAGTCGTTCTCGATCGCCTCCGCCAGCCGCGCCAGGTACCCGAAGGTGTAGATGTCCCAGCGGCGTTCGATGTCGCCCTGCGGCGGCTCCGAGAACAGGGCCGCCCGGTCCGTTTCGGTGCGCGGCTCATGCGCCGTCAGGTCGCCCAGGAAGGACGCCTGGAGGCTCCTAAGGTCTCTCTCCTCAGGCCGCGGCACGCGGTTCCTCCAGGATCCGATCGGCCGCCTGCGCTTCGGCCAGCAGAACCGGCAGGGCGGGCACGTTGGCGTCGCGCTCGATGAGCGTCGGCACGCTTCCGAAGCGGGCGATCGCCACCCGGTACAGGTCCCACACCGCGTCGCAGATGGGGTGGTCGTGGGTGTCGATCACCACCTCGCCGTGGTCCTCGTGCCCGGCCAGGTGGATCTGCCGCACGCGTTCGATGGGTATCCCTGCCAGGTAGCGCTTCGGGTCGAACCCGTGGTTGCGGGCGTTGACGTAGACGTTGTTCACGTCGAGCAGCAGGTCGCAGTCCGCCCGCTCGGCCACCGCCGCCACGAACTCCCACTCCTCCATCTCGGATTCGCGGAAGCGGACGTAGCTGGAGACGTTCTCGACCAGGATTCGGCGTCCCAGCGCATCCTGGACACGGCCCACGTTCGCTGCTGCCACCCGGATCGCACCCTCGGTGAAGGGCAGCGGCAGCAGGTCGTGGCTGTTGTGCCCGCCCAGGCGCGTCCAACACAGGTGGTCCGAGACGATCGCCGGCTCGACCCAGTCGACGAGCTGCCGGAGGCGGCGCAGGTGCGCGGCGTCGGGGGGCTCCGCGGAACCGAGGGACAGGGAGACACCGTGGAGGGCCACGGGATAGTCGCGCCGGACGCTCTCCAGCACGTGCCGGGGCCGGCCGCCGTCCACCATGAAGTTCTCGGAGATCACCTCGAACCAGGGGACGTCGGGCCGCTCGGCGAGAACCGTCTGGTAGTGCTCCCGCCGGAGACCGACGCCGCAACCGCTTACCACTCTCTCGCTCACCATCCCAAGATACGGGACGCCGACGCCCCGGGCTGTCGGGTCCTTCACAGTTGCGCGACTCTTGGGGCTGGAGAAGAAGAAAGGGCCGCGGGTGACGACCCGCGGCCCTTTTCGAGCGGGGGGGGACTACTTGATCTTCGGCCAGTTCTCCGAGGCCTTGGCGACCGTCATGTCGGGGTCCTTGTCGAACATCGCCTTCGCGTCTGCGTTCGAGAACAGGTACGTGGTTCCCTTGTGCGGCGTGAAGAGCTCGGGGTTGCTGGCGATCTTCTTCCCCATCGCCACTCCCGTCGCGCACCAACCGTCGTAGGCGATGCGGTACTTCGCCGGCTCCGCGTCGAACATCTTCTTGGCCTCAGCCGAGCTGGAGTAGTAGAGGCGCCCGTCCTGCTCGGAGCTGAAGCTGGGATTGCCCTTGACCGCCTTGCCCATCTTCGCGTACGCCACCGGACAGTAGCCGCCCGCGATGGGCTGCTTGTCGCCGGCGGCGGGCGCCGCCAGCAGGGGAACGACACCGAACGCCACCACCAGGCCGGCGGCCAGGACCTTCAGTACACGGTTCATCGCGATCATCTCCTTTGAGCTTCGACCGTCCACACGGTCACCCACCCAACGTAGCCTGACACTTCGGGGGGTGCTGTCGGATGCTTCACAGATGCGCGGGTTAGGTCCCTAGGGTGTCTCCGCACAAGGTTTCACTTGACCTTGGAGCTGGGTCCAAGGTCTATCTTGGGTATGGCACGCATGAAGGACGGACTCAAGATCGGCGAGCTGGCGACCCGGTGTCGTGTCTCGCGGGACACCATCCGCTTCGTGGTCCGCGCAAGGAAGATCGAGTCGTCGATGGCGAAGGATTCTGCCGAGCCAGACCCCCTCAACAGGCCAAGTCCGGCTAGGCCAGATCGAACACCAGCAACTCGGCCTCGGCCTGGCCGGTGATCTCGATCTGGGGCTCCTCCGAGAAGGCCGCGGCGTCCCCAGCAGTCAGGGCGTGCCCGTTCACGATCGCCGCCCCCCGGGCCAGGTGGACCCAGGCGTGACGTCTCGCGGCCAAGCGCAGGGCGCAGGTGCGGCCGGGCGGGGGCATGGTGACGTAGACCGAGGCGTCCTGGCGCAGGCGAATACCGCCGTCGCCAGCCTCGCCGGAAGCCAGCAGGACGAAGCCCTCTCGCGCGGCAGCCCGCTCGAACGCGTGCTGGGCGTAGGTGGGCGAAAGGCCGCGCTCGGCGGGCAAGATCCAGATCTGGAGGAAGTGGGCCGGCTCGGTCGGCGAGGGGTTGAATTCGCTATGCAGAACCCCGGTCCCCGCCCGCATGAACTGGATCTCGCCGGGTCGAATCAGCGAGCCATTCCCCAGGCTGTCCTTGTGCTCCAGAGTCCCCTCGAGTGCGTAGGAGAGGATCTCCATGTCGCGATGGCCGTGGGTGGGGAAGCCCGCGCCGGGCGCCACCCGGTCGTCGTTGAGCACTCGCAGCGAGCGAAACCCCATCTGCCCCGGGTCATGGTATTCGCCAAACGAGAAGGTGTGCCGACTGTCCAGCCAATCGAGGGTTGTCCGCCCCCGCTCGCCGCCCGGCCGCAACCTGATCATGGACTCCGCCTTCCGCCGCCCCGGAGGACAGCGTAGCACCGAAGCCCCGCCCGCACCGGCAACGGCCTCTCCAGACCCCGGGGGGTGGACTTGGATCGGAATGAGGGCGCCCGGAATGCTCGGGCGGCGATACCTGTACCGAACACGCGGGGACCAGGGGCCGCGACCGAGGGACCGAGGCTCCGACGTTGACCCATGCCGAGGGACGGGCGTAGGCTCGCTCCGTCAGCTTTGAGGAGGGAACCGTGACCATGAGGCGCATGCTGCTGGGGGCGTTTGTGGTGTCGGGCCTCGGCGCCGCGGTCCTCTGGACCGGTCGTTCGACGGCGTCCTCGCTGGCGGTGGCCGAAGCCAAGGGGGGCAGGCGCGTGAGCGACGAAAGCAAGGGGGGGCTGGAGTTCAGGCTGCGCGAGGGTGAGGGGGGAGACGGCTACCAGCGCACGGAGCCAGCCGTCAGCGACCCGCTGAGCGAGGCCGAGACCCGCCGAGTGTTGGAGCGCTTGCCGGCGCTCACGGCAGCACCCGAAGATCGGAAGGACTTCGCGCTCCGGGAAAGCTCGCTGCCGCCGCCTCGGACCGGCGCCACCGTCAAGGAGCCGTTTCCGCCGAAGGGCGAGGCGATCGCCCCCGACACCGCCGCCGCCGGCGCGCTCACCGTCCTGCGCCGGCTGCCCGAGGGCGACATCCCGCTGGCGCCGCATCTGAGCGTGACCTTCTCCCAGCCCATGGTCGCGCTCACCTCGCAAGAGGAGGCTGCCAAAGTGCAGCCGGTGCAGTTGTCGCCGCAGGTCTCCGGTCGCTGGCGCTGGGTCGGCACCAAGACGCTGCTCTTCGAGCCCGACGACCGCTTCCCCATGGCCAGCGAGTTCCAGGCGACGGTGCCGGCGGGCACCCGTTCGGCGACCGGCGGAACCCTTGCCAAGGCCGAGAGCTGGACCTTCCGCACGCCGCCGCTCACCTTGCAGGGACGTTTCCCGGACAGGGGACCGCGGCGGCGGGACACCGCCCTCTTCCTGGCCTTCGATCAGGCGATCGATGCCAAGACGCTCTTGCCCTCGATCGAGGTTCGGGCTGGCCGCGAGTTGGTCCGCTGCGCGATCCTCGACGAGAAGGAGATCCAGGCCGACAGCGAGCTCAGCGGGCTGGCGAAGAGCTCACGGCCCGGCCGCTATCTGGCGCTCAGAGCCGAGGCGCCCCTGCCCGCGGACAGCGAGGTCGAGGTCACCGTCAAGGCAGGCGCCCCCTCGGCCGAAGGACCGGGGCTGACGGAAAAGCCCCAGTCCTGGAGCTTCCGAACCTACGGTCGCCTGCGGCTCACCCGGCACCGCTGCGGTTGGGATGGCAAGTGCCGGCCGTTTATGCCCTGGACCTTCGAGTTCACCAACCCGCTGGACGCCCAGGCCGTGAGCCCAGCCTGGGTCAAGATCGAGCCCGACCTGCCGGGAGTGAAACTCGCGGTCTGGGGGAACACCCTCAGCATCCACGGTCCCTCCAAGGGTCGGACCACCTACCGCGTGACCCTGCGGCCCGAGATCGCCGACAGCTTTGGGCAGAGCCTGGGGGTGGCCGAGGCGGTCTCGGTGAGCGTGGGCTCGGCCGAGCCCAGCCTGGCCTGGCACGGTCTGGACCTGGTGGTGCTCGATCCCTCGGGCAAACCCGTACTTCCGTTCAGGAGCGTCAACGTCCCGGAGCTGAGAGTGGAGGCCTGGCGGGTGGGGCCCGCGGACTGGCGCGGGTTCCTGGAGGCGAAGAACGACCGCTTCCAGAACCCGGGCAAGGTGCCGGGGCAGAAGCTGCTCTCGACAACGGTCAGGCCCCCGGGCGCGCCTGACGAGATGGTGGAGACGACGATCGACCTGGCCAAGCTCTTGCCCGGCGGTCTGGGCCAGGCCATCGTGAG
>DATECU010000373.1:0-10137 GCA_035286745.1 Vicinamibacteria bacterium | reverse complement strand
GGCCGAGCGCCGCGTCGAGCAGGCGCGCGCCACCCTGGAGGGGGCCCAGGACGCCCTGGCCAAGACCACGGTGCGCGCACCCATGGACGGCATCGTGACCGCCAAACGGGTGGAAGAGGGCGAGGTGGCGGTGGTCGGCGTGCTCAACCAGGCCGGCACCGTGCTACTCACCATCTCGGACATGTCGGTGGTCGAGACCGAGATGGAGGTGGACGAGACCTCGATCCCTTCGGTCAAGGTCGGCCAGGAGGCGCTCATCCACATCGACGCCTACCCCAACCGGACCTTCGGGGGCGTGGTGACCGAGGTGGGCGGGAGCCCGATCATCAAGACCGGCTCGCAGACCGAGGCCATCAAGTTCAAGGTCAAGGTCCAGATCAAGGACCCGCCGCCCGACATCAAGCCCGGCCTCTCGGTGCAGGCGGATATCCTGACCGGCTTCCGCGCGCAGGCGCTGGTGGTCCCCATCCAGGCGCTGGTGGTTCGGGACCTCGAACGCAAGCCCGGCGAAGCCAGAAGACCAGGCGAGCCACGGGATCAAGAGGGCGTCTACTTCATGGAGGGCGGCAAGGCCCGCTTTCAGCCCCTCAAGACCGGCCTCTTGGGCGAGCTGAACCTGGAGGCGATGTCCGGCCTCAAGGGGGGCGAGACCATCATCACCGGGCCTTTCAAGGCCCTGCGCACCCTGAAGCCGGGCGACGCGGTCCGGGTCGAGAAGAAGAAGGAAGGGGACCGCCCCGCGAGCTAACGATGGCAATCCCGGAGCTGTTCCGCGAGGCGCTCCGGGCTCTGCGGGCCCACGCCCTGCGCAGCGCCCTCACCCTGCTCGGCATCGTCATCGGCGTGGCCACGCTGGTGGCGGTGATCTCCGTGATCGCCGGGCTCAACGCCTTCGTCCAGGATCGAGTGATCCAACTGGCGCCCGACGTCTACGTGGTGCAGAAGTTCGGGATCATCCGCAGCCGCGACGAGTTCTTCGAGGCCATGAAGCGGCGCAACCTGGACTGGAACGACTATGAGGTCCTGTCCCGGACGCTGGCGCGCGCCGAGCAGGTGGCCGCGGAGGCGATCGGCTCCTCGGCCGTGAAGTTCCGGGACCGCCGCCTGACCGACGTCACCGTGCAGGGCACCACCGCCAACTTCGGGCCCATGGTGCGCCTCGACATCCTGGGCGGCCGCTACTTCACGCCCTTGGAGGACCAGACGGCCCAGGCGGTGGCCATCATCGGCTCGGACATCAAGGACGAGCTGTTCCCACAGCTCGATCCCCTGGGCCACACCGTGCTGGTGGGCGGCGCCCCCTACCGGGTGATCGGCCTCCTGGTCAAGCAGGGCCGTACCCTGGGCGAGGAGCGTGACCGCAAGGTCTTCATCCCCATCCAGGCCTACCGCCGGCAGTTCGGCAGCCGCGAATCGTTAAACGTCCTGATCAAGGCCTCGGGCGGCGTCCCCGGGCTCGAGGCCTCGGTGGACGAGGTGCGGGCCCTGTTGCGAGCCCTGCGCCACACGCCCTTCCGCGCCGCCGACCCGTTCGGCGTGGTCACCGCCGAGAGCCTGCAGACGCTGTGGCGGCAGATCTCGGCGGCGGCTTTCGTGCTGTCCCTGCTCATCGCCTCGGTCTCCCTGGGGGTGGGCGGCATCGTGATCATGAACATCATGCTGGTGGCGGTGGTGGAGCGCACCCGGGAGATCGGCGTGCGTTTGGCGATGGGCGCCCGCAAGCGCGACATTCGCCGCCAGTTCTTGCTGGAGGCCACCTTGCTCTCGCTGGCGGGCGGGCTGGCCGGCGTGGTGCTGGGGGGCCTGGCCGCCTTGGGGGTGCGCGGCCTGCTCGACTTCCCGGCCCACGTCACGCCGGGCATCGTGCTGATGGGCATCGGGCTCTCCGCCGGCGTCGGGCTGGCCGCCGGCTACTGGCCGGCGCGCAACGCCTCCAACCTCCCGGTCGTCGACGCTCTCAGAGCCGAGTGATGCGCCTCCGCGTCAGTTGGACCGAGAACATGGTGTTCGCCCTCTCGGCGATGCGCGCCCACAAGCTGCGGAGCTTCCTGACGCTCCTGGGGGTGATGGCAGGGGTGGCGACGGTCATCATGATGGTGAGCTTCGTGGTGGGCTTCAACAACTCCGTCACCGCGGCCTTCACCTCCTTCGGCGCCTCACTGGTTCAGTTCCAGAAGTACGAGCCGCGCTTCGGCGGACCTCAGGGCATCCCCGAGGAGCAGCGCAACCGCCGGGATCTCACCATCGAGGATGCCCAAGCCCTGAAGCGGCTGGCCACGCTGGCGGCAGCGGTCTCCCCGGAGCGCTACCTCTTCGGCAGCGCCATCGTGCGAGCCGGCAAGGAGGAAGCGCAGAGCCCCATCATCCTGGGCGCCGCCCCCGACTACTCGCTGGCCAACAACCACTTCGTGCAGGACGGTCGTTTCTTCACCGACGCCGACCTGGAGCACGCGGCGCCGGTGTGTGTCATCGGCACCGACGTGGCGAACGCCCTCTTCCCCCACCGCGATCCCATCGACCACCAGCTCACCCTGAACGGACGCGCCTACCAGGTGATTGGGCTATTCGAGAAGAAGGGGGCCTTCTTCGGCGGCAGCAACGACAACTTCGTGGCCATCCCCATCACCGCCTTCGATGAGCAGTTCCCGGAAGTGAAGAACGGAGGCGGCGACACCATCCACATCGCCACCGTCCCCCGCCGTCCGGAGGACATTCCCGCGCTGATCGAGCAGGAGACCGCCATCCTGCGCCTCCGGCGCGGCCTGCGCCCCGGTCAGCCCGACGACTTCGCCATGTTCACGAGCGAAGGCATGCTCCGGAGCTTCCAGCAGATCACCGGCGGCGTGGCCGCGGCCATGATCGTGGTGGCCGGCATTGCCCTGCTGGTGGGCGGGGTGGGGGTGATGAACATCATGCTGGTCAACGTGACCCAGCGCACGCGCGAGATCGGCTTGCGCAAGGCCCTGGGCGCACGACGCCGCGACATCGCGCTCCAGTTCCTGGTGGAGGCGGTGACGCTCACCGGCGTGGGCGGCGGCCTGGGTATCGCCTTTGGGCTAGGTGCAGCGGTGCTGGCGCGCATCGCCTTCGACTTCGACGCCGCCACCCCGCTCTGGTCGGTGCTGCTGGGCTTCGGCGTGTCCACGGCGGTGGGGCTCGCCTTCGGCATGTGGCCCGCCCTCAAGGCCGCCCGCCAGGACCCGGTCGAAGCCCTCCGCTACGAATAGCGGCTCGCTGCCTTGGTCGAGACTCGATGGCCTGCGACTTGTTGCCTGGCTCAGGTGCCACTCAACGGGTCAGTGCGATCGGGTCTCGATCGGACCCGCCGTGCACCGGCCATTGGCCTGCCCGATCGACGAGAGCAAGCTCATGGAACCACGCAGTTCGACCAGGGTGGTGGACACGGTAGCTCCCTGGCCGCATATGCGGCCTGCATCCCCTATGACCTGGGCGATCGACCCTTGCGTGGACACACCCCGAAGTGAATTGGACTCCGCGGGCGAGCGGGTTGACACGCCAATCGCACTCGTATAACCTACGCTCTCCGCGAGCATGGGTCCGGCTGCAGGCCGGACTCGAGCGGCTCTCGCGCCTCATGTCAGGACCTGTTTGGACCACGCCGGGCCCGCGCAGGTAGCCCGCCGCTGGATCGCCGCCGCCGTGGCGCATTCCCCACGGAGCGGGACCACCAATTACAGCGCCGGCACTTTCAGCCCTGCCGCCTTCGCCAATGCGAGTTGTCGATGGTCCAGCGTGAGGAACTCAGCCAACCCCAGCACCAACGCCGAGCTGACGTGGAGGACGTCGAGGCTGCGGGTGCCGGTCGTTTCGGTGTGCAGGGCACTGAGCCGTTCCGCTTCGGTCAGCGTCTCGGCCAGGGGTGGCGCGGCGGCCGCGAGCACGCCGGCCGCCACGTCGGCCAGCAAGGCGTTCAGCGACGCGTCGCGCTGTGGCGGCGTGATCTCGCCTCGGAACACCCGCAGCCGCAGCGCGTTGCGGAATTCCAACTGGTGCAGCCACGTCAGAGGCAACGGCAAGGCCTGTCGTTGCATCCGCACCACCACGCGGCCGGTATGCGCGTCCGGCGCGTACAGTGAGCAGAGAAAGCCGGTGTCCGCGTACGCCGTCATGACGCGCCACGGGATTCGGCAATCAGCTCAGTGCCTGTCGTGGCCAGCACACGCTCCCCATAGATCGAGCGCAGCCGCGCCGCAAAGTCCGGCCGCACGACCCGGGTCCGGCGCTTCGGGGGCGACAGGATGGCCACCGGCTCATTCCTGCGACGCACCTCGACGGATTCGCCGCCAGCCACCCACGACAGCACGGTGGTCGTGGCGTGCTTCAGCTCCCGAATGGTCGTGGTCTTCATGATGTGACACATTATCGTGACACGCGGGCGGTGTCAATCAGCGCGACGTCGAATCGCACGCAGCCAGACGGCCGTGAGCGCCCCGGTCCTGGCGCCCAGACGCCCTCGCGAGCCGCAGGCCCGACGTAGAACAGCTGCACCGTCTCCACGAAGACGCGCGTGGGGTCGCCCAGCAGCGCGCCGTCCGGCCCGGCCTGGTCGGACCGAAGAGTGGGCACGAATGGCGACCTTGATGGCGGCCTCCTTCAGGGAGCAAAGGGCCAGGGAATGGCCTCGGCCCCAGCCTGCCGATAGGGATCGCCAGGTGCACCGGCTGGCGCGGTCTCCCCGGGGTCAGCGGCCAGGCGGAGCCTGAGGTAGGATCTGCCCGCGACATCCAACGGACAGCGGAACTTGGGGCGACAAGCGAGAAAGCGACGTGCGCGACGGGCCCAGGTTGGCTCGGCCTCCAAGGTGGGTGGGACGGGACCAGCCACTTGGGTTGTTGGCGCCGCGCTGCTCGCCGCCAGCCTGGCCGTCCGGCTGCTCTTTGTTCACGCCACTCCGGACAGGGACTGGGCGTATTCGGCCGCCTTCAAGGGCGACGCTCTGTTGTGGCTGGACTATGCTCGCGCCATCCAGAGCGCGACCCGCTTCGAGCTGGGCCTTCCCCTCCATCCGCCCGGCACCGCCTACCTGGTGGCCTGGCTCTGGGACGGCACCGCCGCCGGCATCCCGTTCCTGCGCGCGACCTGGGCCTTGATGGGAGCTCTGACCGTGCTTCTGCTCTGGCTGGCCGCAGCCAGAGCATTCGGGCCGGCCGTCGGCCTCCTGGCCGGCGTGCTGGCGGCGCTTTCGACCGGTCTCGTCGTCCTCTCGAGTTCGCTGAACGGTGAGGCGCCCTACCTGCTGCTGGTGGTGGCTTCGTTCCTTCTGATCGAGCCGCTGCGCGAGCGGTCGAGCTGGCCGGCGGCGATCGCCTGGGGAGCGCTGAACGCGCTCGCCTGCCTCATTCGCGTCGAGCACGTGCTGGCCTTCGCTCTCGTCACCGGGTGGTTGGCGTGGCGGGGATGGCGGGGGGGACAGCGCAGGCCGGCGCTGGCGGCGGTCGGCCTGGCCGGCGCCTGCTTCGCCGGGTTGCTCATCCCCTGGCAGGTTCACGTCTTTCGCGCGATCCGGGAGTTCAACACCGCGCCACGCGCCGAGGCTCCCGGACATGCGGCGGCCCTCGCCGGCATCGAAGCCAGGACCGCCTTCCTCTCCTGGGACCGGAGTGCGATCCAGGCCCGCGACCGACTCCCCGCCTTCGCGCGCCGGACCGCATCCGCCTTCGTGGCCGCCACCGTCGCCCACCGCGGCGGCCGGGGGGTGCGGGCCGAGGACCTTCGGATCCTGGACGACGCGTTTGGCGCGACGCCTCGGCCCCTGGCACCCCTTGTCTTCGTGTCCGCCTACGGTCCTCTGAACTTCGCTCTGGCCAACCACCCCGCCTCCCGCGGTGGCTTCTCCCGAGCCGCTCTGGACCAGCCTCCGCCGCTCGCCGGCGGACGAAACCGCTACCCCCCTGAGCTGGTCGCCGGTTCCCCACCCGATCTCACCCTGGCCTATCCGCCCCACGCCCGTCTGGTAAGCGACGGCTATCGATTGGGCGCTTCCTGGATTGTCGAAAACCCTCGGCGCTTCGCGGCGCTCCTGACGCGCAAGCTGGCGATCTTCGCCTCCGGCGTGACCCAGGGCCTCACCGGCTACGGCCTGCCCCTGGGACTCTCCGGACTCCGGCGCGCGGTGGACATGGTCGCTCCTTCAGGCGGCTGGGCCGCCGCGGTATGGTCGGTCTTGATCCTGGGGGCCTCGGCGTTTGGCGTGATTCGAGGTCGCCTGACGCCGGACCTTCTGCCCTGGCTGCTCTACGCGCTCAGCAAGGTGGTGGCGACGGCCCTGTTCTTCGGCTACGCCCGCCAGGGGGCGCTGGTGCTACCGGTGGTCCTCTTGCTGCTCGCTCTGGCTTTCGCGCCCTGGCTGCCCCGCGGCCCAGCCCGGACGGCCAGCCTGCTGCTGCTCACGGTGCTGGTGCTGGGTGCGGGTGTGGAGACGGTTCGCTTCGTGAGCCGGCCCAGCCTCCTCGTCGACGGCCGGGTGGTCAAGACGATCGACGCCACGCCTCCCGATCTCTTCCTCGACCAGCTCGTGGAGTACCGGTGACCCCCAACGGCAGACTGATCGCGCTAGGCGCCAGCAACTTGACGCGGGGCTTTCGAGTCGTCACCCAGCTGGCCCGGGAACTGTGGGGAGACCCGGTGGAAATCGTGGCCGCGCTGGGACACGGCCGCTCCTACGGCATGGAAAGCAGCTTCCTGTTCCGCCGCCTGCCCGGGATCCTCGACTGCGGCCTCTGGCGCCGTATAGAGGGAGCGACGCCGGTGCCGACCCGGGCACTGATCACCGACGTGGGCAACGACATCCTGTACGGGGCGCCGGTCGCCGAAATCCTGGGCTGGGTCGAGGAGTGCCTGCGGAGACTTCGAGCGCTGGGCGCCGAGGTGGTGATGACCGACTTGCCGTTAGCCAGCATCGATCGCCTCTCCCACCCGCGCTTTGTGCTCTTCCGGTCGGTGCTGGTGCCGTCCTGCCGGCTGTCGCTGGCTCAGGTGGTCGACCGCGGCCTGGCGGTCGAGGACGGTCTGCTGCGACTGGCTGCGGCAAACGACGTCACAATGGTCCGGCTCCAGCCCCGCTGGTACGGCTTCGACCCCATCCACGTCCGGCCCCGGCTGTGGGGCGAAGCCTGGCGCGAGATCTTCCTGGGAGGCGAGGACGCGGCCGGAAAGGCCTTGCCCAGCCCCCGCCTGCTCGAATGGTTGCGCTACTATCGCGCCCAGCCGGAGCGACAGGTCCTGCTGGGCGTCACCCGGGAGCGGAGCCAGCCCGCTCTGGCTCTGCCCGGCGGCACCGCGATTCACCTGTTCTGAGGAGCCACTCGACCCGTTCGCCTACAGGAGCGTCCACTCATGAACCTTGTCGACCACACGCTGGCCTGTATCGACCGCGCCCTGCGGGCCGAATCCAAACTCACCCCCGCGGTGCTGTCGGTGCCCGGCTTCTGCAAGGCGGCCACCCGGCACCTGGTGAACAACCTGTGCGACTTCCCCGACGTCAACTACCTGGAGGTCGGGGTCTTCAAGGGCGCCACCCTTTTCGCGGCCGCCTACCGCAACCAGGGCACCTTCACCGGCGTCGACAACTTCTGGTTCGAGAGGATGAGCCAGAACCGCGACCCCCGGCAGGCGTTTCGAGCCGCCAAGCGCAGGCTGGCGCGCAGTTGCCACGTCCACCTGGTGGAAGCCGACTCCTGGGCGCTCGATCCCGGGCGGCTGCCCCCCGGCGTCGACGTCTACTTCTACGACGGCGGCCACAGCTACCAGGACCAATACCAGGCCTTCACGCACTACGATGCGGTGCTGGCACGACGCTTCGTGACCCTGGTCGACGACTGGAACTGGGAACGGGTGCGCAAGGGCACCCGCGACGCCTTCAGGGAGTTAGGCTACGAGGTGCTGCTGAAGCGGGAGCTGCGCAACCGCAGCGCGGTGCGCGGAGCCTGGGGGAACGGGCTGCTGGTGGCGGTGGTGGACCGCGGCCGGCGTTCCCCCCGGAAGGCCGCCGCCCGGCGCGCCTCGGCCCGAGCCAGAGGGTCGGCTCAGGCCAGGTAGCGGTCGATCAGCTCGCCGGCCGTGGGCAACGCACGCACCTGACGGCAGTAGGCCTCCTGGCCGGCTCGAGCGGCGTCCCGTTGCTCCGGATCGAAGAGCAGGGCGCGGCAGGCCTCGACAAAAGCCCGCTCCTCCAGGACCTCGACAGTCCGCAGGGCCTGCTGGCAGGGATTGTCCCGCATGAGCGGGGCCAGGAAGCGGTGGTAGCCCTGCGGCCAGAGGCGAAAGGGGTAGACCGGAACCAACTCCCTGAGCGTCAGAGCGAGGTCGGGGGAGGGTGGCAGCGGCAGAAGGGTCAGGAGCTGGTCCAGCGTCTTGGCCGCATAACTGTTGATCCCCAACAGGATGGGCACCCCGGCGGCAATCGCCGATGTCGAAGTGACCGCGCCGGTGTTGAAGGAGAGCTGGAGGTCCGCCGCCTGCATCAACTCCTGGAATCGAGGCTGGGGCACCGAGGTCAGGTGGTGATAGCGGTCCCCCAACGGTTCGGCACCGGCGAAGGGCTGGGGTCCCAGGTGAAGGACGTGGACGCGGGAGCCCAGGGACGCCAAACGGTTAAAGACCAGCCGAGGCAGGATGCGCGCCGCCCGCTCGTGGGGCTTCACCACCTGAACCTCCGGGTACTGGTACCGGCTGCTTCCCCAGAGCAACAGCCGGTCGTGTTCGGCCAGGCCAAGCTCTGAGCGCAGGGCGGCGCGTCGGGATGCCGGCAGGGGCTGAAGATCGGGCAAGGCACTATAGGCACCGGCACACGACGGCCGCCCGAAAGGCACCGGCTGCAATCGTTGAACGAAGGAGTTGGCCACGTCGGCCAGCCGGGTGCTGACGGGGCCCTGGTCGATCTCGAGGTCGGTCTCCGGCATGTCGTAGAGGTCGAGCGCGATCGCCGGGCAGGGGAGTTGGCGCAGGAAGTCCTCCTCGATCATGAGCTGGTGCAGGGTGAGGAGGATGCAGGTGAGGTCGACCAGCACCAGACTGGCATAGCTTCCTTGCTCCAGGGTCCGCCGCAGCAGGCGGCCCAAGTCCATCGCTGGCGTGAGCGCCAGCGGGAGATGGCGATGAGGCCGCCCGGCCAGGAGGGGAGCCAGGACTGCCGGCGCCAAGAAGTCCACCTCATGGCCTCGCGTTCGCAGATCGTCCGCCACCCGCAGGCCCAGCACCATCTCGCCATAGGTGGCCTGGGTCAGGCTGATGAAGAGGTGGCGGCTCATCGGTGGGGGCGGAACGGCGCGCGGGCCGCGGCCAGCCACAGCCCGGGCGCGAGGCCCGGCAAGGACTCCGGGCCGCTCCGCAGGCCTACTTGCGCTGGATGGACCAGAGGAAGTGGACGATCTGCCCGACCGCGTCCTCTACGGTGGTCGCGTTGGTCCCCTTGGTCTTGGGGAAGACATCGCCCCAGGCCGGCATGTCCGTGGTGCCATGGGCGCGAATGGTCTCGCGGCCGTCGATCTGACTGGCCACCTTGTCGAAGGAGAACTTCCCCGTCTTTCCGCCCAGGCGCGTGAGATCGCTGGGCGGCGTCCTGAGTTCGCTGGCGATGGGACCGTCACCCTTCCCCGCCGCGCCGTGGCAAGCCGCGCAGTATCTCCGGTAGGCGGTCTCACCCTTGGCCGCTGCGGCGCGGTCCGGTCCTGAGGGCGATTCGGCCGATACCGGGGCCGCCGACAGCACGAGTACGGCCCCGCCCACCAAGACCGCGAACCGAGTCCCCGAAATCCCCATCGCACGCCTCCTTAGGTTACACGGCGCCCGAAGTGGATCCGGTCGCCGCTACGAAGCGAGAGGCCCCCGCCCCCGAACGAGACGCCGCGCCTTCGGACGCTCCTTCCTCTCTCCTCGGAGCCTATCGTGAACTGGGCTCCGTTCCAAGGGCCTCGGCAAAAGAAGAAGGGCAGGCGCCCCGAAGGACGCCTGCCCTTGAGTCGGTCGGACGGCGAACGCCTACTGCACGGCGAAGACCAGATCGTCGTGGTCGTCGTAGGAGCCGGTGGTGCAAGCACCCGCGCTGCCGTTGTAGCGGAAGCGCGCCCGCACCGCCTGCAAGGTCCCCGCCGGCAGCGTGTAGGTCGCCGACAAGAC
>DATECU010000372.1:0-42618 GCA_035286745.1 Vicinamibacteria bacterium | reverse complement strand
TCTGGTCCAGGTCCCGGTAGCGCCAGTTGTACACGTCGTCCAGGTTGTTGAAGGACATGAACTGGACGATGCCGTCCGAGGGCAGATACCAGGTCTTGGGCGTGCGGACGTTGGCGAGCACGTCGGCGAACTCGTGGGAGCGCTTGATGATCTGGGCGGCCAGGAACAGGCCGCTGCTCTTGCCCCCCAGGCGTCCGTGACTCTTGGGCAGGATCACCGTGTGGTGGATGAGATCGAGGAAGTCCTCGATCTCGACGTACTTGCGGCAGGTGTTGATGAAGTCGGCCTGGTCGGTGAGCAGCCGCCTGATGAGTGCCACCTTGAGGCCCATCTGGGTGGCCAGCGTCAGCTCGTGGGACAAGACCCCCAGGTGCTGGTAGCGCTCGAGGACGTTGGCGATCTCCACCAGCGAGGTGTAGGAGCTCTCCAGGGCCTGGACCAGGAAGTTGACACGGTCCTCCTTGATCCAGACCTGGATGGCGGACAACACCTCGGGTTCGGAGAGGTGGGCCGATGCCAGGGCGAAGGTGGCTTCCGCATCCGTCTCCTCCGGTTCGACGCGGCGCCGGGGCCGGTTCTCGTCCTGATGGTTGGCGTCCAGGCGTTCGGGGGAGGCCAGCAGTCGGTGAGCTTCCTCCAGGCCCAGGACCGACAGGCGGTTCAGCATCTTGCGGGCGATGCGCTGGTAGAGCGTGGGATCGGTTCGGCGCAGGAGGTCGAGCACCACTGCGTAGGCCGGCCGGGCCTGGGCGGCGGTCTGAGTCGAGCGGTGCTCGAAGACGGCCGCCAGCTCCCGGTGCAAAACGAACTGCGCCAAGCGCTCGGCCAGGGTGGTGATGAGCTTGCGCTCTTCCTTCAGGAAGGGCCCCTCGTCGCTGTCGGGCATGGCGTGTTGGTAGGCCACGCTGACCGAGCCCTGGGACTCGCCCTGGATCAGGATGGGCGCCGCCTGGGTCCAGGACGTCTCGGCGAAGTCGGGCGGCTGGACCAGCAGGCCTCGGAAGACGATGCGTGCCCGGCACAGGCTGGGGTACTGCCAGCCGGCTGGCAGCGCCTCGACCACCGCCCGGAAGGCGTCCTCCAGGGAGATCTCGCGGGAGCCCAGGATCTCGTCAACGCGGTAGAGGCAGTTCAGCTCCTTGGCCCGCTCCTGGAGCGCCTTCAGGATGGTGTCGAGAGAAGCGTCGCTCTCGTTCACGCGGACCCCGCTTCCGGCCGCAGCACCAGGCCTCGCCCGCTGCGCCCGTCGACCTTGATGCGAAGCGGCGCGGGGGTTCGCACCTGGCGGATGAACGGGGTTTCGAACTCGACGGGCAGACTCTCCAGCCAGTCCCAGGCGATTCCGTGGGCGGCGTGGTGGCTGACCGCGAAGTAGGGTACGCCGAAGCTCAGGAGGTTGTGGAAGAAGTGGGCCCCCTGCGAGAGCTGAACGTCCATCGCCGGCAGGGTGGACTCGACCAGAGCCCGGGCGCCCGCGATCTGACTCCAGGTCACGGGAACCCCGAGCCAGGGGTCCGAAGTGCCCCAGCGGCCGAAGCCGATGAGGACATACGGGCGGCCGGCGTTGCTGAGACGGGTGTTGGCACCCTCCACGTCCTTGGCGATGGCGCGGGTGTGCTTGGCGTCAAACGATCCGCGCTTGACGAAGACGATGTCGGTCACCCCCTCCCAGCAGCCGTTGCCCATGGTGCCTTCCGAAGCCACCACCGCCCCGGGGTGGTCGAGGTCCGCCGCCGAGAGTTCGATCTGGGCGCTGGGTACGGACATGGGGCGGACCTGCAGGAAGCCCAGGAAGGCGGGCCCGTTGCCGGGCGCCGCCAGGGCGAACTCGATCTCGACATCGGTGCCGGCCGCCTCCTCGAAAGCGGCGAGGAGATCGCGAAGCAGGGGGTTCAGGGGCAGCTCGTCCATCACCAGCACCGGCGCGAAGTCGAGGAGCCGCGGTCCGGCGGCGGCGGTGCCGAGGACGATGCGGTCGGAGCGGGGATCGAAGGTGGAGGCGGTGAGGCGTAAGCTGCCGTCAGTCTCGGCATCGGCCAGGCCGGCTTGAAGCAGATACTCGGTCTCGGCCAGGGGGTCGTAGGCCGGCGGCGACCCCATGTTGACGGCCCAGAACTCGCGCTGGGTCTCGTCGAGCAGCCTCTGGGGTGGGGCCACCGGCGGTCGCACGCCGGGCCAGGCCGGCGAGTAGGTCCAACTGCGCCCGCCGTCGACGATGGTCTTGCCCAGGCCGAGAGCAAGGTTGACCACCCCGTCCTGGGGTCGGGCGTGTCCCGACGGGTAGAAGTTGTAGGAGCGGGCCACTCCGGAGATATCCGGGTAGAAGCGTGGTCCCCGCCGGAGGCCCACCACCTCCTGGACCAGGACCCCCATCTTCTCCTCGGCCAGCTCCCGCCCGGCGGCCCGCGCATAACTCTTCGCGGCGAGGGAGAAGGTGGAGGCCCAGACGAACTTCACCGCCTCCGCCAACTTGCGAAAGCGGGTCTCCGGGTCGAGCTGGTTGTTGGGGATCATCTTGGTGCCGTAGACGCCGGCGAAGGGGTGGGCGAGCGCGTCCTCCAGCAGGCTGGAGGAACGGACGGCGAGCGGGGTCTTGATGTCCCGGGCCAGGGCGAAGAGGTCGCCGACCAGGTCCGCCGGCAGCGGGGCGCGCTGGAAGGCCGCGGCGATCACCCGGTCGCCGGCATCCGACAAGGCCAGCGACCGAAGCTGGTTGGCATCGAGGAAGGCGTCGAAGACCTCGGTGCCAAGCACGGTGAAGCTGGGCACCGCCACCCGGATCCGCGGATGGCGCTTGGCATCGAAGCGTGCCAGCAGACGCCGGGCTTCGAGCAGGCCGTGGGCCTTGCCTCCGATGGCACCCCCGCCTAACGAAGAGATGCTCTCTCCGGAGCCGGCGAAGTGCCGGCCGAAGGGCGGGAGATCGTGAGCGCTGGCGGTCACGGAAGCGAACCCGAAGACGCGGTCGACAGACGGCAGGGGGTGCTAGACCCACCCCCGATCATGACACGCCTGGGCCACCCGGCTCACCGCGATCACGTAGGCGGCGTCCCGCATGGGGAGCTTGCGGCTGCGAGCCAGCTCGGAGACCGAGAGGAAGGCGGAGGTCATCTTCAGGTCCAGCTTGCCCAGCACCTCGTCCTTCTCCCAGAAGTAGTTCATGTTGCTTTGCACCTGTTCGAAGTAGCTGCACGTCACGCCGCCGGCGTTGGCCAGGAAGTCCGGGATCACGAAGATGCCTCGATCCTGGATCACCCGGTCGGCGTCGGGTGTGGTGGGTCCGTTGGCGCCCTCGGCGATCACTCGAACGCCGGCGTGGATCCGGGGAGCGTTGTCGCCGCGGATCTGGTTCTAGATGGCGGAGGGGATCAGGATGTCCACTGGCTGCTCCAGCCAGGCGTCGCCGGGCAGGATCTGATAGCCCAGCTTCTTGGCCTCGGTCTTGTCGATGCCACCGAAGCTGTCGGTGATGCCCAGCAGGGTGTCGAGGTCGATGCCAGCGTCCTTCTTGAAGGAGTACGCCGTCTGGTCGGTTTGGTCCCAGCAGGAGACGCAGACGACCTTGCCGCCGAGCTGCTGGTACAGGCGGATGGCGTACTGGGACACGTTGCCGAAGCCCTGGATACTGGCCTTGGTGCTCTCGACCGGGAGCTTCAGCTCGCGCAGGGCTTCGCGCAGCGTGAAGATCACGCCGAAGCCGGTGGCCTCGGTGCGGCCCAGCGAGCCCCCCATGCCTACCGGCTTGCCGGTGATGAAGCCGGGGTACTTGCCGCCCTGGATCACCTCGAACTCGTCCAGCATCCACAGCATGTGCTGGGCGTTGGTCATCACGTCAGGCGCCGGCACGTCCATCACCGGCCCGACGTTCTTGGCCACCTGCCGCACCCAGCCCCGGCAGATCTGCTCCTGCTCGCGGGGCGAAAGATGGTGGGGATCGCAGATCACGCCGCCCTTGGCCCCGCCTAACGGGATTTCCACCACCGAGCACTTCCAGGTCATCCACATGGCCAGGGCCCGCACGGTGTCGATGGTCTCCGCCGGGTGAAAGCGGATGCCGCCCTTGCAGGGCCCGCGGGCGTCGTTGTGCTGCACCCGGAAGCCGCGGAAGACCTTGACACGCCCGTCGTCCATGCGCACCGGGATCGCGAAGCTGTACTCGCGGAGGGGTTGGCGGAGCAGCTCCCGCGTGGACTCGTCGAGGCCCAGCAGGAGCGCCACCTTGTCGAACTGGGCCTGCGCCATCTCGAAGGAGTTGAAGGCCTTGGTTGCCATGAAGCTCTCCCTGGGAGCAATCGCCAGATCGCCTGGCTCCGGTTGAACGCTCTCTCCGCTCGACTAACGGCCTGCCACCGGCATCGCCACCTTCACTCCGTCCAGCACACGGAGCTCGCGGAAGGCTGCCAGCAGGGTCTTGGTCATGGGGCCAGGAGTGCCGTCGCCGATGCGGCGGCCGTCGATGCCCACCACCGGCACGATTTCGGCCCCGGTGCCGGTGAGGAAGCACTCGTCGGCGTTGTAGAGGTCATGAAGCGCCATCACCGTCTCCTGGGTCTCGATGCTGCGCTCCCGGGCCAGGTCGAGCACCGCCGAACGAGTGATGCCGCCGAGCGCCCCCTGCATCAGGTCGGGGGTCTTGAGCACGCCGTTCTTGACCATGAAGATGTTGTCGGCCGTGCACTCGGCGACCTGGCCGTGGTGGTTGAGCATCACCGCCTCCAGGCAGCCGGCGTTCTTGGCCTCCAGCTTGGCCAGGATGTTGTTCAGGTAGTTGAGCGACTTGACCCGGGGATCCAGGGACTCCATGGGGATGCGCCTGACGCTGGCGGTCACCAGGTTGACGCCCTTCCGGTAGAACTCCTCAGGATAGAGGGCGATGGTGGCGACGATGATCACCACGGTGGCTCGGCTGCACTTGGCGGGGTCGATGCCGAGATCGCCGGGGCCACGGGAGACCACCAGCCGGATGTAGGCGTCCTTCTTCTCGTTAGCCGCAACCGTGTCGGCGACGGCCTGGATCATCTGGTCCTGAGCCAGGGGGATCTCGAGGGCGATGGTCTTGGCCGACTCGTAGAGTCGGGAGATGTGCTGTTGCAGGCGAAAGACGTTGCCGTCATAGACCCGAATGCCCTCGAAGACGCCGTCCCCGTACAAGAAGCCGTGGTCGAACACCGAGACCGTCGCCTGCTCCTTGGGGACCAGCTTGCCGTCGAGATAGATCAACATGAGCGCTCCTTTGCGGGTGGCACGGGCCCCGGACCGACCCATGGCGCGAAAGTGCAATCAGGGTGCCCGCCGCAAGTAGTTGGCCAGATGGGCTTTGCGCGGGCGAAGAGCGCAAGCCCCGCGCCGCCAGCCCGCGCCCACGCATCCCTTGCGGGAACGCAAGGACTCAGCATTCAGCGCTCACCGCTCACCCACGACAGCCCACCCTTCTCCAACCTCGCTCGCCGGCCGCCATCGCCGGCTCTGGCCCCCCTCGGTTCCCGCTTCCCGGGCCCCGGGCTGTTCTCCGTGCCTCGGTGCCTTTGTGGTTCTCGTTCGTTGGCTGCCGTAGCTGACCGCTGACAGCTGAGAGCTGACAGCTCCCGTTCTTCGCGACCTCACCACCACGTCATCAGCCCTGTCGCCAGCAGGTTGTTGGCGTCCGGATGGGACGGGCGGACGCGCACGCCGTAGCCGAGCAGCCCGCTGCGGTCGCAGGGGAGTCGGCCGGTGTAGCGGAAGCGGCCGCCGTCGCTCGGGCCCAGGAGCCGCATGGCCTCGGCCCTGCCTTCCTGGATCTGACGCTGAGCATCCAGCGGGCCGAAGTAAGCCTCGACCGCCACGTCCCCGGGGCCCAGCGCACCCAGGGTGACCTCGGCCTCGACGTCCAGGCCCTCACCCACGCGCAGCGGCTCGACCCGGGTGGCGCGGACGGCGTCCACCCGGACCTGTCCCCAACTGGCCAGGGCTCCCCGCCTCCAGGCGGCCAGCCGCCGTGCCCGCTCCATGCGATTCGCCGACAGTTCGGCGAAATGCCGCGCCGCGGGCAGATAGAATCGCTCGGCGTACTCCCAGATCATGCGATTGGTGCTGAAGAGAGGTGCCAGCCGCTTCATGGACGCCTTCATGCGGGCGATCCAGGCCCGGGGAAGCCCGTCGGCCTGGCGAGCGTAGAAGAGGGGCACCACGTCCTTCTCCAGGAGCTCGTAGAGCGCCCCCGACTCCACCTGGTCCTGGTAGGCGTGGTCCGGGTACTCCTCGCCCTTGCCGATGGCCCAGCCGACGTCCGGTGCGTAGCCCTCGCACCACCAGCCGTCCAGCACGCTCAAGTTGAGTCCACCGTTAGGGACGACCTTCATGCCCGAGGTGCCGCTGGCTTCCATGCCCCGACGCGGGGTGTTGAGCCACACGTCGACACCCTGGACCAGGTAGCGGGCCATCTCCAGGTCGTAGTCCTCCAGGAAGACCGCATGCCGCCGGACCTCGTCGCGCTGGCAGAAGCTCACCACCGCCTTCAGCTTCTCCTTGCCCTCGCTGTCCTTGGGATGCGCCTTGCCGGCGAACACGATCTGTACCGGGCGCTCGGGGTCGAGCAGGATGCGCTTCAGCCGCTCCAGGTCGGCCAGGATCAGGTCGGCCCGCTTGTAGGTGGCGAAACGGCGGGCGAAGCCGATGGTCATGGTGCGGGTGTCCAGCACCCCCCGGGCCCGCTCCAGGTCGCGGGCGGTGGCGCCCCGCTGCTCCGACTGGCGCATCAAACGCTTGCGGGCGAAAGACACCAGTCGCTCCCGCCTCCGCTCGTGGGTCGACCACAGCTCCTCGTCGGGGATGCTGTCGACGTCCTGCCAGGTGCTGGCCTGCCCCGGCTTGCGGCACCAGTCGGGCCCCAGGTAGCGGTCGAAGAGGCCGGCCATCTCTCGCGAAACGCAGCTCCAGGTGTGAGCGCCGTTAGTGACGTGGCCGATGGGGACCTCGGCGTCGGGAACGTTGGGTGCGTAGATGCGCAGCAAGCGGCGCGAGACCTCCCCGTGCAGCCGGCTCACGCCGTTCACGAAAGCGGAGCTGTGCAGGGCCAAGCCGGCCATGTTGAAGCTCACGCTTGGATCGGCCCCCGGCGGCCGCCCCAGGGCCAGAAGCTCGCTCATCGAGATCCCCGCCTCACGGGCGTAGTCCCCGAAGTACTTCTCCATCATGGCCTGGGGGAAGGCGTCGAAACCGGCAGGTACCGGGGTGTGGGTGGTGAACACGCTACCGGCGCGGGTGGCCTCCAGGGCCTCGTGGAAGCTGAGGCCCGACTCCTTCATCAGGACTCGAGTGCGCTCCAGGGTCAGAAAGGCCGAGTGGCCTTCGTTCATGTGACAGACCACCGGCGCCAGACCCATGGCGTGCAAGGCCCGCAGGCCGCCCATGCCCAGCACGATCTCCTGACGAATGCGGTTCTCCTGGTCGCCGCCGTAGAGCTGGTCGGTGATGTCCTGCAAGTCGTGGCGGTTTTCCTCCAGGTTGGCGTCGAGGAGGAAGAGCGGCACCCGGCCCACCTCGGCTTTCCAGACCTGGACCAAGATCCGCTCGCCGGCCAGGGGCAGCTCGATCCGGAGCGGACGCCCTTGGGGACCGGGCACCGGGACCACCGGGAGGTTGAAGAAGTCGTTGGTGGGGTAGGACTCCTGCTGCCAGCCGTCGGCGGTCAGGTACTGGCGGAAGTAGCCCTGCTGGTAGAGCAGGCCCACGCCGGCTATGGGGACGCCCAGGTCGGAGCCGCTCTTCAGGTGATGGCCGGCCAGCACGCCTAACCCACCCGAATAGATGGGCAGGCACTCGGTCAGCCCGAACTCGGCCGAGAAGTAGGCGACCAGCGGTTTCTCCGGGTAGCGCTTCTCCCACCATGTCTTTTCCTCGAGGTAGCCCTGGTAGCGCGCGTACACGCGATCGAAGAAGGCGAGGAAGCCCTCGTCTCTCGCCAGCTCGTCCAGGCGTGCCTGGGACACCGAGCCCAGGAGCAGCACCGGGTTCTGCCGGCAGCGACTCCACAGCTCGCGATCCACGCGGTGGAAGACCACCCGGATCTCGTCGTCCCAAGACCAGAGCAGGTTGAGCGCCAGCTCGCGGAGGCCCTGAAGCCGCTCCGGCAGAGCGGGCACCACCTGGAAGGCGTCAACGCGCATGGGACTTCTCGCGGGACGGAGGGGGCCCCTCCTGGAAGCCGTCTTGCTCGGCGTCCAGGATCAGGGCCGGGGGCTCGTCCTCGACCAGGTACCCGAACTCGCTCCGGAAGTCCTGCAGGCTGAGGCCGGCGGTGGCGGCGAACTTGGCCAGCTCGTGGGGATCGTCGAAGTCGTCGCGGCGCAGCCGGATCATGTAGCGGCGGGCGATCGCATAGCGCGTAGAATGGACGTCTACCAGCCGCACCTTGGCCCGACCGGTCGCCGGGTCCAGCAGCTTGTGGAAGGGGATGGCCAGGAAGTGCCCCCCCTGCATGGACACCATGGCGGCGTTGCCGCCGGAGAGCAGGAACTTGGTGGCGCAGTAGCCGAGGTCGCGGGTGTACTCCATGTCGACCGGAATGGGGTCGGCGCAGCGCAGCTCGTAGCCGATGTTCTTGGCCACGATGGTGGTCTTGATCCCGAAGCGCTTCAAGCGGGCCGTCACCTGGCTCTTCAGGATCTCGCCGATGTTGACCTCGGCGATGCGCACGTTGCCGTGGGCGTCGCGCTCCACCTCGTCCAGGCTCTTGAGGTCCTCGGGGTCGATGGAGAGCGCCAGGCCCTCGGCCAGCACCGCCACCCCGTCGCGCCGGCCGTAGGAAAGGCGCTTGATGATGGCGCCCACCAGGGTGTCCACGATGCCCCGAAGGCCCACCCGGCCGCCGGGGAACTCCTCGGGGATCATGGTCAGGGTGGCGCCGGCGGCCTTGCCGATGCCTAGCGCAAGGTGTCCGGCCTTGCGCCCCATGGCCACCACGAAGTACCAGCGGGAGGTGGTCTTGGCGTCCACCATCAGGTTCTTCACGATGTCCACCCCGATATGGCGGGCGGTCTGGAAGCCGAAGGTGTCGACGTGGGCGGGGAGGTCGAGGTCGTTGTCGATGGTCTTGGGGACATGGACCACCTGGATGCGCCCGCCGGCCTTCTCTTCCAGCTTCATGGCCGAGAAGGCGGTGTCGTCGCCGCCGATGGTGATGAGCTGGGAGACGTTGAGGCGCAGCAGGGAGATCACGGCGTTCTCCAGGTGCTGCGGGTCCTGGGTGGGGTTGGCGCGGGAGATGCCGATGTGCGAGCCGCCGCGGAAGTGGATGCGGCTCACCTCCTCGATGGTGAGGGGCGTGACGTGGTCCACGGCGCCGTGCATCAGCCACTCGAAGCCGTCGCGGATGCCCACCACCTCGACGCCTTCCAGAACCCCGCGGATGGTGGCGGCGCCGATCACGCTGTTGATGCCTGGGGCAGGCCCTCCGCCCACCAGGATGGCCAGCTTCTTCTGATGACTCATCTGTTACCTCCGGGTGAAACCTCCCGCCTCAAGACCCAGGACCGGTCGCGACCGTGGCCTCGCCCCCATCCCTCTCTGGTCCGCCCCCACGCGTCGTTATGTGGGCTCCGATTCGTGGTGCAGGGTGAGCTTCAAGAAGTGGGTGGCGCAGGAGATGCACGGATCGTAGTTGCGGACCGCCTGTTCGCACTGCCAGGTGAGCTGGTCCTCTGGGAGGGTAATCCGATCCGGCACGAAGTGCCAGAGGTCGTTCTCGATGGTCTTCTGGTTCTGCGAGGTGGGAGGGACGATCTTGGACTCCTGGATCAGGCCCTGGTCGTCAAGGCGGTAGCGGTGGTAGAGGATGCCCCGCGGGGCCTCGGTACACCCGTGGCCCACGCCGGCCCGGGGTGCTATCGCGGCCGCCGGCGGGTCCGGCGGCTCATAGCCCTGGATCAGACGCAGAGACTCGTGGCAGGCGAAGACCAGCTCCACGCTCCTCACGATGATGCTCTTGAACGGGTTCAGGCAGCGCGGCCCCAGTCCAGCGTCCTGGGCAGCCTTCTGCGCGACGTGGGGCAGCCGGTCGTAGTTCAGGTTGTAGCGGGCCAGCGGGCCCACCAGGTAGTTGCCGCGACCTTTCAGGATGGAGTGCAGCGCGTTGGAGTGGGGGACATGGTCTTCCGCGAAGTGGTCCTCGTACTCGGCGATCGGGATGTCGAGACCTCGGTTCGACACCAGACGACCCTCGTTCAGCGGGTACTCGTCGGGGTGGCGCAAGGCCACGAACTCGTAGTCCTGCTCGAAGTCGGGGAAGCTGAGCCCGGCGGTGAACTTCACGGTCGCCAGCGAGGTGGCGAGGGCCCACTCCAACTCGGGAAGGAGCGCGTGCAGGTCCTTCTTGGCCGGCGCCTTGTAGAAGCCGCCCACCTTGACGTTGACGGGGTGGATCTCTCGTCCGCCCACCACCTTCATGATCTCGTTGCCGAGCTTCTTGAGCCTGAGCGCCTGCTTGACCACGTCCGGGTGATCCTGAGCCAGGTGGATCGCGCTCTCATAACCCAGGAAGTCGGGGGCGTGGAGCATGTAGACGTGAAGAGCGTGGCTCTCGATCCACTCGCCGCAGTAGAGCAGGCGCCGCAAGGCCCGAACCCGGGGGTCGATGCTCACGCCGAACGCTGCCTCCATGGCGTGGCAGGAGCTCATCTGGTAGGCGACGGGGCAGATTCCGCAGATGCGGGCGGTGAGGTCGGGGGCCTCGTAATAGTGGCGGTCGCGGAGGAAGGCCTCGAAGAAGCGGGGCGGCTCGTAGATCTGGAGCTTGACGTCCGAGAGCTTGCCGTTCTTCAGAGTCAGGTGGAGGGCGCCCTCGCCCTCCACCCGGGCCAGGGTAAGGACGCTGATGGTCTTGCTCTTGCCCTTACGCCCTTGGCTTCTGCTCATGGCTCTCGCTCGCCTTCTTGAAGGCCGGTGCCGCCGCGTTGAAGGTGCGGAAGACCCGCACCAGGTCCGGGTCGGTGACGCCCAACTCCTTCCACTGCTGGCCCAGCGAGCCGGTGTTGGGAGTCTCCATGGGCCCGAAGCAACCGAAACAGCCGCGGTCGAAAGCGGGGCAGAGGGCGCCGCAGCCGGCCTGGGTCACCGGGCCCAGGCAGGGTGTGCCCTTGGCCACCATCAGGCACGGTGTCGACCGCCCCTTGCACTCGAGGCACACGCTGTGGGTGGGCAGGTTCGGCTTTCGCCCCTGGAGCAGAGCTGCCAGGAGACCCAAGAGCTGGCCCTTGCTCACCGGGCAGCCCCTGAGCTCGAGGTCGACCTTCACGTGCTGGGAGATCGGCGTCGAGGTGCTGAGGGAGGAGATGTACTCGGGGGTGGCGTAGACGATGCTCACGAAGTCCCGGACGTCCTTGAAGTTCTTGAGGGCCTGAATGCCGCCGGCGGTGGCGCAGGCGCCGATGGTCACCAAGAGCTTCGACTCCTTGCGCACCTGATGGATGCGTTCGGCGTCGTGTTGGGTGGTCACCGAGCCCTCGACCAGCGTCACCTCGTAGGGACCCTTCACCACCGCCCGGGAGGCCTCGGGGAAGTTGGCGATGTCGACCGCGCCGGCGATCTCCAGAAGCTCGTCCTCGCAGTCGAGAAGGGAGAGCTGGCAGCCGTCGCAGGAGGCGAACTTGTAGACGGCGAGCTTGGGCTTTCGGGCCACCTCACACCTCCCGCATGCCGAAGAAGGGGATCAGCTTCCCGTAGGGGAAGACCGGGCCCTCCTTGCACACGAAGAAGGGACCGCACTGGCAGTGGCCGCAGAAGCCGACGCCGCACTTCATGTTGCGCTCCATGGAGACGAACAGGCTGTCGTCGTCGATCCCGCGCTTCTGCAGCGACATCACCGCAAAACGCATCATGACCTCGGGTCCGCAGATGAAGGCCATGGCGCTGGTGGGGTCGAAGCCGACCCGGTCCACCAGCTTGGTCACCACCCCCACCGCTCCTTGCCATTCGGTGGTGGCACGATCCACCGTCACCTCCACCTCCATGTCGAAGCGGCCCCGCCACTCGCGGAGCTGCTTCGGGTAGAGCAGGTCGTGGGGGGTGCGGGCGCCGTACAGGAGGACCAGCTTGCCGTACTGGCCGCGGTGGCTGAGCAGGTGGTAGAGGGCGGGCCGGAGCGGCGCCAGGCCGATGCCACCGGTCATCACCACCACGTCGTGGCCCAATGCCTGATCCACCGGCCAGGCGCTGCCGTAGGGTCCGCGCACGCCCAGCACGCCACCGGGCTTGAGCTTGCGCAGGGCCTGGGTGACCGCGCCTACCGCACGGATGGTGTGGACCAGGACCTCGGGCCGGCCGGGGTCGCCGCTGATGGAGATGGGGACCTCGCCCACGCCGAAGGCGTAGAGCATGTTGAACTGGCCGGGGGCGAAGGGGAAGCCCTCGGGGCCGGGATCCAGGATCAGGGTGAAGGTGTCGGCGGTTTCCTTCAGCAACTGGCGGACCACCATGGGCCGCGGCTGCATGGGATCGGCCGAGGTCCGGAGCGGGTCAGGGTTGGTTGCCATAGAGGTCCAGGAGCTGGAGTTGGGTGGCTTCCATGCGGCGGATGGCCACTTCGGCGAAACGCTTCATGATCTCGTAGCCGAAGGCGGCGTCCTTCTCGCACTTGCCGCGCAGGCAGGTGCCGTCCAGGGCCAGGGCGCGCACCAGGGTGACCGCCCGGGCGTCGAAGTGCCACTTGAAGGGCGCGAACAGCCAGGACCAGCCGAGCACCTCGCCGTCGCGCATGGTCTCGATGGTGATGGCCCCGCGCCCCGGAAGGAAGGTCTCCACCGCCACCTGGCCGTGACGGATGACGTAGAACCTCTCGGCCGGCTGCCGCTCGCGGAAGATGAACTCCCCCGCCTCGAACTTCACGTTCGACGCACACCCCACGATGGTCGCCAGGTGCGAGGCTTCGAGGTCCTTGAAGAAGGGGTGCTCCCCCAGGAGCCTCTCAAAGGTTTCGATTGCCACGTTGCCCTCTCATCTTCTTCATTCGTGAGCCGACGTTGCCGCTTCCGCGGCCCTCAGTGCGCGCACCTCCTCGGTGATGTCGATGCCCACCGGGCACCAGGTGATGCAGCGCCCGCAGCCCACGCAGCCCGAGGAGCCGAACTGATCCTGCCAGGTGGCCAGCTTGTGGCTGATCCACTGCCGGTAGCGCGCGCCTCCCGAGGTGCGGAGGCTGCCCCCGTGGATGTAGGAGAAGCCCAGGGTGAAGCAGGAGTCCCAGCGCCTGACCCGCGAGGCTTCGCTGCCCGCCAGATCCGAAACGTCGTCGACCGTGGTGCAGAAGCAGGTCGGGCAGACCATGGTGCAGTTGGCGCAGGCCAGGCAGCGCTGGGCCACCGCGTCCCAGTGCGGGTGCTCGTAGCACCGGTAGAGCAGCTCCTTGAGACCCTCGGTCTCGAGGGCTCGCCCCATCTGCGCCGAGGCTCGATCGGTGGCGTCCGTGGCCGCCTGGCGATCGGCGGGGGACGCCTGACGCATGGGTAGCTCGGCCGCCACCTCCGCGCCCTGCTGGCTCCCCACCTCCACCAGGAAGGTGTGGCGCTCGCCGTCCAGGATCTCGGTCAAGGCCAGGTCGAAGCCCTGGCTGGCGCGCGGCCCGGTGCCCATGGACGCGCAGAAGCAGGTCCCGCCCGCCTGGCCGCAGTTGACCGCAACCACGAAGATCCCCTCGCGCCGGGCCTGGTAGTGGCGGTCCACGAAGGGCCCGCCCAGGAACACCCGATCCTGAACCGCAATGGCGGCGAGCTCACAAGACCTCACTCCCAGGAACGCATACCGACTCGGGGCTTCCCCGTCTTCCACCGTGAACCCGCTTTCGCTTCTCTTCGCCTTGAGCAGTGTCAGCAGCGGGGGGTGCAGGTACTTCTTCCAGGAGTGAGGTCCCACCGTGTAGCCGAAGAGGGCCTGATCCTCCCGTGGCTTCACCCGGTAGCGCCCTCCCGCGTGCTCGTCGGTCCAACCTGCGGGCAGATCGGCGGGAGAGCCGATCTCGTCGTAGACGATGGCGCCGTCGCGGAGGGTTGGGCCGACCACCGCATAACCCCGCTTTTGGAGAACCTCGATCAGCCCGCCAAGACCGCCGGAATCGAAGGTAAGCGTATCGCCCGCGTTCACGCAGTGCTCCTCCCGCTGGGTCTTCAGGGTCTCACCTCGTGCCATAACTTCCGCTGCGCCCCCAGAGCGAGGAGCGCCGCCTCCATGCTGTGCACCTGTTGTACCACTTCCTCATCGACCGGCGCGAACCCGCCCTGGTGGGGCCAGATCTCGACGGTCAGGTCCACCTCCGGCTCGAAGCTCGTCTCCGGTCGCAGGTGGTAGGCGGCATCGAAGGGGTCGATGTCGAAGTGGGCGTCTTTGGGCAAGACCCTGAGCGCGAGCTCCCTGAGGCGTTCCCAGATCTCCGCGTCCACCGGCCCTCCGGGGTCAGCCACACGCTGCTCGGGGTGACGGGCGTACAGGGTCAGATCGCAGGCCGACTGGCGTTTGGTGTGGCGCAGCACCTCGAAGTGAGGCGAAGCCTCGAAGCAGACGTTGTGGTCGTGGATCCACCTGGAAAGCTCGCTGTCGGTCATCAGGCTCACCTGCCCGGCGGAGGCCCGCTAGACCACCAGCACCGGGCAAGGGGACTGGCGGACGATGCGTTCGGCGCGGCTGCCCAAGATGCGGTCGGTCAGGCTGTCGGCTCCGTGGGTCGAGAGCACGATCACGTCCGCCTTGTCCAGGAGGGCGGTCTCGACGATGCGGTCCCAGGGCGAGCCGATCTCGACCCGGGCCCTGACCCGGAGGCCGGCGAACTCGGGCTCCAGGAACTGGCCGAGCCTCTCTTCACTGGGGACCGTCTCCTCGATCAGGGCGGAGATGCCGTTGAGCGACCCGGCCTTCACCTGGGCCACGTGAATGGCCAGCACCTCGGCGTCAAAGGTGCGGGCCAGGAGGGCTGCCAGCGGGAAAGCCAGGCGCGAGGTCTCGGTGAGGTCGACCGGCACCAGGATGCGCCGGTAAGGGAGTGCCACCCCGTGATCGGGCTCGCGGACGCAGAGGACCGGGCTGCCGCCGACCTCGAGGATCCGCTCGGTGACGCTGCCCAGGAAGAAGTGGGCCAGGCCCTCGCGGCCGTGGGTGGCCATCACCACCAAGTCCGGGTGGGTGGCGCGGATCTGGGCCAGGAGCGCCTGGGCCGCTTGATTGCTCTGTTCGACCACGATCCTGTGTTGGGTGGTGAGCGTGGTCGTGTGCCGGTCGAGATGGGACCGAGCCGCCCGGGCCAGCCGCCGAGCCACCTCGGGATCGCCCGCCTCGCGGGCTTCCGACAGGTGGGCAGTGTCGACGGCATGAAACAGGGTGAGCCGCGCCCCCAGTCGTTCGGCGAGGAAGTGAGCGTGATCGAAAGCGCGATCGGACGCCGGCGACAAGTCGGAGGGGAAGAGGATCTCGTGCACGGCCACCGCGTCTTCGGTTGGGGGGTGCATCGCCTGACGGGCCGGGGGGAAGGTCCTGGCGGCGAGCGTCATGGGTTGCCTCCTTCCGAGAGGGCCGGGATCCCAAGTGGAACTCCCGACCTTCGCTCTCGATTCTGGAGTACACAATCCCCGTGCCAGCAGCGAGGTGCGGAGCCTCGTCGACTGGCGCGGGGTTCCGGGATGGCGGCCATTCGGCGCGAAACGCTTGCGCTGCCGTCCGTCAGCCTCGGCGCAATTCGGGCGAGGGACTCGCGAAGCGCGGGCCGCGGCAAGCCCATCAGCTGCGGCAGGGTACGCCGCGTTCCAGCCTCTCGCCGCCGGTCGTAGCTGAGAGCCGATCGCTGACCGCCGACAGCTACCCCATGCGAGGCCCTGAGCCGGCAGCGGCCGCTCCCCAACCTCGGGAACCTCCGGAGCTGACCGCTGAATGCTGAGAGCTGAACGCTGCCGTTTTGCCCACCGCTTGTATCTTTCCCCCTTCTGTGATCTGCTAGGCGATGTTGAAAAGGAGTTTCACCTTTGTCTGAACGCATCAGCGTGGTGCCCCTGAGCTCGGTGGGTCCCCGGCTCAAGAGCGGGGCCTCGTCCAAGTCGCCGAGAGAGAAGCCCCGGGCGCCCCACGGCTTCGAGCACAAGACGGTGGCGGCCCACCGGTTGGCTCTGGTGGGGCAACCCAACGTTGGCAAGTCCGTCATCTTCCAGTCGCTGACCGGCCGCTACGTGACGGTTTCGAACTACCCGGGCACCACCGTCGAGATCTCGCGGGGGGTGGGGAAGATAGGTGGCGAGGCCTGGGAGGTGATCGACACCCCTGGCCTGCGCAGCCTGCTTCCGCGCTCGGAGGACGAGGTGGCGGCCCGCGATGCCCTCCTGGACGAGCCCCCCGACGTGATCGTCCAGGTGGCGGACGCCAAGGCGCTGCGCCGCACCTTGCACCTGACGCTGGAGATCGCCCAGCTGGGCCGGCCCATGGTGCTGGTCCTGAACCTGAGCGACGAGGCGCGGGCCCGCGGTTTCGGCGTCGACACCAAGCGGCTGTCCAGGGCGCTGGGCTTCCCGGTGGTCGCCACGGTGGCGGTGACGGGAGAAGGGATCGCCGACCTCAAGAGGGCGATCCTGGAAGCGCGGCCCTACGCCGGTCCCGGCGTCGAGCCGCCGGACATCGCGGTCCAGTTGCCGGAGCTGTCGGAGGCGCTTCCCGAGGCCTGTCCCTCGCGTCTGGCGGTGTCCGAGATGCTGCTCTGTGGCGACCCGACGGTGGAGCGCTACCTGGCCCACCGCTGGGGCTGGAGCGGCAAGGAGCGCCTTGACGCCAAACGCCGGGCCTTTGCGACCCCGCCTTCCTTGCTGGGCTTCGCCTGGCGCGAAGCACTGGCCGAGGAGCTTTCGGCAGCCTCCAGTTGGCAGAAGGGCGGCCGGACGCCGGGCTGGCTGGACCGGCTGGGGATGCACCTGCTGCGGCCGCTGGCCGGCAGCTTGGCGGCGGCGCTCGTGCTCTGGCTCCTCTACGAGTTTGTGGGCGTGCTGGCCGCTCAGGACGCGGTGGACTTCCTGGAGGATACGGTGTTCGGCAAGTGGCTGTTGCCTCCCACGGTGGCTGGCTTTGAGGCCCTTCCTTTGCCGCAGTGGCTGATCGACTTCTTCGTCGGTCCCATGGGCCTGATCAGTATGGGCCTGACGTATGCTCTGGCCATCGTGCTGCCGGTGGTGACCGCCTTCTTCCTGTTCTTCGGTGCCATGGAGGACTCCGGCTACCTGCCCCGGCTCTCCGTGCTCCTCGATCAGCTCTTCCGCAAGGTGGGCCTGAATGGCAAGGCCGTGTTCCCCATGATCCTGGGCCTGGGCTGCGGCACCATGGCCACGCTCACCACGCGGGTGCTCGACTCGGCGCGGGAACGGGTGCTGGTGACGCTGCTTCTGGCCCTGGCCATCCCCTGTTCCGCGCAACTGGGCGTGGTGATGGGCCTGCTGGCCGGGGTCTCGGCATGGGCGGTGGTCGCCTGGCTGGGAGCGGTGGCGGTGGTCTTCTTCATCGTGGGCTGGGCGGCTGCCCGGCTCTTGCCCGGCGCCCGAGCCCCCTTCTGGATCGAGATTCCGCCCCTGCGCGCGCCACGCCCCATCAACCTGATTCGTAAGGTGCGGACGCGGGTGGTCTGGTACCTGGCGGAGGCGGTTCCCCTGTTCCTCATCGGCACCGCCCTGCTCTTCGTCCTCGATCGAACCGGCGGGCTCAAGGGCCTGGAGACGGCGACCGCCCCCCTGGTGACCGGCTGGCTGGGCCTGCCCCGGGAAGCCACCTTCGCCCTCATCAGCGGCTTCTTGCGGCGGGACTACGGCGCGGCAGGGTTCTATGCGCTCTCGCAGCGCGGCATGCTGGACGCGCAACAGGTGGTGGTGAGCCTGGTGACGCTCACCCTCTTTGTTCCCTGCTTTGCTCAGTTCCTGATGATGGTCAAGGAGCGCGGAGTCCGCACCGCCGCCTGGGTCCTGGTGGCGGTGACCGCCATTGCCCTGCTCGCGGGAGGGGTGATGCGGTTCTTGCTTACCTCCCTGGGAGGCATTTGAGTGAACTACATCGACAGCACCATGGTGCCGCTCAAGGCCCGCTCCGACGAGGAAGTGGAGCAGGCCCTGGGCTTGCTGCTTCAGCTTCGGGACCAGGGCCGCGACCAAGAGCCGGACGCGCGAATCGAGGTGGAGGCGCGGGTGGCGGCGGGCGCTTTCGAGCAGGCCCGGGACCTGGGCCTGCTGACCACCGTCTCTGGCAGGGTCAGCCTGACCGCGGCCGGGGAGAGCATGGCCAGGGAGGTGACGCGCCGCCATCTCCTCGCCGAACGGTTGTTGGCCGACATCTTGAACATCCGAGGGGACGATCTCACCGCCAACGCTTGCCAGTGGGAGCACATTCTCTCGCCCGAGGTCACCCGCTCCATCTGTACCCTGCTCGGCCACCCGCGAACCTGCCCCCATGGCCGCGAGATCCCCCAGGGTGAGTGCTGCCGGGGGAGCGCCCAGGAGTTGGCCCCTCTGCTCACCCCGCTGGCCAAGCTCGAGCTGGGGGCTGAGGCCCGGGTGGCCTACCTGAGCCTCCCGGAGGCGTCGCTTCTCCACCGGCTGTTGTCCCTGGGCCTGGTGCCGGGAACCCGCGTCCGCCTGCGCCAGAACTCGCCGGCCTGCATCGTCCAGGTGGGGGAGAACCTGGTGGCGCTAGAGAAGGAACTCGCCGAAGCCGTGGTGGTTCGGCGGACCTAGGCACCGCCTGGCACCGCCGTTGCTGTAGTCTCGCCGCGGAGGGACCTGCCATGGCGACGACGGCGAAGGAACTGCGCGCGGCCCGGGGGGCGGACCGGTGGGAGTTCTGGGACTGGTGGATCGACCGCAAGACGCGCTGGGTGCGGGACGCGGAACCCCAACTCGATGAGGCCGTGTTTCGCAGCCTGGCCGTAGGGACCGGGCTCCCTCCCATCCACCAGCGCTCCAACTTCGCCTTCCGTAGCGTGAAGGACGGAGCCGATCGCTTCCTGGGCATGTCCAAGGGCGGGGAGCGACCCTACGCGAGGATCTATACCCGGCTTGGAAACCCTACGACCGAGTACCTGGAACGGGTCCTGTTCCGCCTGGAGGCCCACCACGTGATCGAGAGGGCGCTGGCTGCGGACGAGCCGGAGCCCACCATCGGCTGTCTCATCACCGCCTCGGGCATGGGCGCCATCTCGACCCTCTTCCTGTCCATGCTGCGCCCGGGCGACGCCGTCCTGGCCGGCAACGTTTACGGGTCCACCGACAGTCTCCTGCGCGGCCTGGGGAAGTTCGGGGTCGAGGCCGTGTTCCGGAACATGGGCGATCTGGGGCAAGTCCGGGCGGCCCTCGACCAACACCCCAACATCGTCTTGGTCTTCCTGGAGACGCCCGAGAATCCCACCCTGCAAGTGGCGGACATCGAGGCCATCTCCCGCCTGGCCGAGGCGCGGGGCGCGCTGCTCGCGGTCGACAACACGTTTTGCTCCCCCTACCTCCAGCAGCCGTTCCGCCTGGGCGCCGACTTCGTTCTCCACTCGCTCACCAAGTTCGTGAACGGCCATTCCAGCAGCGTGGGCGGCGCCATTCTGGGACCGTTCCCGTACCTGAAGCAGGACTTCTTCCACTGGTACAAGGACCTGGGCCCCACCCCCTCGCCGTTCGACTCCTGGCTGGACTCGGTCTCGGTGCAGACCCTGGCCGTGCGGCAAAAGGAGGAGTGCGCGAGCGCCGCGGCCATCGCTCAGTTCCTGCGCGGCCACCCCAAGGTCGAAGCAGTAATGTACCCGGGCTTCGCCGACTTCCCGCAGGCGGATCTGGTGCGGAAGCAAATGCGCAATGGGGGCGCGCTGGTGAGCTTCGAGATCCGGGGCGGGGTGGCGGCGGGGGAGCGGGTGATGAACTACTTCGCCCGCAAGGACACCCCCATGGAGTTGGCGGTGAGTCTGGGCGCCGCCATCAGCTACGTCGAGCACCCGGCGTCGATGACCCACTCCATGGTGCCGGAAGCGGACCGGCGGGCTCGGGGCATAACGCCGGGCCTGGCGCGTCTTTCGGTGGGGCTGGAGGGTCCGAGCGTCCTGATCGAGCACCTGGACCGGGCGCTGGAGCTGGCGTGAACGGTAGCATTCAGCACGCGGCAATCAGCACTCAGCTACGGACGCCGGCGGGAGCGGGCAGCTACGACAGGGTACACCGCGCCCCAACCTCCCGCCGCCTGTGGTAGCTGAAAGCTGATCGCCGATCGCTGACGGCTACCACGTGTGACGCGCGACTGTCGACTGATCGACCTGTCGCGACTCGCGCTGTGCTACCGCTGAGTGGTGGGCACCGGGGTCGGCTCGGCGGGAGCGGGCATGGTGCCCTGGCGCATGCGCTCCCTCACGTCCTCGATCACGGTCCGCTCGAAGCGGTGATGGCCGCCCAGGGTCTTCTGGCAGGGTAGCCTGCCCTCGCGCGCCCATCGGGTGACCGTGGTCGAGGAGACGCCCAGGATCTCCGCCACCTCGGAACGCGACAGGAACCTCTCCAGCGGATGGACCTCGTCGATCGATGCGTAGGTCATGATGAGCCCCTATCGCGAGTATACGACCGCGCTCGCCGTTGTAAACCGCTCAAGCGATCCACGGCGATGGACCAAAGGGCTCAGCGCGTACGTGTTTCCACCAAAAACGGATAGAGCGCGTGCACGACGATTCGGCCTTGGCCGCCCCGACGCTCGTGGGCCAATCGCCGAGCCCGCTTCTCCAGCCTCGTACCTTGACGTAGCTGACTGCTGAGGGCTGACCGCTGACGTCCCGCGCCAAAGAAGAAAGGGGCCCCACGCGGGGCCCCTGAACGGCTGGAACGTGGACGACGGCCTAGAACTTATAGGTGAGAGCCGCGCTGAAGATGTTGGCGTCGTAGCTCGGCACCTGAGCGCCGAGGAAGAACCAGCGGTTCGAGCCGGGATCGGTGCGTCCCATGTAGGCCAACGTGTTCTGGGTCTGCCAGTCCACGTTGTCGAACTTCTGCTTCCAGTACATGGCGGAGACGGTGAGGTTCTTCTCGAGGCGGTAGCTGAGGCGGACCTTGGCGATCAGGAAGTTCTTGCTGACTTGCGGGAACCCGGTGAAGGTGGTCGGGACGGCGACCGCCGAAGTCGGGAAGCCCACAACCGGCGTGGCCGGCCAGACGCCGTTGGCCTCGCCAGCCCCGCCGGCCACGAAGGTGTAGGCGGAGTTGCTGCGCGGCTTGGCGTAGTCCAGGTCCAAGTTGGCGTGGATCTTCTCCGGCTTCAGGGTCACCGCCAGGCCCGCCCGGAAGGTGTCGATCTTGTCGGTGGTGGCGTTCGACCAGTAGTTGGGATCCGCCTTGGGGTCGAAGTTCGGTGGCACCGGCCCGCAGGTGGGACACGACCCCACCCGAGGGAAGTACGCAGCGGCCATGTCGAAGAAGTACTTCTCGTAGACGTACCCGGCGGTGAGGCTCAACTTGTCGCTGGGCACGTAGCTCAGGTCCACGCCGAACTGGTCGAAGCTCTGGTCGAGCAGGCCGGTCACCGATTCGGCGAACTCGTTGGTCTGCCGCATACCCGAGAAGGTGATCGAGAGCGTGTCCTTGGGCATGACGGTCAGCAGGACGCTGAGCAGGTTGCGGTGGCGCTCGGTGATGTCGGTCTGGGTTGCGCCCTGCCAGGTCGGCTGGATGGCGTGCTCGTTCTCGCTGCCCGGCTCGCGCTTCAGGTTCGTGAAGGCGCCGTGGAACGACAGTTTGCTGCGGTTGTAGTCCACCGAGGCGGTGAGCACCTTGTCGGCGACGTCCGAGAACTCGCGCACGTCGTAGTCGGACGTGTCCTGGCCATAGCTCAGGCCCAGGCGCAGGCCGCTGGCGGGCAGCGCGTGAACCTCGGCGCGCAGGCTCTGCCGCTGGTAGCCGTGGTGCTCGCGCACATAGGGGGTGGACGGACGGGAGGCACCGACGTCTCCACGAACCGTGTTGGGGAACGCGTAGTCGTCGTTCTCGTCCTTCAACTGGAACCTGCGGAAGGTCAAGCTGTAGCCGAACTTGCCGATCGGATCGCCGGTGAGCTTGAGGGCGCCCAGGAAGGTACGGTAGTCGATGCTCACGCTGTCGTAAGGCGGGATGATGCTGAAGGCCGAGTTTGGTGCGGTGGCGCTGGTTGCCAGGTTGGCGTTGGTCGAGAGCGGGAGCAGGTCGGTCTCCATGCTCATGCTGCCGGTGGAGACGGTCGCCGTCACCTTGTGCTTTTTGGGCAGAGTCACCCCGCCCGCGAAGTCCACGGTGTAGGCCTTGTTGTCCGGGGGCAACCACAAGCGGAAGGTGGCCACGTCGTTGATGACGTTGCGCCCGGTGAGGGGGCTCACGAGCTCCAGCCGCTGCGGGTTGTCGATCACGGCGTACGGCACGTCGTTCACGAACTTGCTGAAGTTCGCGGAGGCGCTCGCGAAGAAGCGACCCTTGGCGTAGTCGGCCTCGGCCCTGAAGTCATGGGTCTTGAAGTCGATCGGCGTCGCAACCTCGTAGTCCGGACCGCCGTAGAAGGTCGTGTTCTTGTTCCCCTGCCGGGTCTCCCGGGAGTAGGTCACGTTGACGTTCAGGTCGTTGCCGATGGGGAAGCTGAGGCCGGCCTTGCCGGTCTTCCGCACATAGCGGAGGTCGATGGGCTGCGAGTTGCTGACCCAGGGGTCCACGGCGAAGAAGCCGGCTGCCGTGGGATTGGCGGGGGCGCTACCGGTGCCGACAGGGTTGCTGGCGGTGCCGGGAATCCAGGGCACGTAGACGTTCTGCAGCGCCTGCTGCATGCCATCGGGCAACTGGAGCACACCCGGCGAGGTCTCGGTGAAGGGCGTCCGGGCCGTGTTGGACATCCAGTTGGGGTTTTGGTCCCAGGACACCTTGAGCTTGAACGAGCCCTTCTTTCCGAAGAGAAGCGACGCCGCCTGATCGTCCAGGCCAAGGTTGGTGCCCTTGAGGTCGAGGAAGTAGTCGGACCCGCCCTTCCAGGAGAGCTTGGCGCCAGCCAGGAACACACCCTCGGGCACCACCTCGTACTGTTGGAGCTTTGAGGAGTCGTTGATCCCACTGCCCCCCTGAGCCCCCACGGAGACGGCGCCGGAGGTCTTGGAGTCCTGACCCAGCGCAGGCCAGGCCAGCAGGGAGAGCGCGAGCCCGACCGAGAGACGACGAGCATTGTTCTTCATGGTCATTCTCCGATCTCCTCTACCTGAAGAACCGGTTGCCCGACGGATGTGTCGAGCCGTGGATGGTCGGATGGCAGTGCAGGCAGCCCTGGTTGAAGGCGTACCGGGACATCGCAGGGTAGGCCGGGCCCGGATGGCTCGAGGTCTGATGGCACTGCTGGCAGAGAAGCGGCATCTTGACCTTCAGCAGCTTGTCGTTGATGGAGCCGTGCGCGTCGTGGCAGTTGACGCAGTTTTCGCGGACCGGAGGATGCTCCCAGAGGAAGGGACCGCGCTTCTCGGCGTGGCAGCTGTAGCAGTTCTGCTGCACCGAGGTCTGCAACAGCATCTTGTCGTTGGGCGTGCCGTGCGGGTTGTGGCAGCTGCTGCACTCCAGCTTGCCCTCGCGCAGCGGCATGTGCCCGGAACGCATGAGTTGGGCCTTCTTCTGGAGGTGGCAGTTGGTGCAGAGCGCGATCTGCGGCTTGCTCAGCAGGGCCTTTGGGACGGCGCCCTTGGGGTGCGGGTTGTGGCAGTCGATGCAGCTCACGCTGCGGCTGTCGTGGGTCGAGCCGACCCAGTGTTTCTGGCCCGCCTTGTTGTGGCAGCTCTGGCAGACGCCGGACGCGTCGGATGCGCTCAGGTCCTTGAGACGGCGGATCTTGGACTTGTCGCCCTCACCGTCGACGTGCGCCTTGCCGCCGCCATGGCAGCTCTCGCAGCCTTGCTCGCTGGCCGCGTGAGGCGTCTTCTTGAAGGCCGCCACCGTGTCCTCGTGGCAGCTGGCGCAAGTGTCCATGCCCACGAAGTCGGCTTGGTCGGCCGCCTGCGTCAGGTGCGCCGGGGGCACCGATTCAGCGACCCCGGGGCTGGCGAAGCCCAGCGAAAGCGCTAGCCCCACCGAAGCGGTCGCTAGCGGAGCCCATCGTGCCATCATGTCGTGACCCCCTTGGGATGAGTTGGTGAGCGGGGCGGTGCGCAGGCGCTATGCCTCGGGGTCCGCCCGCGGTGGTTGGTTGTGCGCAACATTCAGCCTCGCCCCCACCCTTGCGGGGCAGGAGCAAGAAGCGCGCCGGCATCGTGGGAACCCTGACGCATGCGCTCCCTCACCGCTTCGATCACGGCGCGATCGAAGCGGTGGTGTCCGCCCAGGGTCCTCCGGCAGGGAAGCCTCCCCTCACGAGCCCATCGGGTGACGGTGGTTGGGGACACGCCCAGGAGGCTGGCCACGGCCGATCGGCTCAAGAACGCTTCCGGGAGGCTGTGGGCGGCGGCCGGAGCGGCCATCCGAAATACCCCCTACAGGACTAGGAGTATACGGCCGCTTTGATCGTTGTAAACCACTCAGGTGATTCAGGCGGGATGAGGCAAAGGACTCAGTTCGAAGAACGTATTGCGAAGTGGCATATGAGGAAGTGTCAACGTCTCGCTGTTGGGCCCGTCCTCAGAGGTCGAAGCGGTAGCCAGTGGCCAACAGAAGGACCGTGAGCAGACCGTAGCCGACCTCCTGGAAGCCCAAGCGCTGCGGTCGTATGGGCTTGCGGAGCGCGGAGAGGCCGAAGCCGGAGCGGAGCGCGAGGGCGGCAAAGGCCACGGCTGCGAGCCATGGTCCACGCCCAGCCGCAGCAAATGCGGCGGCCAACGCAATCGCGGCGCCGTGGCTGATCCACACGACCCCACGGTCGGCCGCACCGCCACGATCCAGCCTCAGGCGGGCTCGCACGTAGAGGATGGAGGTCGCCGCCTTCAAGGCCAGCAGCAGCCAAGGGACGAGGGCCGGGCCTAGGGCCCAGCCCCCGGCCATGAGAACCGCGGACGCCAGGGCGCCCGGTGCCAGCGCGCCCACCATCTCGGGGACCAGGTTGCGGCCCCGGTTGCGGGCGTCGTAGTGGAGTTGGAGCAAGGCCAGCGGGAAGGCGGCGAGCAGCGGAAGGAAGGAGCGAGCCGCGCCCGCTCGGTAGGCCAGGCCGAAGCCAAGGAGCGCCAGCACCCCATAGCCCGCGACAAAGGCGAGCGCCGGCCTCAGGCGGGGAGAGCCGCGGCCGCGCAGCACGTCGTTCAAGATCAGCTTCAGGGGATGGCGGGCCAGGAAGGCTCCCAACGCACCTAGCGAAATCCAGCCGCCCGCCGAGGTGGCAGCGAGCAGCAAGCCCAAGAGCAGCGGCTCGAAGAGGAAGCCCCAGCCGCCGTGCTCGGCGGGAAGGGAGATCGACTTCAGGGGAATGGAGGGCCGGCCCTCCGTCACGAGTTGCGCCAGCTCTGCAGGATCAGCATGTAGTTGGCTCGCTCGAACACGCTGGGATCGGGGCAGGTCTTGAGGTTCATGCTGCCCTGCATCTGCTTCAGGGAGTTGTACTCGTGCTTCTCCATCCACTCCACCACTTCCTGGCGGATGCTGGCCAGGCGCTCGGGACCCTGGGTGAGCAGGGCCGAGACCATCTGCACCGCATGCGCACCAGCCATCAGCACCTTGACCGCGTCCAACGCCTGGTGGACGCCCCCGCTGGCTCCCAGCGAGCAGCGGAGGTTGCCGGAGAGAATGGCCAGCCAGCGGAGGCGCAGCGGCAGCTCCGAGGAGTGGGAGAGCTTGAGGAGGGGCGCCGCTTGCAGCTCCTCGGTGTCGATGTCGGGCTGATAGAAGCGATTGAAGAGCACCAGGCCGTCGGCACCCACGTCGTCCAGCCGTTTGGCGAAGTGAGCCAGCGAGGTGTAGAAGGGGGAGAGCTTCACCGCCACCGGGATCTTCGCCTCCTGCTTGAGGCAGCCCAGCATCTCGATGGCTCGCCCCTCGATGGCCGCGGCGTCCTCGTCGGGCTTGGTGGCGAGCGCGTAGACGTTCAGCTCCAGCGCATCGGCCCCCGCTTGCTCCATGAACTTGGCGTAGTTGAGCCAGCCGCCCAGCGTAGTTCCGTTCAGGGAGGCGATCACCGGGCAGGACACGGCCTTTTTCACCCGCCCCAGGTGCTCCAGATACTCCTCCGGCCCCAGCGCGAACTTCTGGGGACTGGGGAAGTAGCAGAGGGCCTCGGCGAACGACTCGCCGTGCTGCTCGGTGTGGACGAAGGCGGCCACCTGCTCGCGAGCGATCTGCTCCTCGAACAGCGAGTGCATGACGATGGCGGCCGCTCCCGCGTCTTCCAGCCGCTTCACGGTGTCGAGGTCGTCGACCAGAGGCGAGGCCCCCGGCATGAAGGGGTGCGGCAGCTCGAGGCCGAGGTACGTGGTCTTGAGGTCCATGATCGCCTCCTTATGCCTTCTCGGGCGCGGGTTCTTCGCTGACCGCCGGCTTCGGCTGGGGCACGGTCAGGGCCGAGAGCTGCTTGTAGATGGCGACCCGCTGCTCGGCCTGGCGCTGGGCGGCCGCCATCAGCTTCTTGAACCGCACCGGGTCTTGCTTCTCCACCATGCGGAAGCGGGTCTCGTTGCGCATGTAGTTGATGACCGGGACCTTGGGCGGACCGGCATCCAGGGCCAGCGGCGGCTCGCTCTCGGCCACTCGCCGCGGATCGAAGCGGTAGAGGGGCCAGATGCCGGAGTCCACCGCCAGCTTCTGTTGCTCCGCACCAAACGCCATGTCGTAGCCGTGGGCGATGCAGTGACTGTAGGCGATGATCAGCGAGGGGCCGGGGTAGCTCTCCGCCTCCACGAACGCCTTCACGGTCTGGGCGTCCTTGGCGCCAAAGGCGACCCGGGCCACGTAGACGTGGCCGTAGCCCATGGCCATCAGGCCCAGGTCCTTTTTGCCCGTCTCCTTGCCGGCCACCGCGAACTTGGCGGCCGCGCCCAGCGGCGTGGCTTTCGACTGCTGGCCGCCGGTGTTGGAGTAGACCTCGGTGTCCAGCACCAGGACGTTGATGTCGCGGGTGGTGGAGAGCACGTGGTCCAGGCCGCCGTAGCCGATGTCGTAGGCCCAGCCGTCGCCACCCACGATCCACACGCTCTTCTTCACCAGGTAGTCGGCCAGCAGGTCGAGGCGCGTTGCGGCCGCATCCTTGATCCCACCGAGCGCGCTGCGCAAGGCCTTCACCCGCTCGCGTTGGGCGACGATTCCGCCCTCGTTCGACTGGTCGGCGTCGATCAAGCCCTGCACCAGGTTGTCGCCCAACTTGGGCGCCAGACGCGCGAGCAGCTCGCGGGCCTGCACCGCATGGCTGTCGAGGGCCAGCCGGAAGCCCAGGCCGAACTCCGCGTTGTCCTCGAAGAGCGAGTTGGACCAGGCCGGGCCCCGCCCGTCGCGGTTGGTGGTGTAGGGGGTGGTCGGCAGGTTGCCGCCGTAGATCGAGGAACAGCCGGTGGCGTTGGCGATCAGCACCCGGTCGCCGAAGAGCTGCGTCATCAGCTTGACGTAGGGGGTCTCCCCGCAGCCGGAGCAGGCGCCGGAGTACTCGAAGAGCGGCTCCAGGAACTGCGAGCCCTTGATGTCGAGCTTGGCCGTGGTGCGGTCGGCCTCGGGCAGAGCCAGGAAGAAGTCGTAGTTGACCCGCTCCTGCTCCCGGATCGGCGGCTGGGGGGCCATGTCGATGGCCTTGTGCCGCGGATTGGCCTTGTCCTTGGCCGGGCACACCATCACGCATAACGTGCAGCCGGTGCAGTCCTCGGGGGCCACCTGGATGGTGTATTTCTGGCCCTTGTACTCGTTGCCCTTGTAGTCCATCGACAAGAAGGCGGCCGGCGCGCCCTGGAGGGCCGCGACCGGGTAGACCTTGGCGCGGATGGCGGCGTGCGGACACACCATCGCGCACTTATTGCACTGGATGCAGATGTCGGCATCCCAGACCGGGATCTCGAGAGCGATCGAACGCTTCTCCCACTTGGCGGTGCCGAGCGGCCAGGTCCCGTCCACCGGGAAGGCGGAGACCGGCAGCAGGTCGCCCTTGCCCGAGATGATGACCGCCGTCACCCGCTTCACGAAGTCCGGAGCCTGCTCGGAGATGAGCGGGGGCCGCCCCTTCAGGGCGGTGACCTTGCCGGGCACCTTGATCTCGTGGAGATGGGCCAGCGTCTCGTCGATGGCGGCGAAGTTGCGCTTCACCACCTCCTCGCCCTTCTTGCCATAGGTCTTCTGGATCGTCTCTTTGATCTTCTCGATCGCCTCTTCGCGGGGCAGCACCCCGGAGATGGCGAAGAAGCAGGTCTGCATGATGGAGTTGATACGCCCCCCCATCCCGGTCGCCTGGGCCACCTGGTCGGCGTCGATGGCGTGCACCTTGATCTTCTTGTCCAGGATGTCCTGCTGCACCTCACGCGGCAGCCGATCCCAGACCTGGTCCGCCGGGAAGGGCGCGTTCAGCAGGAAGACGGCACCCGGCTCGGCGTACTCGAGCATGTCGTAGCGCTCCAGGAACCCGAACTGGTGGCAGGCCACGAAGCCGGCGCGCCGGATCAGGTAGGAAGAGCGGATGGGTGTCTTGCCGAAGCGCAGGTGGGAGACGGTGACGGCCCCGGACTTCTTGGAGTCGTAGACGAAATACCCCTGGGCGAAGTTGTCGGTCTCCTCGCCGATGATCTTGACCGAGTTCTTGTTGGCCCCCACCGTGCCGTCCGCGCCTAACCCGAAGAACAGGGCCCGGATGCGGTCCTTGGGCTCCAGGTCGAACTCGGGATCGTAGGCGAGCGAGGTGTGGGTGACATCGTCCATGATGCCGATGGTGAAGTGATTCCGGGGCTCCGGCCTGGCCATCTCCTCGAAGATGGCCTTCACCATGGCCGGGTTGAACTCCTTGGAGGAGAGGCCGTAGCGTCCGGCCACAACCCGTGGGCTCACCTCGAAGCGCGAGGTCAACGTCTCCCGCGCCTCACGCAAGGCGGTCACCAGGTCGAGGTAGAGGGGATCGCCGACCGCGCCCGGCTCCTTGGTGCGATCGAGCACGGCGATGGACTTGACGGCGGTGGGGAGGGCCGCCAGCAGGTGCTTGATGGAGAAGGGCCGGAACAACCGGACCTTGAGCACGCCCACCTTCTGGCCCTGGGCCAGCAGGAAGTCCACCGTCTCGTGCACCGCTTCTGCGCCCGAGCCCATCAGCACGACGACCCGCTCGGCTTTGGGGTCGCCGTGGTAGTCGAACAGCCGGTACTGCCGTCCGGTGAGCGCGGCGAAGCGGTCCATCGTCTCCTGAACGATGCCGGGGCAGGCGGTGTAGAACGAGTTGCCGGCTTCCCGCGCCTGGAAGAAGGTGTCGGGGTTCTGGGCGGTTCCTCTGAGCACCGGATGGTCGGGGGACAGGGCCCGCTTGCGATGGGCCTCGATCGCCTGCTCGTCCAAGAGCGCGCGGAGGTCGTCGTCGGTCAACTCCTCGATCTTGGCCACCTCGTGGGAGGTGCGAAAGCCGTCGAAGAAGTGGAGGAAGGGGATGCGAGCCCGCAGCGTCGCCGCATGAGCGATGGCGGCCAGGTCGTGGGCCTCCTGGTTGGAGCCCGAGGCCATCATGGCGAATCCGGTTTGGCGGCAGGCCATGACGTCGGAGTGATCGCCGAAGATGGAAAGGGCATGGGTGGCCACTGTCCGCGCCGCCACGTGCATGCAGAACGGCGTCAGCTCGCCGGCGATCTTGTACATGTTGGGGATCATGAGCAGCAGGCCCTGAGAGGCGGTGAAGGTGGTGCTGAGCGCACCCGCCTGCAGGGCTCCGTGGACGGCGCCGGCGGCGCCACCTTCGGACTGCATCTCGATCACCTCTGGGACGTTGCCCCAGAGGTTCTTCTGACCGCCCGCCGACCACTCGTCGGCCAGCTCGCCCATGGTGGACGAAGGGGTGATGGGATAGATGGCGATAACCTCGCTCACCCGATGGGCGACCGAGGCCGCGGCTTCGTTGCCGTCCACTGTGATCTGGCGTCGAGCAGTCATGGCGAATCACCTTCGAGAAATCGGTTCGAGATCGGAGCCGGACCAGGCCCCGGGAAACGGCTGCACGACCTGCGCCAGCGCTCACTCGCTGACTTGCGGCGCGCGGCCCCAATCATATTCGCAAAAAATGCTCTCCGGACCTGGGTCGCGACGTAGCGCTTGCGCTGGTCACATTCCCTCCGCAGCGGTCTGGTGCTACAGTCGGCGTCGTCCAGAGGGCTTGAGGGTGACAGCGCCGGTGCATGTGCTCCTGGTCGTGGCCGACGAATCGAGGCGGCGCGCCTGTCACGATCACTTGGAGTTGGAGCATCCCAGGGTCGAGGCCAAGGAGGTTGCGGACTGGACCACCTTCAGGCGCACCCTGGACGACGGCGACTTCGATCTCGCCATCGTTGACGATGATCGCACCGCGTGGGTGGCAGAGGTCCCCTCGGCCCTCAAGAGTCGCTATCCAGACCGGCCCATCGTTCTGCTGGGGAGCCTTGACGACGTGAACTGCCGGGCTGTGCGCTCGGCCCTGGCCGGCATCGAGGGGGGCGTCGCCGAGCTGGCTCGCCGTCAGGCGGAGGAAGCCCTCAGGGAAAGTGAGGAGCGCTTTCGCCGCCTCTCCGAGGCCACCTTCGAAGGGGTGCTGATCCACGAGAACGGCGTGATCCTCGACGCCAACGCCGCCCTTCTCGCCATGTCCGGCTATGAGCTTCACGAGCTGGTGGGCCAGTCGGTGTTCCGCTTCGTGGCTCCCGAGCTGCAGGAGCAGGTTCGGCGCGGCATGGCCAGTCCAGACGAAGCTCCGACCGAGGCGGTGGGTGTCCGCAAGGACGGGAGTCGGATCCCGGTGGAGGTCCGCGGCCGGCCCATGCCCTATCACGGCCGGGAGGTGCGGGTGGTGGCCGTTAGGGACACTACCACCCGCAAGCGCACCGAGGAAGCCCTGCTCAAGACCCAGGAGCGCTTCGACCTCATCTCGCGGGCCACCAGCGACCTGGTCTGGGACCTGGATCTCGCCACCGGCCACACCTGGAGAAACGTCGGCGGCCGCGTGATCTTCGGTTATGCGCCGGAGGAGATCGTCCCCGACCACACCTGGTGGGTCGAGCGGATTCACCCCGACGATCAAAGCCGGGTCACCGGCCAGATGCAGGCCGGGCTGGAAGCGGGCGAGACCTTCGGGTGGACCGAGTACCGCTTCCGTCGCGCCGACGGCAGCTACGCCTGGGTCTTCGACCGCGCCTACGCCATCTACGACCAGGCGGGGAAGCCCATTCGTTTGCTGGGGGCGATGATGGACATCACCGCCCGCAAGCAGACCGAAGAGGCCCTCTCCCGCAGCCAGGAGCGCTACCGGCGCTTCTTCGAGGCGGGCCTGGCCGGCGCCTACGTGACCTCGGTGGACGGCCGCATCCTGGACTGCAACCCGGCCTTCGTTCAGATCCTCGGCTTCGCTTCCCTGGAGCAGGCGATCGGGGCCAGCGTGAACGGCCTTTATCTCCAGCCCCGGGTGCGCCAACAGGTGCTGGAGCGCCTGCGCACCCACAAGGGCGTGGTCAGGCAAGAACTGGACCTGCGCTCGGTGGATGGGCGTCCCCTGCATGTGATGGTCAACATGGCCCCCGTCTTCGACGAGACGGGGGGGCTCAGGGCCATCGAGGGCTACCTGGTCGACATCACCGAGCGCCGGCGCCTGGAGGAGCAGCTTCGTCAGGCTCAGAAGATGGAGGCGGTGGGCCGCCTGGCCGGCGGCGTCGCCCACGATTTCAACAACCTGCTCACCGCCATCGCCGGCTATGCGGAGCTGCTGCTACGTCACCTGGGAGCCAACGATCCGCTTCGCAAGCACGCTCAAGGGGCGTTAGACGCGGCGGATCGAGCCACCGCCCTCACCCGCCAGCTGCTGGCCTTCAGCCGCAAGCAGGTCCTGGTGCGCCGGCCCCTGGACGTCAACTCGGTGGTGGTGGACATCGAGGACATGCTGCGCCGAGTGATTGGCGAGGATGTCCGCCTGCAGCGGGGACCGCGCCAGAGCAGTTGGATCGTGGAGGCTGACCCGGTGCAGTTGGAGCAGGTGCTCGTCAACCTGGCGGTCAACGCCCGGGACGCCATGCCCCAGGGGGGCATCCTCACCATCGAAACCGCGGACCTGGAGCTGGACCAGGCCTTTGTCCTCGCCAATCCCGGCGCCAAGGCCGGACCCCACGTGATGCTCTCGGTGTCCGACACCGGCGTGGGCATGGATGACGATGTGAGGTCGCACCTGTTCGAGCCCTTCTTCACCACCAAGCCGCCCGGCAAGGGGACCGGGCTGGGACTGGCCACCGTGTATGGCATCGTGCAGCAGAACGCCGGCACCATCTGCGTCGAGAGTGCGCCCGGCAAGGGTACCGCCTTTCGCATCTACCTACCGCGTACTGCCCGTGCCGGCCCCCTTCGCCCGGTGGCGACCGCCGCCCCGGAGCTGCCGGAGGGGGCCGAGACCATCTTGCTGGTGGAGGACGAGGACCTGGTGAGGGAGCTGGGCCGCGACATGCTGCGTCTCTTCGGCTACACGGTTCTGGAAGCCCGCCACGCCGGAGAGGCGCTGGTGGTGGCCGAGCGCTATGCGGGTCGCATCCATCTGCTGCTCACCGACGTGGTGATGCCCGACATGAACGGGCGCGAGCTGGCCGAGCGCTTGACCGCCCAACGGCCGGACACCAAGGTCCTCTACGTCTCCGGCCACACCGAGGATGCCCTGCTCAGCCACGGCATCGCAGCCGGCGAGATGGCCTTCCTGCAGAAGCCGTTCCGCGCCGACACCCTGGTTCGCAAGATCCGGCAAGTGCTGGAGGCATAGCGGCGGCGGCCATGCGCCACACGGGGCAGCGATCGGCGATCAGCTTTCAGCTACGACAGGCGGCGAGAGGCTGGAGGGCGCTGTAACCCGCCGTAGCCGACTGCTGATTGCTGCGCCTCTGCGCCTCGGTGGCTTCCGTTCTCTCCTCACACCACGGCGAAGCTCGGGTCGGCCCGGACTTGGGTTGGCTCCAGGGCGGGGTAGTCCGGCATCCACATCGTCCGCGACACCAGCTCTGGGATCTCACTGTCGGGGATCTCCTTGCCGACGCCGCAGTTCCGAGCCTCCCGCACCACGCTCTCGGCGATGGCTGCGGTCACCCGGCGGATGTCGCGGACCGGCGGGAAGAGGCTCCCGGATTCCAGGTCCTCCTCGTGGATCTCCGCGGCCAGGCGGTCGGCGGCGGCCGCGAACATCGAGTCGGTGACCTCGCGAGCCTCCGAGATCAGCACGCCTAACCCCATGCCGGGGAAGACGAAGGCGTTGTTGCCCTGGCCGATCTTGATGTTGCGGCCACCCCAGGGGACCGGGTCGAAGGGGCTGCCGGTGGCCACCAGAGCCCGACCCTCGGTCCAGGCCATGATGTCGATGGGCTTCGCCTCCGACTTGCTGGTGGGGTTCGACATCGGGAAGACCACCGGCCGGTCCACGTGCCGCGCCATCTCGCGAATGACGGCCTCGGTGAAGGTGCCGGGCTCGCCCGAGGTTCCGATCAGCATGGTGGGCTTCATCGCCCGCACCACCGCCTCCAGGTCCCTGGGCTTGCCGGCTTCCAGGCCCAGGGACTCGGCGAGGGCCTTGGGCCAGGCGAAGGGGCGCTTGTGGACGTCGGCGATCTCCTGGTCGGCCACCACCAGGCCCCGGCTGTCGAGGTTGGCGGTGGCGCGGGTCAAGGCGTCCCCGGTGACGCCCGCGCGCTCCAGCGTGCTGCGGATGAGACGAGCGATCCCGACGCCGGCGGCTCCGGCGCCCAGGATGGCCACCCGCTGTTCCTTGAGCGGGATGCCGCTGACCCGGCAACCCGCGATCATGCCCGCCACCGCCACCGCCGCCGTGCCCTGGATGTCGTCGTTGAAGCTGGGCAGCACCTTACGATAGCGGTCGAGCAGGGCGAAGGCGTTGTTCTTCTTGAAGTCCTCCCACTGCAAGAGGGCCTTGGGGAAGCGCTTCTTCACCGCCTGTACGAACTCCTCCACCAGCGAGTCGTACTCCGGTCCCCGGAGTCGTTTGGCGCGCCAGCCCAGGTACAGCTCGTCGGACAGCAGGGCCGGGTTGTCGGTTCCCACGTCCAGGCTGATGGGCAGCGTCCGGGAGGGATGGATGCCGGCGGCGGCCACGTAGAGGGCCAGCTTGCCGATGGGGATTCCCATGCCCCCGGCTCCCTGATCGCCCAAGCCCAGGATCCGCTCGTTGTCGGTGACCACGATCAGGCGGACGTCGGCGAAGGGCGCATTGCCGAGCACGTCGTAGATGCGACCCCGATGCCCCGGGGTTATCCACAGGCCGCGGGCGCGCCTGAAGATGTGGCTGAACTCCTGACAGGCGCGGCCGACGGTGGGCGTGTAGACCACGGGCAGGAACTCCTCGACGTGGTCGACCAGCAGGCGGTAGAAGAGAACCTCGTTGCGATCCTGGAGTGCCGCCAGGCCGATGAACTTCTCGAGCGGCTCCGGCTTGCGGGCGATGTTGTCGTACACCCGTTTCCGCTGCACCTCGATGCTGGAGACAGCGTGCGGCAACAGGCCTTCCAGCCCGAAGGCGATGCGTTCCTCCTCGGTGAAGCCGGAGCCCTTGGTGTACATGGGGTGCCTTAGCAGGCGAGTGCCGCGGTAGGGGACTTCGAGGCTGGCTCGTCCGTCGGTCCCGCGATGCAGATTGAAACGCTCCATTCCCATCCTCCTCGGCCCCGTGCAACTGGCCTGCTCGGGAGGGACAAGGAACAAGGGGCGTGCCAGGAGGGAGGAGCTGGTTTCCCTCGCCAGACCGCCGAAGGGCTCGGACCGCACGGCAGGAAATGCGGGGAAACCAGCGGAGAGCGCCTTCTTTGCGAGTACCGATCGCGCGAAGCCCGCCGGCACGCGCCTAGCGTTCCGGAGCCGACCGGGCACCCGGCTTGCACGCTCGTCCTTCAAAGACGTCGCCTTGCGGAGGTCGCCATGATCGAGATCCGGCGCATCCTGTGTCCTTGCGATTTCTCGGTGTTCTCCGAGCGGGCTCGTGATCACGCCATCGGTCTGGCTCAGTGGTACGAGGCGGAGCTGTCCATCCTTCACGTGGTCCCTCACGCTGCCGGCGTGTGGGCGTATCCGCCGAGCGTAACCCCGTCGACGCTGGAGCCGGTGCCTCGCGACCAGGTCCAGGCCGAGCTGGGGCGGTTTGCGGAGCCCGCGACTCGGGCCGGCATTCCGTCAGCCACGGTCATTGCCGACGGCAACCCGGCGGCCAAGATCGTCGAGCAGGCCCGGGCCGGCGCCGCGGACCTGCTGGTGCTGGGCTCCCACGGCCGAAGCGGACTCGAGCGCTGGGCGGTGGGTTCGGTGGCGGAGAAGGTGCTGAGGCGTGCCTCCTGTCCGGTCATGGTGTGCGGGCCCGGCGAGAGGCCGACGCCCCCGCCGCACGCTCTCTTCAAGCGGATTCTCTGCGCCCTGGACTTCTGGGAGTCGTCGTCGAGGGCCCTCACCTATGCCTTGTCGCTGGCCCAGGAGGCCAACGCGCAACTGACGCTTCTCCACGTCATCGAGGACATCCCGGAGGACCAGCACCGGCACCCCGGGCTCCGCGAGTACCGAAACCTCATGGAAGCCGAGCTGCGGGCCCGCCTGAGCCGCGCGGTTCCGGAAGAGGTCCGCAACTGGTGTCAGCCGATCGAGATGGTGACCGAAGGCAAGGCCTACAAGCAGATCCTCCAGATCGCCGAGGAGCAGGCCGCCGATCTCATCGTCATGGGGGTTCAGGGGCGCAGCGTCCTGGACCTCCTGGTCTTCGGTTCCACGACCAACCAGGTGGTCCGCAGGGCCACCTGTCCGGTCCTGACCATCCGCTCCTGAAGGTTCTTTTCACCCCCGAACCGGCGGCGACAGCCTAGCCGGCGACCTTGGCCGTGCCTCGGGCCGGCCGGGGGATCAGCGCTCCTTGCTGCTGGTATTCCTTGAGCTTGTACTGGATCTTGCGGGGGCTGATCTTGAGCATGGCCGCGGCCCGAGAGGTCGAACCGCCCACCGCCTCCAGGGTGCGCAGGATGGCCTCCTTCTCGATCTCGCCCAGGGAGCTGCCGGGAATGGCCACCCCCATGCCGGTGGATCCGGGCGAGGGTGCCGCCACACTCGCCCCCAGCTTGCGCAGGGTGGGGAAGTGAACGGGCGCCAGCACCGACTGGTCGGCCAGCACCACGGCGCGCTCGATAGCGTTCTCCAACTCCCGGACGTTGCCGGGCCAGGTGTGGCGGAGCAGCAGCGCCATCACCTCGTCCGACAATCCCTGGATGTCCTTGCCGTTGGCGGCCGCGTACTTGCGGAGGAAGTGGAGGGCCAAGAGCGGGATGTCGGCGGCTCGCTCCCTGAGCGTCGGGATGTGGATCTCGATCACGTTGAGCCGGTAGAAGAGGTCTTCCCGGAAGGAGCCTTCCTCCAGCTTCTTGGTCAGGTCGCGATGGGTGGCCGCCACGATGCGCACGTCGACCTTGTAGGTGCGGTTGCCGCCCACCCGCTCGAACTCCCGCTCCTCCAGGAAGCGCAGGAGCTTCACCTGCACGGTGGGGGTGATGTCGCCGATCTCGTCCAGGAACAGGGTGCCGCCGTCCGCGATCTCGAAGCGCCCGGCGCGGCTGGCGATGGCGCCGGTGAAGGAGCCCTTCTCGTGGCCGAACAGCTCGCTCTCCAGCAGGGTCTCCGGCAGCGAGGCGCAGGCCACTCGGATGAAGGGCTTGCTGCGGCGCGGGCTGTTTTGGTGCAGAGCCTGCGCGAACAGCTCCTTGCCGGTGCCGCTCTCGCCAAGAAGCAGGACCGAGGCGTTGGAAGTGGCCACCTGACGAATGGTCTTGAAGACCGCCAGCATCTCTGGACTCTCGCCCACCAGGTTGTCCAATCGGTACTTGTGGTCCAGCCGGTCGCGGAGAAAGCGGGCCTCCTCTTGCAGGCGCTTCTTCTCGATGACCTTCTGGAGGACCACCTCCAGCTCTTCCACGTCGATGGGCTTGCCCAGGTAGTCCTCGGCGCCCAGCTTCATGGCCTTGACGGCGGTCTTGACGGTGCCGTAGGCGGTCATCAGGATGACCATGGTCTCGGGACGCACTTCCTTCACCTTCTGCAGGAGCTCGAGACCGTCCATGCCCGGCATGCGCAGGTCGGTCAGGACCACGTCGGGCTCCGCCTTCTCGAGCAGCAGCAACCCGCCCCGGGCGTCGTGGGCCGAGGCCACTTCGTAGCCGTCCTCGCGAAGCAGGGTCTCCAGGGCGGTGGCGGCGTTGACTTCGTCGTCGATGACGACGATTCGACCTCTAGTGCTCATAGCTGCTTACCTTCTCAAAGAGCTCTTCCGGCGGGTTGAGCGGTAGCCGGACGGTGAACTCGGCCCCCTGGCCGGGTTTGCTGGTCACGGCGATGTCTCCCCCATGTTCGGACACGATTTGCTGGGCGATGGAAAGACCGAGGCCGGTGCCCTTGGGTTTGGTGGTGACGAAGAGCTGGAACACGTCGATGCCCTCCGGCAAGCCGGGGCCGTCGTCCCGCACCCTGAGGCAGGCGCTGCCGTCCAAGAGCCCGTCCTCCACCACCACGTTGCCGCCGTCCGGCATCGCCTCCAGGGCGTTGCGGATCAGGTTGATCGCCACCTGCTTCAGGCGTTCGGCGTCGAGCGGCAGCTTGGGGGCGGGCTCGCCGCAGCGTTCGCGCCTGAGCGCGACGCCCGCCGCCTTGGCCTCGGGTCGGAGCAGGCGCACCACCTCGTCCAGCAGGGAGTCCAGGGCCACCGGCTGGTGGTGGACCCGCTTGGTGCGGGAGAAGAGGAGGAAGTCGGAGACCAGGCTGTCCAACCGCTTCACTTCCTCGCGGATGATGCCGATCAGGTCTCGAATCTGCGCGGCCACCCCCCCCTCCAGGGTGGCGGCTCGCCGCTCCAGGAGCGAGAGCTGCAGGGCGATGGAGTTGAGCGGGTTTCGGACCTCGTGGGCCAGGCCGGAGGCGAAGGTGCCCAGGACCGCCATCTTCTCCGTCTGGATGATGCGGGCTTGGGCATCCCGCAGCTCCTGGTAGGCCCGCTTGGCCTCCTCGTAGAGGCGGGCGTTCTCGATGGCCACCGAGGCCTGGGCGGCCAGCGCCTCCGCCACCTCCACCTGCTCTTCGGTCCAGTGGTGTCGGCTGGTGCGCACCACCGTCATCGCGCCCAACGTATGGTCGCGGGCCACCAGGGGAATCACGATCCCGGAGGCGGCATCCCAACGCCGGGCCAGGTCCCGGTTCACCCGCTCGTCGTTCGTCCAGTCGTCGATGGTGTAGACCCGGCGCTCCTGGATGGCCCGCATCTGGAGGTTGGCCCGCAGCGCCAAGAGGTCGAGCGCCTGGCCCTCGATGAGCTCGGGGTGGGGGAGGCCGGAGAGGTGCGCCACTACCAGGTGCCGGGATCCGGCTCCCAGGAAAATGTGGACCCGGTCGGCCCCCAACGTCTCCCGTGCGGAGTCGCCGACCGCCGTCAGCACTGCATTCACGTCCAGAGAGCCGCCGATGGCCTTGTTGATGGCCGCCAGAGCCCGGGCTTCTTGATTCCGGAGCTGCTCGGCTTCCAGGTGGCGGGCTCGCTCCACCGCCAGGCAGACCTGGTGGCCCAGAGTCTCCAGAAACCGCAGCTCATCGTCCGTGAACAGCTCTCCAGGTCGGGCGGCCACGTTCAAGACGCCGCGGGCAGCTCCCTCGAAGCGGAGCGGAACGCAGGCGTGGGCGACCGGCGAGCTGAGACCGTCCACCAGGTGGGGCATCCGCGGGCACTGGGTGGTGTTGCGGGCCATCATGCGATGCCCACCCCAGAACACCTCCGGGCACAGGCATTCACCCAGGCCTTCCTTGCGCACGGCGCTCAGGTACTTGGGGGAGACGCCCCGTTCGGCGGCCAGATGGAGGACCTGGTCCTTCTCGTCCCCCATGAAGACCCACGCGGCCTTGAGGTCCATCCCGGAGAGGATCTCCTCGATCGCGATGTTCAGGATGGCGGTCAACTCGACCGCGCCATGGACCCGGGAAGCAACCTCCGACAACACCGCAAGCTCCCGCTCCCTGCGCTCGAGCGCCGCCTCCAGATCCCGGACGCGAGACTCGTAGGCTTCCTTCAGCTCCTGGCTCGTCTTGCCCTTCATGCGCTCAACATCGTACAGCAATTCCTGCGCCGACCCGCCCCGGGGCGGTTCGCGAGCGTGTCGAGACCACAGACGCGCATGGATTGCGCCGCCCGGGAATGGATGGCGCAAGAAGGGCGACGGTCGAGGGAAGGCCTGGCGCTCGATAGGGGCTCAGCGGCCCGTGAAGGGACCCGCGTCGGGACCGGCCCCGCGACTACAGGTCGGTCTTGCCAGGCGTTTGGAGGTTGAACCGGAGCGTCACCGTCAAGATGAAGGCCGTGGGCTGGCCGTTGAGCAGAAGCGGCTGATAGCGCCACTGCCTGACCGCCGTCACTGCGGCCTCGTCAAAGAGAGGTGCTCCGCGGAGCACCTTCACCTCCTGGACCAGCCCCCGCACGTCAACGAGCGCTTCCAGGATCACCAGCCCGGAGAGCCTGGCCTGGGTTGCCAAGGGAGGGAAGATCGGCTCCACTCGACGCAACAGCTTGGGGGCCGTCAGCAACCCGCCTACCCGCACCACTCTCGGCGGCGGGGCCGTGTCCGGCAGGCCGCCGATGACGCCACCGATCACCCCGCCAGGAACTCCACCTTCGACACCACCCGCCACACCGCCTTCGACGCCGAGGTCGAGTCCTTCTTCCGGCTTGATCTCAGGTGGGATCTCGATGGGCGCCACGAAGCTCGCCGGTTCCAGCGGGCGAGGGGCCGCCGGGGCCCGGGTCACAGCCCGGGGCCCGGCGGCGGGGGGCGGAGGAGGCGGAGGAGGAGGAGCGACCTCCGCCGGTGAGACGAAGAACGCGCGCAGCGCCTCGCTCGGCGGCGGCAGGACGTCCTCGTAGAAGAGGGGCACCAGGATCACGGCCAGGAGGATCAGGCCGTGAATGACCAGCGACACACCCACAGTCGTACTCCGGCCCTTGACCAGGGAATCGGGCTCCGTCAGCACCAGGCTCCGAAAACGGAACTCGATCTTTGGCTCCAGGCCCGGATGAAAGGCCCTCGCGGTGGTGGTGGTGTGTCCCATGGGCGCTCCTCCTGCAATGTCGGAACCAAGTGGCGTGCCAGCTCAGGCGCCGCCTCGCAACTCCTTGAAGAGCCGTGGCTTCAGGCGTTTGGCGCCCCGGCCGAGCCGGCGTGATCGACACCCTTTTGCGGATTTGCCATCTTCCGCCGTGAGTTTTGCGCGACAATGCTCTCCGCACTCGCGTTCGCTCGCTTTGAGACGGCATCGCGCTTGCACCTCGGTCAGGTGAGGTGGAAGCGGCAGGGGAGAGAGCACCATGATCGATGGCACGCGGGACCTCGGGCCCATGCGAGAAGCCATCCGCCTTCGCGTCTGCCCGCTGTGCTTGGACGGCAGCGAGAGCGGGGAGTGTCGCCTCGACCAGAGCCGTGGCTGCCCGCTGGACACGCACCTCGAGCTGATCGTCGACACCATCTTGAGCGTGCGCAGCCGCCGCCTCGCCGACTACCTGGAGGCGGTTGAGCGCGACGTGTGCAGCCGTTGCGAAACCCCTGGACCGAGTGGAGGTTGTCGGCTGCGTGACCGTGGGGAGTGCAGTTTGTGCCTGTACTTGCCGCTGGTCATCGAGGCCGTTGAGGACGTGACCGGGCGATCCTTGATTGACGTTTGACGTTTGACCCGGCCGGGAAGGAGGGCTCCTTGTACGACTCGCTGCTGGTTCCCCTGGACGGCTCGGCGTTCAGCGAACGGGCCCTGCCCTGGGCCACCATGCTGGCGCGCCGCTCGGGGGCCAGGCTGCGTTTGGCGCGGGTCCACGTTCCCCACACCCGCACCCCCATCTCCCTGGAGGGGATGCCGGTGGTCGACGAGGAGGTGACCGCCCTCAAGCGGGAGCACGAGGCCGCCTATCTCGAGGAGGTGCAGCGCCGACTGGCGGGCACTCCCGGAGTCAAGGTCGAGGTCGCGCTCCTCGATGGCCCCATCGCCCCCACCCTGGCGGCGGAGGCGGCCCGCCAGCGAGCCGGCCTCATCGTGACCACTACTCACGGCCACGGCGGGTTCGAGCGCCTTTGGCTGGGCAGTGTGGTCGACACCCTGGTCCGCAGCAGCGCGGTGCCGCTCCTGGTCCTGCGTTTTGCGGACGACAGCGCGCTGGCGCCCGGTGAGCCGGAAGTGCGGCGAATCCTGGTGCCCCTGGATGGATCCCTGCTGGCCGAAGAGGCGATACCCCAGGCGCTGGCTCTGGGCGAGTTGAGCCGCTCCCAGTACGTGCTGGTGCATGTCACCGAACCCTCGGCCTGGTTGGGTCGGCTGCCGGGGGGAACTCTGGCGGCCTCCCCTGCCGCCGAAGGCTGCCAGAAGCGGGAGGGCCAGGCCGAGGATTACCTGGCGCGGGTCGCCGCCCGGCTGGCCGAGCGCGGCCAGAGCGTCGAGACCCGCGTTGTGGTCTCCAGCCACCTGGCCCGCGCCATCCTGGAGGCGGCTCGGACGACCAGGGCCGATCTCATCGCCATGGCTACCCACGGGCGGGGTGGCTTGTCCCGGCTGCTCATCGGGAGCGTGGCCGACAAGGTCATGCGCCGGAGCGACATCCCCTTGCTGCTTTGTCGACCCCGGCAGGCGTGAGGGTGAGCCCCGGCTCGTCGGACCCGCTCTCCGGAGCCGAGCGCCGGGCTCAGATTCCGAACCATGAACCTCCTTGGCCCGGGCCGCGCTGGCGGCTCCACGCCCTGGCCGGGGCGGCTTTGTCGCTAGGTGCGCCGGGGGGGCTGTTCCTGGTTCAGTCCCTGTTGGCCGGGAGGCCCCCCGGCTGGCACGAGCTGGCCCGCGATCGGGCAATCTATCTCTACGTGCTGCTGTCGACGCTCCTCGTGTTCTCGGCCTTCGGCGCGGTCTTGGGCCGCCAGGCCGATCGACTGGCGGCCCTGTCCGGCGAGGACGTCTTGACCGGCCTGCTCAACGCTCACCGTTTCCACGAGCGGTTGACCCAGGAACTGGCTTTCGCCGAACGCTACCAGCTGCCCCTGTCGCTCATCGTTCTTGAGGTCAAGGCTCCGGGGGAGGCCGCCGATGACCGAGGTCCGGAGGCCGCCCGCTTTCTGCGCAGTGTTGCCGGCGCTCTCCGGGCCGGTTCGCGGGCCCCCGACGTGCCGGCGCGGCTTGACGGATCGCGGTTCGCTCTGCTCGCCCCCTGCACCTCCGCTTCGACGGCGGCGCCGCTGGCCGAGCGGCTGAGCCTGGCGGTTCGGGGCAGTGCGGGGGAAGGGGCGGGTGTGCGGGTTGGTCTCGACGCCGTGGGCCCCGGCACCATCAAGACGCCGCACGCCATGATGGACGCGGCGATCTCGAACCTGGAGCCGGTCGGGGCGGCGAAGGCGCCGGAGACTGCGGATTCTGTCTGAGGACCCGGGGGCTGGAGCGCCCGCGACCGTTGCGGCCTTCGACTTTTCGTTGACAGAACAGGGCCGGGCTGTTACTCTTGAGTCGTCATTTG